>NZ_JBWJVM010000025.1:0-95559 GCF_056428985.1 Streptomyces sp. CA189 | reverse complement strand
TGGGCGGCCGGAGGCCGTGGGCGGCCGGAGGCCGTGGGCGGCCGGAGGCCGTGGGCGGCCGGAGGCCGTGGGCGGCCGGAGGCCGTGGGCGGCCCGGGGGCCGTGGGCGGCCGGAGGCCGTGGGCGGCCCGGGGGCCGTGGGCGGCCGGAGGCCGTGGGCGGCCGGAGGCCGTGGGCGGCCGGAGGCCGTGGGCGGCCCGGGGGCCGTGGGCGGCCGGAGGCCGTGGGCGGCCGGAGGCCGTGGGCGGCCCGGGGGCCGTGGGCGGCCGGAGGCCGTGGGCGGCCCGGGGGGTGTTGAGTCCCCCTGGGGCGACGGATCAACTGCCGCCGCTCCCGGACCGCGCGCCCACCGGAGGCTTCCCGGCGGATCGGCTGCCCCCTCGCGGGCTGCGCGCCCACCGGAGGCTTCCTGTCGGATCTGCTGCCGCTCCCGGGGCGCGGGATCTCCGGAGGGTGCCCGCCGAGGCTTCCGGACAGATCGGCTGACCCTTGCGGGTTGCGGGTCTGCGCAGGGTGCTAACCCTCCCTGTCTGTGGGGCCCGCGCAGGGTGCTCGCCTGGGACTCCCCGGGAGGGTCAGCTGACCCTCCCGGGTTGTGGGGCCCGCGCGGGGCGGGTGACCGCTGAGGGCTCCTCGACGGATCAGCCGGCACCCCATCGGATTGCGCGGCCCCGGCAGGGTGCTCGCCAGGGGTGCGGCCCGGTCGGGCCTGGCGCCGTTCACGCGGAAGGGCCGGTGCGCTCTTCCGACGGGGCACGGGGCCCCTTGGCCGCCCGCGGGCACGGCTGCGCGGCTTGGCTCGGCCTCGGAGGGCCGGGGGGGGTGCGCGGCTTGGTTGTAGAGGGTGGGGTCGGCTGAGGGGGGTGATTTGCGCGGTGGCGAGCCGCATGCGCGCGTCAGCTCGGGGGCTTCGGGGTCGGACCGTACGATGAGCTCATGAACTCCGCCGCCCTGTCGCCTGGACGCCGCCCTGCCGGGCGCGGTCTTGTGCTGCTGGTGCTCGCGGTGCTGATCGGGGTTCTGGGGATGCACGGCCTGGGCCCCGGGGCTGTGCCCGCGAAGGCGTCGGCGGGTGCCGGATCGCACGGCGCGGCGATGGCCGCGGAGGCGGCCGGCCACGAAATGGCGGGGGACTGTTCTCACGCCGCCGGCGGAGCTGGGCACGCCCCGGCCGCCCATCACGCGGATGCGACCTGCGCGGCGACCGGTATCGGTGTCGCGTACGCCCCTCCCGCCCTGACCGCCACCCTCGGCCTCGCGCCCGCGGTCGTGGCACTGCCCTCCGGCGCGCCCGGGGCTCCCGAGAACGGACGGGCCCCGCCCGACCTGGCCGAACTACAACTCCTGCGGATTTAGAGCTGCCCGCACGGCACCCGCACGCCCCGGCCCTCGCCGGGCGGCGTGGCGCCGCGCCCCGGCCAAGCCCTCACTTCCGCCTCCCGCATGCCCGCTTCAGGGCTGCGCACCAAGGAGTCGCACCACCATGAACAAGCACTTCCTCCGCCGTACCGCCGTTGTCGCCGCCGCGGGCGCGGCCTCGCTCATCCTCGCGGCCTGCGGGTCGAGCGACGACACCTCGACAGGGCACGGCGGCCACCGGTCGGCGACGTCGACCGCTCCGGCCACCCCGTCCACCCCGACCCCGTCGGCCTCGCACAACGCCGGCGACGTCACCTTCGCCAAGGGAATGATCCCGCACCACCGCCAGGCGGTGGAGATGGCGGATCTCGCCCTCACCCGCGCACAGTCCGCCGAGGTGAAGGAACTCGCCTCGGAGATCAAGAAGGCCCAGGACCCGGAGATCAAGACCCTCTCGGGCTGGCTCGCCTCCTGGGGTGAGCAGGTGCCGGCCGAGGGCGCCGCGGACCACTCCGCGCACGGGGCGGGCGGCATGATGACGCCCGAGGAGATGGACAACCTCGCGAAGGCGTCGGGCACGGCCTTCGACACGGCCTTCATGCAGCTGATGATCAAGCACCACGAGGGTGCCGTGGCGATGGCCGAGACGGAGAAGGCCCAGGGGGCCTACCCGGAGGCCAAGGCGATGGCCGACGCCATCATCACCTCGCAGACCGCCGAGATCGCCAGGATGAACGGCCTGCTCGGCAAGAACTGACCCCGACGGAGGGGCGCGGCGGACCGTACCGGCCGCCGCGCTCCCCCGCTTTCTTCTGCCCGCACCCCTCGCGGAATACCCCCGGGGGGTATACGGTTTGCTGTGTGGGACCCCAGGAGGGGGGTCACACTTAACGGGAATGGGGATGACGGTCATGGATCACGGCGCACACCACACCAGCACCGCGCACGACCACGCCGCGCACCAGGCGCACCAGGGTCACACCGGGCATCAGCCGGGCCCGGTGACCTGGGGATCCGCGGCGAAGGCGACGCTGCACTGCCTCACCGGGTGCGCCATCGGCGAGATCCTCGGCATGGTCATCGGCACCGCGCTGATGTGGGGCAACGTCCAGACGATGGTCCTGGCGATCACCCTGGCGTTCGTCTTCGGCTACTCCTTCACCCTGTTCGCCGTCCGCAAGGCCGGGCTGGGCTGGAAGAGCGCGATCAAGGTGGCGCTGGCCGCGGACACCGTCTCGATCGCCGTGATGGAGCTCGTCGACAACGGCATCATCGCCATGACCCCCGGGGCGATGGACGCCCATCTGTCCGACGCACTGTTCTGGTCCGCGCTGCTGGGCGGCTTCGCCGTCGCCTTCGTGATCACCACACCGGTGAACAAGTGGATGATCGGCCGCGGCAAGGGGCATGCCGTCGTCCACGCCCACCACTGAGCCCACCACTGAGCCGACCGCCGAACCCGGCCGCGCAGGGCGCACAGGCCGTACGGGGCGAAACTGCCCGGGCGCACCCTGAGGGTGCGCCCGGGCAGCTTCGCGTCGAGGCCCGGCGGGGGGCGTGGGCACGTGCGACGACCGGGCTGGTGGACAGCGCCGTCGGGACGCCGGGTAAGGTCGCGCCATGGTCACGGCCCGGGCTGCATGCGGCACGACGCGGACCCGCCGACCGGCGGGCCCGCTCAAGCTGCTGTGGCTGGCCGCGCTACTGTTCGCCTTCCTCTACACCCACGCCGCCGGGGCCGAGAGCGCTTCCGCGCACGTCACCGGCGGGGCCGTGACAGTGCCCCACCAGGTGCCCGTGGAGAGCGACGGCACCCACACGGCGCACGACGGCGACGGCGACGGCGCCGACCAGAGCCCCGACGGCCGCGACGGCGACAGCCGGCACGCACACCCCGCCGAGGCATGCGCCTCCGGCCACCCGCAGCACGGGATCGACCTGCCCTGCCCACACCTGGTCCCCCTGAGCGAGCTCACTCCGGCTTTCGCCGCGATGACGCCGCAGCCCTGGACCCGGACCCTCCCCTGCGGCCTGCCTCCCTTGCGGAGTTGCCTCGGTTCCGTGGTGCAGCAGGTATAGATCCGGGCCGTTCGCCCCGATCTGTCCTGACTCTCCTCGCCCACCCCGGCCCGCCCTACCGCGGCGGTCCGCCGGGTGATGAGCCACGCACGCAGCACCCAAGGAACTCCACGACATGACCTCTCCCCGGCTCCTCGACGCCCGGACCGCAGACCACACGCCGCACGCCGCCGGGCGGGCCGCCCGGCGCAAGGCGCACTCCTCCGGCAAGCGTTCGCTGGCCGCCCGCTATCTCGGGTACGTCGGCTACTTCGTCGGCGCCGGCCTCATCAGCGGCGCCGTCGTCCACCACCCGCTCGACCCCGACCGCTACACCCGCATCGCCGGCTACGGCGCGCTCGTCTTCCTCGCCGCGACCGTCCTCAACGAGTTCCTCCTCACCCGCGAGCGGCCCGGACCCGCGCGCATGCTGGTCGTGATCGGCTCCTCGCTGCTGCTCTCGTTCGGCATCGGCATGCTCAGCGGCGGGCTCCAGCACTTCGACGACTTCCCCGCCCGCGGCGCCGTCCTCGTTCCCGCCGGCATCGTCGTCTCCTTCATCGCCTACGTCATCAAGGACGCCGACACCCCCTGGCAGCGCATCTTCAGCCTGCTGGGCCTGAGCATCCTCGCCGTAGCGGCCCTCGCCCTCTTCGGCCTGCGCGAGATCGCGGCATCCATGGAGACCGCGCCCGGCGGCGGCCACAGCCACGGCACCGCGGACGAACCCACCGCAGACGACCACGCCCCCGCCGACAGTCCTTCCACGGCCACCGCTCCGGCACCGGCCTCCACCCCCGCGCCGAAGCCGGCCTCCACACCTCCGGCCCACAACGACGGTCACGGACACTGACGACCGCACTCGGCACGGCCGCGCCCCCGGCAACCGGGCAACACCCCGGCGCCGGGGGCGTGGTACGGCCAGGAACCGCGGGGCGGGAGGGGCGGGAGGGGAAAGGTCGAACGGATGGGCGGGGTTACCCGTGGGTCCGGTGGCGCGTTGGCCCCGTATGACCACGATGGAGACTTCCACGCCGAGGGTGGGGCGCCGTCGGCGGGCGCCCGCCGCAGGGTACGAAGAATCGGTTCGGCAGGCCCCCGACCCGCCCATCTACAGCGCGCTGCTCACCCGCTGGGAGGAGGACGGCCGGACCCTGCCGGGGCAGCGCGATCCGGAGTGGTCCCGGATCGCCTCCTCCCCCATCTGGCCGACCGGCCCCCTCTTCGGGGCGTAGGCGGCTAGTGCTGTGACCGGAAAGGTTCACCGTGTCACGGCGCCCGGCACGGCACCTCGCCGCGTTGTCGGACCACGACGGTACGTCCAGTACGAGTCGCGGTCCTCCGCCTTGCAATGCACCCCACCGGACACCGCGACCCGGCAAACCTTTCCGGCCACAGCACTAGCGGGATTCCGGGCCCGCCAGGTGGCGGGCGATGACCATGCGCTGGATCTGGTTCGTGCCCTCCACGATCTGGAGGACCTTCGCTTCGCGCATCAGCCGCTCGACCGGGAAGTCCGCCGTGTAGCCGTAGCCGCCGAGCACCTGGACCGCGTCCGTCGTGACGGCCATCGCCGCGTCGGTGCAGAAGAGCTTGGCCATGGCCGCCTGGCGGGAGAAGGGCTTGCCCGCGTCCCGCAGCCGGGCCGCCGCCAGGTACAGCGCGCGGCCCGCCTCGATCTTCGTCGCCATGTCGGCCAGCATGAACCGCAGGCCCTGGAAGTCCGCGATGGGGTGTCCGAACTGCTTGCGGTCCAGGGCGTAGGCCACTGCCTCGTCGAGCGCGGCCTGCGCCACGCCGATCGCGCAGGCGGCGATGCCGAGGCGGCCCGCGTCCAGGGCGGCCAGGGCGATGCTGAAGCCCTGGCCCTCCTCGCCGATGCGGCGCGAGTCCGGGACCCGTACGCCGTCGAAGTGCAGCTGGGCGGTCGGCGAGCCCTTCATGCCCATCTTCTTCTCGGGGACCGCGGCCGTGAGGCCTTCCGCGTCGCCCGGGACCAGGAAGGCCGTGATGCCCTTCGGGCCTTCCACGCCCGTGCGGGCCAGCACGGTGTAGAAGTCGGCGACCCCGCCGTGGGTGATCCAGGCCTTGGTCCCGGTGATCAGCCAGTCGTCGCCGTCCCGGACCGCCTTGGTGGCCAGGGAGGCCGCGTCCGAGCCCGCGGCCGGCTCGGAGAGGCAGTACGCGCCGAGCAGTCCGCCGCCGAGCATCGCGGGCAGATGGGCGCTCCGCTGTTCCTTGGTTCCGTAGCCGGCCAGGCCGTGGCAGGCCAGCGAGTGCACGCTGACGCCGAGGCCGACGGTCAGGCGGGCCGCGGCCAGCTCCTCCAGCACCTGGAGGTAGACCTCGTACGGCTGGTCGCCGCCGCCGAACTCGCCGGCGTACGGGAGTCCCAGCAGCCCGGACTCGGAAAGGAGTCCGAAGACCTCCCGGGGGAAGCGGCCGGCATCCTCCTCCTCGGCGGCCCGGGGGCGGATCTCCCGCTGCGCGATCTCGCGTACGAGCGCGAGCAGGTCTCGGGACTCCTCGGTGGGCAGCGATCGGTCCACCTGCGGCGCGCGGTCGGTCATGGCTGCGCTCTCCTCACTCGTCAAGCACGGGGCGGCGCGTGAGGGTGGTACGCGTCGCCGGGTCTCGGGGCTCACAGCCGATGGTGCCCTCCCGGATCGCGGGAAGGTCCAGTTCGAGGGGCTGCGGCCGTTGAGTATGCCCGATCAGGGGCTTCCCGTCACGGGTCGAGATCATCTTCGGGGACGGGCGGGGCCGGGCACTCGGGGACGAACCCCTCGATCACCGTCAGGGTCGCGCGCAGCGTGCGCACCAGCAGGGCGCCGACCTCGGCCCGGTCGGGATGGCCGGGAAGCCCGGGAGCCCCGGGTCCGCGGCCCTCCCTTGCCCGCGCCGGGGCCTGGGGAGAGGCCTGCGGAGAGGGCTGGGGAGAGAGCTGGGCAGGGGCATCCGCCGAGACCCGGTCAGGGAGCTCGTCAGGTGCCTGGTCAGGTGCCTGGTCAGGCACCTGCGCAGCGGTCTGGACCGGCACCTGGGCCGAGCCATGAGCCGGTACCTGGGCCGCGCCCTGCGACGGCACCTGCGCCGGGGCGTCCGCCGGGCCGATCCAGTCGAGGGTGCTGCCCTCGACGCCCGCCAGCCAGCCGACCAGTGCCAGCCGGGCGATCGGCGGGATCTCGCGGCGGCCGTACGCTCCTTCGGCGATGGTCGCGATGAGTTCCTCGCGGACGGCGTCGCGGATGGCGAGGACCTCGGAGTCGGAGCCGACGCCGCCGGTGACGATGGTGCGGTAGGCGGCCTGGTGGTGCTCGGCGTAGTACAGGTAGCCGTCGATGGTGGTGCGCACCCGCTGGGCGTTGGGCAGTTCGCTCTCGCCCGCGGCGCGGGCCACGAGCTCGGCCACCGAGTCCTCGACGATGGCCAGGTAGTAGCCGCGTTTGCTCTTGAAGTAGTAGTAGATGAGCCCCTTGGCCACGCCTGCGTGCTTGGCGATGTCGTCCATGGAGAGCGCGTCGTACGAGGTGTCGGCGAACAACTTGCGGCCGATCGCTATCAGTTCGGCCCGCCGAACCTGCGAACGTCCGGTCGTTCCGCGCTGTTGACTATTATTCAAATTCAGCCCTAGCCTCGAACTGCCACAGGATGCCCGAAGTATGGCAGACCCGCGTGCACCCCCTTTTGCACTTCCCTTTGCACTTCCCTTTGCACTCCCCCTGCGCACCGGACGACGTACGGGAGGACCACATCATGGGCAACGGCAGGACGAGCACGACGAGAAACACCCCCGAGGGCCGGGTCAACTGGAAGAAGACGGCCGCCGTCGCGATGCCCGCGGTCGTCGCGGTCGGGGCGATGGCGATGGTCATGGCGCAGGGCGCGCTCGCCGCCTCCTTCGCCGTCTCGGGGACCAGCTTCCAGGTCTCCTCGTCCAAACTGAGCAGCAAGGGCCTGGCCTCCTACGTGCACACGGACCGCTCCGTCGACGGCAAGGGGCATCCCGTCGCGCTGCTCGGCATCGGCGAGGCCACCCTCACGGACATCTGCCAGGCCGCCGAGGTGGACACCCCGGTGGGCAAGGTGGTCTTCAAGCTGACCGCCGGCGGCCCGGCCGGCAACGTCACCGCCAGCAACCTCGTCATCGACGGCGAGGACCTGGCCGGCGACGCCGTCTTCGGAACGGCCCAGATCGGCCGCGACGCCTCGACCCTCGACCAGGTCGGCGGGATCAAGGGCGAGGCCGGCAAGTTCGGCCTGCAGGCCGGGGACATCGAGGTCGTGGACGTGAAGTCGCACGCCTGGTCGGCGACGGGCGGCAACTTCCACCTCAAGGGCCTGAAGCTGAACGTCAGCCTGGACGGCAAGAAGTGCTTCTAGGCCTGCGCGGGCCCGCCGGGCCGGGCGGCGGGTGGCTGGAGCGACGGCTCCCGCTGCCCGGCCCCCGGCGGCGGCTTCGCGCCTGGCGCCGCACCCGCCCCTTCTGGGGCGGGCTGCTGGTGATCCTGGGCGGGACCGAGCTGCTGCTGGTCCCGCTCTCCCCGCTCACTGTGCTGGTCAGCCTGGGCCTCGGCGGGATCGCCGCCATCGGGATCGGCCTCGCGCTGATCGCCGCCGGCCTGTTCCTGTGGCTGCTGCCCCAGGCCCGGGCCTACGTCTCCGTCCACGCGCTGCTGCTCTCGGTGCTGTCCTTCGTGGCGACCAACCTCGGCGGCTTCCTCGTCGGCATGCTGCTCGGCATCGCGGGCAGCGCGCTGGCCTTCGGCTGGACCCCGCTGCCCGATCCGGAGGCGGGCGAGGAGGGCCCGTACATCCCGAGCCTCGACGGCAGCGGGCCGCGCACGCTGGCCGCCGCGCTGCCGGTGGTGCTGCTCGTCTCGCTGGTGGCCGGCGGCGCTCCGCGGGCGGGGGCGGCCGGGCAGGGCGCGCCCATGGCGGCGCGCACTCCCCCGACCGTGACCACCTCGCTCTTCGCGCCGCAGGGGTTCGCCTTCGCGGGGGTCACGCACGTGCCCACGGTGGACGGCCCGCTGAAGGTGCTGGTGCTGCGGATGCGGGCCGCCACGCTCACCGACTACGAGCTGCGCAGCCGTGACGGCCACGAGGAGTACGGGCTCGCCGCGAAGAGGCTCGACCTGAGCGGCGATGTGACCTTGTACCTGACGAGGTTCAGCGGCTGCATCGAAGGGCTGCTGTGCGTGACCTTCAGCCCGGACGGGCTGCCCGCTCCCCCGGTCATCCCGCCGTTCGTCTTCATGACCCGGGTCAGCGCGGAGCAGGCGCTCGTCACCTCCGACGTGATCAAGACCCAGCGCCTGCGGCTGGTGGCCTCGTGATCCCCGTCCTGGGCGCGCCGCTGTGGGCGTACGGCATCGGCGCCACCTTCGCGGTGGCCGCCGGGCGCCAGCTCCAGTGGTGGGAGCGGTCGGTCCGGGGCGAGGGAGTCCGTACGAGGAGCCGCGCGGCCCATCCGTACCTGGCGCTCACCCTGCTCTACGCGGCCCTGCTGCCCGCCCCGACCGGGGTGTACCTGCTCTGGCAGAACCCGGCCTGGTCGACGATGCACGTGGCCCGCGACCACGAAGGGGTGTGGGCCGGCTTCGCCCTCTTCCACGTGGCCTCGGTGGTCGTCGGCGCCCTGCTCGGGTTCCTGGCGGCGCGGCTGTTCGTCCTGGTCGGGGCCGGGTACTGGGGGTACCTCCAGGCGGTGGCCGGGTACTTCCTGCTGTTCTTCACCCTGATCCACGGGTGGGACGGCACGGGGTACGAGCGGCTGCTGAGCGCCGATCCGCAGGCCTTCGCCGACTGGGACGCGGACGGCGTGGTGAACGGCGTCCTGGCCTTCGCGACCTCGGGCACCTTCCTGGCCGTGCTGGTCTTCGGGACGGCCGTCATCGGCACGATGCTGCTGGCCGAGATCGGCTGGCTGGTGGAGGGCTGGCGGCTGCCGGGCGCCGCGGCGGACCTCAAGGTGCCCAGGGTGATCGCGGTGGCGATCGCCGGGGCGGGGGTCTACGGGCTGCCGTTCGCGGGGGCGCTCGGCGCGAGCGTCCTCGTCCGGCTGCTGGGGTGGTGGGCCGGGATCGGGGTGTTCGCCCTGGTGGCCGGGGTGGTGCTGCTGCCGGCGCGCTCGCCCGTGCGGACGCTGTACGGGCTGGTGGGCGTTCCGGATCGGCACTGGCGGGTGGAGCCCGAGGCCGAGCGGGAGCGCGAGCCGGAGCGGGAGCCGGAGGCGGATCCGGACGCGGGACCGAAGCCCGGGCCCGGGGCCGGGCCGGGGGTTAGAAGAACCAGCCGACCTGGGTGACGAACATGGCCACGACCACGACCAGGGTCCAGCCGAGCACGTGCTCCAGCCAGGAGGAGGAATCGTCCTCGGGTCCGCCGGTGCGGACCAGGTTGCGGGCGCGGGCGGTCAGGGCGGCGCTGTGTGCGGTCATGCCCTCCAATGTGACAGCGGGGACGGCCCTCGCGGTAGAGACGATGGTCACTGGTGGCATGTCTCACGCCCCCGGCCGCGTGGTGCGGACCGGGGGCGTGAGGGGTGCGCGACGGATCAGGTGGTGCGATCGCGGCCCGCCATGCCCGCCATGGCCAGGGCCAGGCACAGGGCGATACCGCCGGCGATGACGTTGCTCCACACCGTGCGCGTGGTGCTGACGTCGCCGGAGATGACGAAGGGCGCGACGATCGTCCAGGCGGCGAGACCGACCGCCGTCCAGGCCATGGCGTGGGTGCGTTCGTAAGCGGAGCCGAGTCCGCTCATGCACAGGCAGTACGCCAGGCCCGCGATCAGGTTGTTGATCGCCAGCGAGCTGAGCCCGCTGAATCCGGCGATCCACGGCGAGGCGGCGATGTACAGGCCCGTCATCAGGGCCAGCGCCTCGACGACCTGGGCGCTCGGGGTGCTGGTGACCCGCTCGAACCGCGAGCGCATCTCAGCGAGGTCGGGGTGGTGTTCCATTCTCGGTTGGGTGGTCATGGCGGGCTGCCTCCTATGAGAAGCTCCTATTGCCCTTTTGCCCTTTATGTTCCACTTACATGCCATCCACGGCAACGCGAGTTCTCAGAGCACGCCGACCGCCCGCAGCGCGAGGACCTGGGCCGGGTTCGGCCGGATCGGACCGTAGAGGTAGCAGACGCCTCCGGTGCCGGAGACGACCTTGCCTGCGGCGTTGTACCGCTTGGTCCGCAGCCAGTTGTTTTCGAACTGCCGGCGGCGGTAGACCCGGCGCACGGCGGCGTTGTCGGCCGAGTTCGGGTCGTTGGCGATCACGTCGCCCGAGGCGGTGAAGCCGATGACGGTCATCAGGTGGCCGGCCGTGCCGTAGCCGGCGCCCGCGAGCTCCTCGGCCGTGAAGGACTGGGAGGTGATGACCGGGACCCCCGCCCGGACCAGGGCCTCCAGGTCGGCGAGGGAGGCGAGGCGGGTGACCACGCCGGCCAACTGCCGGTAGGTGGCGGCGTAGGCGGCGCTGAAGGGCCAGTTGCCGCAGCCCTTGTAGGCGGAGTCGTAGGTGGAGCGGGCTGCGTGGCAGACCTGCGGGTCCGCGTAGTCCTTCTTGACCCAGGCCACGGCTGAGACGCTGGCCCGGCGGCCCCAGAACTCGATGATCATCTGCGAGGAGGTGGGGCTGCACCAGGCCTCGCCGCCGTTGTCGTACTCCGGGTACTGGCCGGCGTGCGTCTCCTGCGAGTACCTCGGCACCTTCAGCTCGTGGGCCCCGCCGGAGGCGGCGGAGGCGGGGACCGTGAACCGGTCCGGGACGTCCGAGGCCATGGCGCCGGCCAGCCACACCGTGGGGCCGCGGCTCGCGCCGGGCTTGCGGTACAGGGTCAGGCGCAGCCGCCAGTCCTTGATCCGGAGCCCGCCCGCGGGGGCGTCCACGGCCAGGGTGTCCGTCCAGACGGTGGACTTGCCGTCGGTCTGCCCGTCCACGGAGGTGCGCCGGATGTCGCCGTCGCCCGAGGCCCAGCGGCCCATCACGTACCAGGGGGTGGCGGTGCCGTCGGTGTAGGTGCCGCGCAGTTCGGCCTGGATCCAGGTGCCGGCCGGAGTGCGGGCGTTCCAGGAGGCGATGGCCTCGGTGGCGGGCACGGTGGAGGTGTGGACCGGGGAGGTCCAGGTGGCGTACTCCCAGGTGCTCTTCTTCCCGGTGTGCGGGTCGGCGTACTCGGTGCGGCCCGTCGGGGTCTTGATCTCCAGGCCGGGGCGGGGGCCGCCGATGGCGGTGGTGCCCTGGTGGAGGCCGGCGGTCCAGTGGGCGTACGAGTACCAGAAGCGGTTGTCGACCGTCTTGCGGGTGGCTCCGCCGGTGGACCCGGCAGGCGGCGGGGTGGCCGGGGCCCGGCCCGGCCCCTCGGTGGCGGGCGTCGACGGGGTCGCGGAGGCTCGGCCGCCGGGGACTGTGGCGGCGGCGGCCGCCAGGGCTACCGCCAGTAGGGCGCGGCGGGGTGTGGGTGCGGTCATCGGCGTGGCCCCCAGGGGTCGGTGCGGCGGGTCGGCTCCCGCACACCCTTCCAGTTCCCGCCTGCGGGGCCGTGAAGCCGGGGGGCCGTGTCGGGGTGACGGGGCGCGGCCCCCTCTCCCCCGTTCCCCGGGGCGGGCCCTGCGGGGGGTGTCCCCTACCCTCCCCCAGACTCCGTCCGGGGGGACCCCCGGTTCCACCGTTCCCCGGGGCTTCGCCCCGGACCTGTTTCCGCGTGCGGCGCCGTTTCCGGGGGCCAGCCCCCCGACCCCCGCTTCTCAAACGCCGGAGGGGCTGAAATTGCCCTGCGGGCAATCCAGCCCACGCCGAGCGAAATCCAGCCTCGCCGGCGTTTGAGGCGCGGGGTCTGGGGCGGAGCCCCAGGGGGTCCGGGCGCAGCTCGGGGAACGGGCGAAGGGCGGGTAGGGGACGGCCCCGCCAGGGCCGGGCCGTCGCGTGAGGGGCGAAGGTCTTACGGTGGGGGCCGTGGAACATCAGGTGTCACTCCAGCCCCTCGCGCGCGAGATCCTCGCCCGGCCGCCCTCCCTCGGGCCCGTCCGTCTCGTCGGGATCGACGGGCACGCCGGGTCCGGGAAGACGACGTTCGCCAAGGCGCTCGCCGAAGCGCTGGGCGGGGTTCCCGTGTTGCGGCTCGACGATGTGGCCACCCATGAGGAGCTGTTCGGATGGGTGGGGCGGCTGCGCGCGCAGGTGCTGGAGCCGCTCGCCGCGGGGCGGGCCGCGCACTGGGAACCGTACGACTGGGTCGAGCGGCGGTTCGGTCCCGAGCGGGTGCTGGAGCCCGGTCCCGTGCTGCTCGTCGAGGGGGTCGGCGCCGGACGGCGCGCCCTGCGCCCGTACCTGGCGCGGCTGCTGTGGATGGAGACCCCGCGCGCGAAGTCCTGGGGGCGCGGGCGCGACCGGGACGGGCGTGAACTGTCCGACTTCTGGGACGGATGGGAGCGCGCGGAGCGCGCGCACTTCTCGGATGATCCTTCGCGCCCCTTCGCGGACACCCTGGTACGCCAGAGCGGTACGGGATACGAGTGGACTTCCGGGGCTGCCGGGGCGGCTGAAATCGCCGCCGGCGTGACTGAGGGTGACGAGGCCCCCCAGGCCTGAAGGGCCGCGGGAAGACCCCCTCCGCGGGTGCCTCCCGGCCGCTTGACCCGGGGGCCGGGACGGCCTTACGTTCTGAAGAAGCGGCCCTCACCGGCCGCCGCGGACGCGAAGCCCCCGATTGTTCCCCCGTGATCGGGGGCTTCGTTCTGCCCCCGGCCCCCGCGAAGTCCCGCCCGGCACTCCTCCGTCACGGCGTCGCACGGGTCGCATCCCGGCCGTCTTCTCACCCTGCGTCACCGCGGACCGCCCGGAAGCGCACCCGGCCCGTCTTCACCGCACCCTACGTAAGGTGCGTAACCGCAGGTACGATGCACCCCTGATTTCATCGGCGCAGGGACAACTCGCGTACGCATCGCGGGGGTTGCTGGGCACCACGGGGGCAGGCTTGTGGGGGATGTGATGGATTTCGCCGCGCACGGCAGCAGCGCGCACGCCCCGGCCGAACTCGCCTGGCTGCGAGGAGTGGACGCCTGCACGATGGGCGCCTACCCGCAGGCCGAGGAGGAGTTCCGGACGGCCGTACGACTCGATCCCGCGATGGCCGATGCCTGGCTGGGGCTGCACGCGCTCCGCGTGGACACCACCAACGCGTTACTGCGCATGTACGCCCACCGGGACCGCTTCGGGGAACAGCGGGCCCGCCACCGGCGGACGCTGAACTCCTGGTACTGGCTGGGCTGGTGGGTACAGCCGGTACTGGAGACCCGGCGTGACCTGCTGCTGGCGCACGCCTCGCACTGGCTGGACGGGCGCCACGTCCCCGAGCTGGACCAGGCGCTCGCGGCCCTGCCGCCCGTGGACACCGACCCGCACGTCCGCTTCCTGCACGCCTGCCGGGCGTACCTGGTCAAGGACTGGGAGCAGTTGGTCCGCTCCACCGAATCGCTGGTCGACGATCCGCTGCTGGGCATCGAGGCGGGCCTGTTCGGTGGGATGGCCCGGGTCCGGCTGGAGATGTACGGGCAGGCCGAGCCGCTGCTGGCGGCCTCCCTGATGCGCTGCCGCAGCGAGCAGCCCCAGCGCAAGGAGCTGCGGTACTGGCTGGCTCGGGCGCACGAGGGGACCGGGCGCAGCGCGGCGGCGCTGCCGCTGTACCGGGCGGTGCACCGGGTGGACCCGGCGTTCATGGACACGGCGGCCCGGCTGACGGCGATCGAGGACAGCGAGGACGCCGACGGCCTGGCCGGCTACGCGAGCGGCGCCGGGTACGAGGCCTTCGGCGGGCACGGAGCGGCCCCGTCGGGCGGGGACTTCGCGGCGGTGGCCCTGGGCGGCGGCGGTCCGGTCCAGGGGCTCGCCGCGGACGGGCAGCCGGATCCGGACCCGCTGACCGCGGGCGACCCGCCGGAGCCGCGGCACGGCCCGGGGGCCCCGGGGCCCGGCGCGGGACTGCCGGCCGGCGTACGGCACAAGGCCTCGCTGCCCGCGCAGCCGGGACCGGTGGGACTGCCGGCCGGGCCGGCGGATCCGGCGGCGCTGGCCGAGGCTCTCGCGGAGCTGGAGCGGATGGTGGGCCTGGAGCCGGTCAAACGGCAGGTGAAGGCGCTCTCCGCGCAGCTCCACATGGCCAGGCTGCGGACGGGGCAGGGGCTGCCGGTGCAGCCGCCGAAACGGCACTTCGTCTTCTCCGGGCCGTCGGGCACGGGCAAGACCACGGTGGCGCGGATCCTGGGCCGGGTCTTCTACGCGCTGGGCCTGCTCGGCGGCGACCATCTGGTGGAGGCCGGGCGCGCGGACCTGGTCGGCGAGTTCCTCGGGCAGACCGCCGTGAAGGCGAACGAGCTGATCGACTCGGCGATCGGCGGGGTGCTGTTCGTGGACGAGGCGTACAGCCTCTCCAACTCCGGCTACAGCAAGGGCGACGCGTACGGCGACGAGGCCCTGCAGGTGCTGCTGAAGCGGGCGGAGGACAACCGCGACCACCTGGTGGTGATCCTGGCGGGCTATCCGGCGGGGATGGACCGGCTGCTCGCCACGAATCCCGGGCTGTCCTCGCGGTTCACCACACGGGTGGACTTCCCCAGCTACCGGCCGCTGGAACTCACGTCGATCGGCGGGGTCCTGGCGGACGCCAACGGCGACCGGTGGGACGAGGAGGCGCTGGAGGAGCTGCGGAGCATCAGCGGGCACGTGGTGGAGCAGGGGTGGATCGACGAGCTGGGGAACGGGCGGTTCCTGCGCACGCTGTACGAGAAGAGCTGCGCGTACCGGGACCTCCGGCTGTCCGGCTTCACCGGTGATCCCTCCCGGGAGGACCTCTCCACCCTGCGGCTGGCGGACCTGATGCAGGCCTACGGGGAGGTCCTGTCGGGCCGGGGCCCCCAGGAGCGGCCGGAGCCGCCGCCCTTGTAGCGTGCCGCTGCGCGGGCCGGCTGTCCCCTACCCGCCCTTCCGCCGTTCCCTGGGGCTCCGCCCCAGACCCCGCGCCTCAAACGCCGGCGAGGCTGGATGTAGAGCCCGGGGAACGGGCGAAGGGTGGGTAGGGGACTCCGCCCTGCAGGGCAAGCCGCTACGCGCTCCTCGCGTACCCCCGGTGGGCCGGGTCGCGGACTTCGCCCACCAGGGTTTCCAGGACGTCCTCCATGGCCACAAGGCCCAGCACCCGCCCGGAGGGATCCGCGACCTGCGCCAAGTGGGTGGCGTCGCGGCGCATCACCGTCAGGGCGTCGTCCAGCGGGAGCGTCGAGCAGACCGTGGTCATGCGGCGCCACACCCGCTGGGGCACGGCCCGTTCCCGGTCCTCCAGGTCCAGGACGTCCTTCACGTGCAGGTAGCCCATGAAGGCACCGCTGTCGGTGCGGACCGGGAAGCGGGAGTACCCGGTCCGGACCGTGAGCTGCTCGATCTGGCGCGGGGTGACCGCGGGGCCGACCGTGACCAGCCGTTCCGGGGCGAGGAGGACGTCGGTGACCGGGCGGCTGCCCAGTTCCAGTGCGTCCTCCAGGCGCTCCTGTTCGACCGGCTCCAGGAGTCCGGCCTGCCGGGAGTCCTGGAGCAGGCGGCCGAGCTGGGCGGAGGTGTAGACGGCCTCGACCTCGTCCTTGGGCTCCACCTTGAAGAGCCTCAGGACCAGCGTGGCGCAGGCGCCGAGGGCCGTGGTGACCGGTCCGCAGACCCGTGCGAAGGCGACCAGTCCGGGGCTGAACCACAGGGCGGTCTTCTCGGGGGCGGCCATGGCGAGGTTCTTGGGGACCATCTCGCCGATGACCAGGTGCAGGAAGATGACCGCGGTGAGGGCCACCGCGTAGCCCAGCGGGTGGATCAGGCCTTCGGGCACGTGGGCAGCGTGGAAGACGGGCTCCAGGAGCCGGGCCACGGTGGGCTCGGCGACGGCTCCGAGGGTGAGCGAGCACAGGGTGATGCCGAACTGCGCGGCGGCCATCATGCGCGGCAGGTTCTCCAGGCCGTGGAGCACCTGGCGGGCCCGCTTGGAGCCGGCCGCCAAGGGTTCGATCTGGCTGCGGCGGACGGAGACGAGGGCGAACTCGGCGCCGACGAAGAAGCCGTTGGCCAGGACGAGGAGCAGGGCGAAGAGCAGTTGGAGCGCGTTCACCGGCCACCCACCTGGGCCAGCTCGGCGGAGGCGGCGGGGACCGGGCCGAGCCCGTCGAAGCCCCGCCCGTCGGAGCCCCGCCCGTCGTAGCCCGGCGTGCCGGGGCCCGCGGGGGCGGTGCGCACGAGGCGGACCCGCTCGGCGCGGTAGCGGCGGACCTGGCGCACGGAGAGCTTCCAGCCGGGCAGTTCGGCGCGGTCCCCGGGGACGGGGATGCGGCCGAGCAGGTCGGCGACGAGTCCGGCGACGGTCTCGTACGGGCCTTCGGGGACCTCCAGGCCTATCCGGCGCAGGGTCTGCACGCGGCAGCTCCCGTCGGCCTCCCAGGAGGGGCGGCCGTCCTCGGCGGGTACGGCGGCCAGTTCGGGGCTGCCGTCCTCCGCGAGGTCGTGCTCGTCGCGGACTTCGCCGACGAGCTCCTCCACGATGTCCTCCAGGGTGACGACGCCGGCGGTGCCGCCGTACTCGTCGACGACCACGGCCATGGGCTGTTCGCTGCGCAGCCGTTCGAGCAGCGGCTGCACCGGCAGGGAGCCGGGCACCAGCAGCGGGGCCACGCAGATCCCGCTGACGCTGGTACGGGCGCGCTCGGACTCGGGCACGGCGAGGGCGTCCTTGAGGTGGACGACCCCGGTGATCTCGTCGATGCGCTCGCGGTAGACGGGGAAGCGGGACAGGCCCGTGGCGCGGGTCAGGTTGAGCACGTCGGCGGCGGTGGCCGTGTGCTGGAGGGCGCTGACCTTGACCCGGGGGGTCATGACCAGCTGCGCGGTGAGCTCGCCCAGCGAGAGGGTCCGTACGAAGAGGTCGGCGGTGTCCTGTTCCAGGGCGCCGGCCTGGGCCGAATGGCGGACCAGGGCGACCAGTTCGCCGGGGGTGCGGGCGGAGGCCATCTCTTCGGTGGGCTCCACGCCGAGCGCCCGGACGAGCCGGTTGGCGACGGCGTTGAGGCCCGCGATGACCGGCCGGAAGACCCGGGAGAAGGCGTGCTGCGGGCCGGCCACGAAACGGGCCACCTGGAGCGGCCGGGAGACGGCCCAGTTCTTCGGGACGAGCTCGCCGACGACCATCTGGACGGCGGAGGCGAGCAGCATGCCGATGACGACGGCAACGCCGGGTACGGCGCCCTTGGGGAGGCCGGTCGCTTCGAGCGGCCCGGCCAGCAGGGCGGCGAGGGCGGGCTCGGCGAGCATGCCGACCACGAGGGAGGTGATGGTGATGCCGAGCTGGGTGCCGGAGAGCTGGAAGGACAGCTCCCGCAGGGCTGCGACGACCGTGCGGGCACGGCGGTCGCCCTCGGCCGCGGCGCGTTCGGCCTCGGGTCTCTCGACGGTGACGAGGCCGAACTCGGCTGCCACGAAGAAACCGTTGGCGAGGATCAGGGCGAATGCCGCCACGAGCAGGAGTAGCGGGATGGTCATGCCGCCGCCTCCGTGGGGAGGGCGGCGCGTGTACTACCGGACGATCCGTCCATTGCTGGAGGGAGTCACTCCTCGAGTCGCAGGTGCCCACGGGCCTCGGGGTCCCGGGGCCGGTGGGAGGGCGCACGGTCGCGCCCCCACACCAGGTTAGTCATTGAGATCGCCGCCGCAATGGGACGCAGCGACGAGGCCGGCCGGGCTCAGTCGTTCTTTGAGCCGGTTCCGTGGGCTTCGGCCAGGGCGCGCAGGGCGCGGGCGTCGCCGATCGCCTGGGCCTTGGCGACCCCGGGCTGGATGCCGAGGGCGGGCAGGCTGGTGCCGTCGTTCAGGTCGAGGAACACCCAGGCGTCGCCGGGGCGGAGGTTGACGCGCAGGATCTGCGCCCACTCCAGGCGGCGGGTGGTGGTGAGGTTGACGACCGTGACCCCGGTCTCGTCCGCGACCACCTTGGGGCGGCTGAGCAGGACGAGGACGGAGGAGAGCAGGGCCGCGGTGAAGACGAAGGCGATCCGCTCACCGGGGTGCAGGGTTTCGAGGATCAGCGCGATCGCCGTGATGGTGACGAACATGACGGCGCCCACGCCCAGCAGGACGGCCCGGGTGCGGGTCGGCCGGAAGGTGACCGGCAGGGTGGGCGGTGCGGGCTGGGCGGTGGCGTCGGCCATGTTCGTCAGATGCCTTCGGGTGGTGCCGGATGGTGAGCCGGATGGTGAGGGACGCGCCGCGCGGCGGAGTGCCGGCGGACCCGTCAGAGGCGGCAGGCGTGGATCGAGGTGGTGAGGATCGCGCGCGCGCCGAGCTCGTACAGGTCGTCCATGATCCGCTGGGCCTCCTTGGCGGGGACCATGGCGCGGACGGCGACCCAGCCCTCGTTGTGCAGCGGGGAGACGGTCGGCGACTCCAGGCCCGGGGTGAGGGCGACGGCGCGCTCCAGGTGCTCGGCGCGGCAGTCGTAGTCCATCATCACGTAGCTGCGGGCGACCAGGACGCCCTGGAGGCGGCGCAGGAACTGCTGCGCCTGCGGGTCCTCGGGGTCGGTGCCGTTGCCGCGGATGACGACGGCCTCGGAGGTCATGATCGGCTCGCCGATGACCTCCAGTCCGGCGTTGCGCAGGCTGGTGCCGGTCTCGACGACGTCGGCGATGATCTGGGCGACGCCGAGCTGGATGGCGGTCTCGACCGCGCCGTCGAGGTGGACGACGGAGGCCTCGATGCCCTTGTCGGCCAGGTGCTTCGCGACGATTCCCTCGTACGAGGTCGCGATGGTCATCCCGTGGAAGTCCTCGGGGCCCTTCGCGGTGCCGGGGATGGTGGCGTAGCGGAAGGTGGAGCGGCCGAAGTTCAGCGGCAGGATCTCCTCGGCGCTGGCGCCGGAGTCGAGCAGCAGGTCGCGGCCGGTGATCCCGATGTCGAGCTTGCCGGAGGACACGTAGATCGCGATGTCCTTGGGGCGGAGGTAGAAGAACTCCACCTCGTTCTCGGGGTCGACGACCACGAGCTCCTTGGACTCCTTGCGCATCCGGTAGCCGGCCTCATGGAGCATCGCCGACGCCGGTCCGGAGAGTGAACCCTTGTTGGGGACGGCGATGCGCAGCATGGGGCTTCCTTTGGTGCGTAGGTGCGAAAGGGTGTGCTGGTACGGGTGGTGAACGCGCGGACGCCCCGGCAGTGTGTGCCGGGGCCCGCGCGGAACTGCGGTCTGAGAACCGATGCGGCCTAGAGGTGCGCGTAGACGTCTTCGAGGGTGATCCCGCGCGCCACCATCATCACCTGGACGTGGTAGAGCAGCTGGGAGATCTCCTCGGCGGCGGCTTCCTTGCCCTCGTACTCGGCGGCCATCCAGACTTCGGCGGCCTCCTCGACGACCTTCTTGCCGATGGCATGGACGCCCTTGCCGACCAGCTCGGCGGTACGGGAGGTGCTGGGGTCACCGTTGGCCTTGAGCTGGAGCTCGGTGAAGAGCTCTTCGAAGCTCTTGGGGGTTTTGTTCGCCATGATGGTCCTCAGAATACGGGGTCCGCGGCTGCCTACTGGCGCCAGGGTTCGCTGACGGTCCGCAGGGTCATGGCGGTGGAGACGGCGGCGGTGACCGCTTCGTGCCCCTTGTCCTCGTTCGACCCCTCGAGCCCGGCGCGGTCCAGCGCCTGCTCGTCGTTGTCGCAGGTCAGTACGCCGAAGCCGACGGGGACTCCGGTGTCGATCGACACCTGCACCAGGCCCTGGGTGACGCCCTGGCATACGTAGTCGAAGTGCGGGGTGCCGCCGCGGATGACCACGCCGAGGGCGACGATGGCATCGTAACCGCGACCGGCCAGTACCTTCGCCACGACCGGGAGCTCGAAGCTGCCCGGGACGCGCAGCAGGGTGGGCTCGTCGATCCCCAGCTCGTGCAGGGCCCGCAGGGCGCCGTCCACCAGGCCGTCCATGACCTTCTCGTGCCACTGGGCCGCGATCACTGCGACGCGCAGGTCTCCGCAGTTCTTCACGCTCAGTTCGGGTGCGCCCTTGCCGCTCACAGCTCTGCTCCTCGGTGCGATTCGTGTGGTGTTACTGCTTGTGGTGCTGGTGGGGTCTGTTACTGGTTGCCGCAGGCGGACGTGGTCGAGGCCCCGTCCAGCCAGGGCAGGTCGTGGCCCATCCGGTCCCGCTTGGTGCGCAGGTAGCGCAGGTTGTGCTCGCCAGCCTCCATGGGCATCGGCTCGCGGTCGGAAACCTTGATGCCGTGGCTGATGAGGGCCGCCGACTTCTCGGGGTTGTTGGTCAGCAGCCGAACGCTGTGGACGCCTAGGTCGGCGAGCATCTGCGCGCCGGCCCCGTAGTCGCGGGCGTCCGCGGGCAGGCCCAGTTCCAGGTTGGCGTCGAGCGTGTCGCGGCCGCGCTCCTGGAGCTCGTACGCGCGCAGCTTGGACAGCAGGCCGATGCCGCGGCCCTCGTGGCCGCGCAGGTAGACGATCACACCGCGGCCGGCCGCCTGGACGCGCTCCATGGCGGTGTGCAGCTGGGGGCCGCAGTCGCAGCGCTGCGACTGGAAGATGTCTCCGGTCAGGCACTCGGAGTGCATCCGGACCAGGACGTCCTCGCCGTCGCCGATCTCGCCGTGGACGAGGGCGACGTGCTCGACGCCGTCCACGGTGGAGCGGAACCCGTACGCGGTGAAGTGGCCGAAGGAGGTCGGCAGGTTGACCTGGGCCTCGCGGCGCACGGTCGGCTCGGCGGAGCGGCGGTAGGCGATCAGGTCCTCGATGGAGATGATCGTCAGGCCGTGCTTGCGGGCGAAGGGGATCAGCTCGGGCAGCCGCAGCATCACCCCGTCCTCGCCGGCGATCTCCACGATGGCGCCGGCCGGGCGCAGGCCCGCGAGGCGGGCGAGGTCGACGGCGGCCTCGGTGTGGCCGTTGCGGACCAGGACGCCGCCGGGCTTGGCGCGCAGCGGGAAGACGTGCCCGGGGCGGACGAAGTCGGCGGGGCCCGAGACCCCGTCGGCCAGCAGCCGCAGGGTGGTGGCGCGGTCGGCGGCCGAGATGCCGGTGGTGACGCCGTGGGCGCCGCTCGCGTCGACGGAGACGGTGAAGGCGGTCTGCATCGACTCGGTGTTGTGCTGGACCATCTGCGGGAGTTCGAGCCGCTCCAGCTCGTCGCCCTCCATCGGGGCGCAGATCAGGCCGCGGCACTCGCTCATCATGAACGCGATGATCTCGGGGGTGGCCTTCTCGGCCGCGATGACGAGGTCGCCCTCGTTCTCGCGGTCCTCGTCGTCCACGACGACCACCGGGCGGCCGGCCGCGATGTCGCGGATGGCCTGCTCGACGGGGTCGAGCCGGAACGTCTCCACCTCGACGTCGGGCACGGGCTTCAGGACGGGGTTCGGGGTGTTCATGCCGTTGCTCCTTCCAGAGCCGGGGCGGTAGTGGTGCGCGAGCGCTGGTACCAGTCGTAGGCGCCCCAGAGGACGAGGGCGAAGTACACGACGTAGACGAGGCCGGAGAAGGCCAGTCCGCTGTTGAAGGCGAGGGGTACGCCGACCAGGTCGACGAGGAGCCAGGCGAACCAGAATTCGACCAGGCCGCGGGCCTGGGCGACCATCGCGACGATGGTGCCGACGAAGATGTAGGCGTCGGCCCACGGGCTCCACGACAGGCTCGGGTAGAGGCTGAACAGTCCGCCGACGGCCAGGGTCCCGGCGGCCGCGCCGGCCAGCAGGAGGCCGCGCTCCTTCCAGGTGGCGGTGCGGACGGCGAGGGAGCCGTCCTGGGCGTCCCGCTTGCCGCGCTGCCAGGCGCGCCAGCCCCACACGGCCACGCCGATGACGAGGAGCTGCTTGCCGACGCCGCCGGAGAGGTGGGCGGAGGCGTAGGCGCCGACGAGGATCAGGCCGGAGAGGAGCTGGGCGGGCCAGGTCCATATGGAGCGCCGCCAGCCGAGGGCGAGGGCGCCCAGGCCGATCAGGTTGCCGATCATGTCGGACCAGATGACCTTCTGGCCGAAGACCTCGAAGGCCTCGGTGTTGAGCCAGGTCAGGGCGCTCACTTCGGCTCCCCCGTCCCGTGCGGCACGTTCGAGGCCGTCGGGGTGACGCCGGCGGCCAGCAGCCGCTCCACGTACTTGGCCAGGACGTCGACCTCGAGGTTGACCGGGTCGCCGGGCTTCTTGATGCCCAGGGTGGTCAGCGCGAGGGTGGTGGGGATGAGGCTGATGGTGAACCAGTCGGCGGCGGCCTCGACCACGGTGAGGCTGACGCCGTCGACCGTGATGGAGCCCTTCTCGACGACGTAGCGGGAGAGGTTCTCCGGGAGGGCGACCTTGACGATCTCCCAGTGCTCGGAGGGGGTGCGCGAGATGATCTCGCCGGTTCCGTCCACGTGCCCCTGGACCAGGTGGCCGCCGAGCCGTCCGCCGAGCGCCATCGGGCGCTCCAGGTTGACCCGGGACCCCTGGGTGAGGGCGCCGAGGCTGGAGCGGTTCAGGGTCTCCTGCATGACGTCGGCGGTGAACTCGCCGTCGCCGGTCTCCACGACCGTCAGGCAGACGCCGTTCACGGCGATGGAGTCGCCGTGCTTGGCGTCCTCGGTGACGACCGGGCCGCGCAGGCGGAAGCGGGAGGCTTCCGCGAGCTCCTCGACGGCGACGACCTCGCCCAGTTCTTCGACGATTCCGGTGAACACTCAGTGCTCCTTGAGGGCTGTGGGGGCGGAGGGGGCCGACGCGGGGACGGCGGTGACGCGGATGTCCGGGCCGATGCGGACGGTCTCGGTGATCCGGAGCCGGAGCGCGTCGGCGAGGGTGCCGATGCCGGCGTCACCGAGGACGGCGGGGCCCGCTCCGAGGAGGACGGGGGCGAGGTAGCCGATGACCTTGTCGACGGCCCCGGCGGCGACGAAGGCGCCGGCCAGGGTGGGGCCGCCTTCGAGGAGGACGGAGCGGATGCCGCGCCCGTGCAGCTCGCGGAGCAGGGCGTCCACGGAGATCCCGTACTTGTCGTACGGGAGCCGGGCCAGCTCCGCTCCGGCGAGGTGGCGGGTGTCCGCATCTTCGGCGACGGCGATCAGGGTGGGTGCGGCCTCGTCCAGGACCCGGGCGGTGGGCCGGATCGTGGCGTGGGTGTCCAGGACCACGCGCAGGGGCTGGTCGGCGGCGGTGAAGCCGTCGATCCCCCGTACCGCGAGGTGCGGGTCGTCGGCGCGCAGGGTGCCCGAGCCGACGACGACGGCGTCGGACTCGGCGCGCAGCCGGTGGACGTCGGCCCGGGACTCGGGGGAGCTGATCCAGCGGCTGGAGCCGTCGGCGGCCGCGATGCGGCCGTCCAGGGTCGCGGCGTACTTCCACAGGACGTACGGGCGGCCCAGGCGCACGGAGGTCAGCCAGGCGGCGTTGCCCGCCTCGGCCTCCTCGGCGAGCAGTCCGGCCCCGGTGTCGATCCCGGCCGCGCGCAGGGTGGCGCCGCCGCCGCTGGCCTGCGGGTTCGGGTCGGAGACGGCGTAGACCACGCGGGTGATCCCGGCGGCGATGAGGGCCTGCGCGCAGGGTCCCGTACGGCCGGTGTGGTTGCAGGGTTCGAGGGTGACGTAGGCGGTGCCGCCCCTGGCCGCCGGGCCCGCCGCGTTCAGGGCGTGGATCTCGGCGTGCGGGCCGCCGGCCCGCTCGTGCCAGCCTTCGCCCACGATGCCGCCCGAGGCGTCGGTGATGACGCAGCCGACGACCGGGTTGGGGCTGGTGGAGCCGAGTCCGCGGGCGGCGAGCTCGACGGCTCGGCGCATGGCGCGGGTGCCCGCGTCGGGTGCTGCGTGCGCGGCATGTGTCGCCACCGGGTCCTCCTGCCTCATCGGGCACGGACTCCGGGGCCTGTCGGGATACGACAGATGAAGCGGGTAGCACACGCGGGGACGCCGAGGCCGAGAACACGGTCCGTTCGACGGCGGATCCCTGGGGATACGCCGATGGACCGCCGACGGCGGCGTACCGGTGACTGGCCCGCCGCGCACTGCCTCCCATCCGGACTTTAACCGTCGGTCCAGGAATTTCACCTGGTCAACCGGCCGCTGGATGCGGACGGGTCGCGGACTATAACCGCCGGTTCGGAATTACACCGACCCCGGAGTGCGCTGCTACTGGTACTGGAGCCAGTGTGCCACGGGTGATCGGCAGCCATGCGAGTGAGCCAATGTGGCCTGGGTCACACATTCGGTCGTTTTTGAGCGCGCCGGTTGCATCGTTCGGCCGATTCGCTCCGTTTACACACGGTACGCGCAGCACGTTCGAGCCGGATTCCCGGCTGCCACCCGTTACCTCCGCGCACGATCCCCCTCCGGCCGCAACCCCGAGCCCCGACGGAGGCTCGACCGGGCCTCGACAGGGGCTCGACAGGGGCTCGACGGGAACCCGAAGGAAGCGCACCGAACCTTGCCGGATCGCGCACTTTGGTCCAGACCTATTGACGGGTTGGTCTAGTCCTCTTAACGTTCCCTTCATCTTCCCCGGGAGACAGCCCGTCAGATGTGCGCACGTCACGGGCCAACACGCACCACGTTTCAGCCTGTTGTGTCCTGCCATCCTCCCCTCCCCAGGAGGCACAATGCTGTCCCCCACCAAGACGAGAGCCATGCTCCTGACGTCCGGCGCCGCAATCGCCGGTCTGCTGGTCGCCGGGCTCTCGGCGGGCGTCTCGCACGCCGCCGACAACGAGTCCTGTCGCCCCGACGGTCTGTACAAGACCGCGGGCGTGGACGTCCCGTACTGCTCGGTCTACGACACCGAGGGCCGCGAGAAGATGGGCGCCGACCACCAGCGCCGCGTCATCGGCTACTTCACGGGCTGGCGTACGGGCAAGGACGGCACGCCCGCCTACCTGCCCCACAACATCCCGTGGTCCAAGGTCACGCACCTGAACTACGCCTTCGCCCACGTGGGCAGCGACAACAAGATCTCCGTCGGGGCCGACAACGCGAACAACTCCGCCACCGGGATGACCTGGCCGGGCGTCGCGGGCGCCGAGATGGACCCCGCGCTCCCTTACAAGGGCAATTTCAATCTGCTGAACAAATTCAAGAAGCAGAACCCGAACGTCAAGACGCTGATCTCGGTCGGCGGCTGGGCCGAGACCGGCGGCTACTTCGGCGACGACGGCAACCGCGTCGCCTCCGGCGGCTTCTACTCGATGGCCACCAACGCCGACGGCTCGGTCAACCAGGCCGGCATCGACACCTTCGCGGACTCCTCGGTCGAGTTCATCCGCAAGTACGGGTTCAACGGCGTCGACATCGACTACGAGTACCCGACCACCATGAAGGACGCGGGCAACCCGCTGGACTGGCAGCTGGCCAACGCCCGCCGCGCCGGTCTGGTCAAGGGCTACGACGCCCTGATGAAGAGCCTGCGCGAGAAGCTGGACCGGGCCGGCGCCACCGACGGCAAGCACTACCTGCTGACCGTCGCCGCCCCCTCCTCCGGCTACCTGCTGCGCGGCATGGAGACCTTCCAGATGCAGAAGTATCTGGACTACGTCAACATCATGTCCTACGACCTGCACGGTGCGTGGAACGAGTACGTCGGCCCCAACGCCTCGCTCTTCGACGACGGCAAGGACGCCGAGCTCGCCGCCGCGAACGTGTACGGCAGCTCGCAGTACGGCGGCGTCGGGTACCTCAACACCGACTGGGCCTACCACTACTTCCGCGGCTCCATGCCGGCCGGCCGCATCAACATCGGCCTGCCCTACTACACCCGCGGCCACAAGAACGTCCAGGGCGGCACCGACGGTCTGTGGGGCAAGGCCTCCGCGACCACCTGCCCGGCCGGCGCGGGCCTGACCAAGTGCGGTGACGGCGCGACCGGCATCGACAACCTGTGGCACGACAAGGACACCAACGGCGTCGAGTCGCCGGCCGGTTCCAACCCGATGTGGCACGCCAAGAACCTGGAGAAGGGGATCGTCGGCGACTACGTCACCAAGTACGGCTTCCCCGCGAACACCACGCTGACCGGCACGTACGCCCGCAAGTACGACTCGACCCTGGTCGCGCCGTGGCTGTGGAACGCGCAGAAGAAGGTCTTCCTCTCCACGGAGGACGAGCAGTCGGTGGCGGCCAAGGCCGACTACGTGATCGACCGCGGCATCGGCGGCACCATGGTCTGGGAGATGGCGGGCGACTACAGCTGGAACGCCGCCAAGGGCCAGTACGAAATGGGCGACACGCTCACCTCCCTGATGTACGACAAGTTCAAGGCCGCCTCCCCGTACGGCGCCAAGAAGTCCAACACCGCGCTGCCGACGCAGGCCGTGGACATCAAGACGGAGTTCACCGAGTTCAAGCTGGGCGACTCCAACTACCCGCTCACCCCGAAGCTCAAGATCACCAACAACACCACGGCGACGCTGCCGGGCGGCACGGAGTTCCAGTTCGACTACGCCACCGCGGCTCCCGCCAACGCCTCCGACCAGTCGGGCTTCGGCACCAAGGTGATCAAGAGCGACCACACCGGCGGCAACGTCGGCGGCCTGAAGGGCGACTTCCACCGGGTCTCGCTGAAGCTCCCCGCGTGGCAGACGCTGGCCCCGGGCGCCTCGGTCGACCTGGCCTTCAACTACTACCTGCCGGTCTCCACGCCCTCCAACTGGACGGTGAACATCTCCGGCACGACGTACTCGCTCGCCGGCGACCTGGCGCGCGGCGTCACCGTGGTCCAGCCGGGCGGCACCACCACCCCGCCGACCACGCCGCCCACCACCCCGCCGACGACTCCCCCGACCACGCCGCCGACCACCCCGCCCACGACCCCTCCGGGCGGCACGTGCACCAACCCCGCGTACGTGGCGGGCACGGTCTACAACAGTGGCAACGTCGTCTCGCACCAGGGCCGCAACTGGAAGGCCCAGTGGTGGACGCAGAACGAGGCTCCCGGCACCACCGGCGAGTGGGGCGTCTGGAAGGACCAGGGCGCCTGCTGACACCCCACGGGGCGACCGCGCAGGTGAACTGACATGAGGACCCGGTGGCCCGGCGGCCACCGGGTCCTCCTGCGTTCCCCCTTCCGTGCTCCTTGCCCGGGGCCTTACCCGGGGCCTCTCAGCCGCGCGGGAGACGGGCGAGGGCGGCCGTGAAGGCGAAGTCGCGGTGGCCGGCGAACTCCTCGTCCGTGAAGACCGGGGTGGTGACGTCGACCGGGATGCCCGGGCCGTCGAAGGCGATTCCGGTGCGGGTCAGGAACTGCTCGTTGGGCAGGCCCAGCTTCCAGCCGTTGGGGAGGGTGCGGCCCAGGACGTCGGAGAAGACCCCCTGAGTCGGCTGACCGATGCGGACGGTCGGGCCGGGGCGCTCCATGAGTGCCTGGGTGAAGGTCTCTCCCGCGCTCACGGTGGATCCTCCGGTCAGTACGGCGATCGGACCCGTGTAACGGGGGCCCCGCGCGGGCTGGACGTGCAGGGGCTGCGGCCGGGTGAAGCGGGTGGCGTCCGCCGGGTCGTTGCGGACCCGCTTGGCGTAGGCGAAGTACGGGCGGTCCGTGAGCCTGGCCGCCAGGCGCAGGCCGAGCTCGTCGGAGCCGCCGCCGTTGATCCGCAGGTCGATGACCAGGCCGCGCAGGCGGGCGGTGCGATCGGCGGTGAAGACGGTCTCCAGGACCCGGTCGAGCTCGGCGCTCTCGGACGCGAAGTCCCCGCTCTCGGTGTAGCCGCCGAAGCCGGACAGGCGCAGGTAGCCGCGGCCGTCGGGGAGATCGGCGTAGGAGACGCGGCCCTGGGCGAACTCCTGCGGCGCGCGTCCGCCGAGGGCCACCTCCTGGATGTGGGCCTTGACCCGGGTCTCGAGTTCGGGGGTCGGCATCACGGTGCCCGGGCGGACCTCGCCGAAGAACCGGCCGCCGCCGAAGAGGTGGACGTGGGCGTCGTGCAGGGGGGCGAGCATCTCCTCGAAGACGGCGAAGAGTTCGGCCTCGGTGGTGCCCGCGTGCACGCGGGGGCGGTGGAGGTCGCGTACGGCCTTCCAGTCGACGCCCTTGGCCGCGAAGAAGGGGTAGTTCTCGGCGAAGGTCTGCCAGAAGACGTCGAAGGTGGCGACCGGGTCCGCGGCCGGGTCGGGGGCGGGAGCGTTGCGGCACGGCTCGGGCAGGGCGCCGAGGCGGCGGGTGGCGCGGTCGCCGACCGAGCCGTCGATGTGCACCGAGCCGGGGCGCACCGTGAGGATCTCGCCGTCCTCGGTGGCGTAGCGGGAGGGGCCTCCGCCCGGGACGCGCAGGGCACTCTCGCCGGGCAGGCAGCTGATGCCGGTGAGCTGGTACTCCTGGAGGCGGCCGGACTCCACGCGCAGCACGGTGCCGTATCCGTCGAGCTGCCACACCCCGACGGGGGCGGCGGGCGGGCGCCCCGGTTTCCCGGTGGCCGCCGCGGCGGGGCCGGCGGCGGTGGCGGCGAGCGCGAGGAGCAGGGCGGTGGCCGCCACGCGCCGGCCCGTGGGTGAGAGGCGGGACGTGAGTGAGGCGCGTGGCGTGAGTGAACTGCCTGAACCGCGTGTACTGCGTGTACTGCGTGTACTGCGTGTACTGGTCATCGTGCTCTCCCCGTTGGCCGAAGTCCTGTGACACTGCTCAGGATTCCGGGCTGCGCGGGGTCCGGACAGCCTGCAGCCACCCGGACCGGGGTAGGGGAAACCCGACCCCCGGCCCGTCGGGGCTCAGCCGAACAGGGATGCCTGTGCCGACTCGCGGGCGGCGAGCCGTGCCCCCGTGAGCACCGCCGGGTCTCCGAGGGTGCTGGCGCGGACCTCGGTCGGGACCGGGGACAGGGCGGTGAGGCGGCGGGCGACCCGGGCCGCCAGGGCGGGACCGCCCGCGCGGCCGAGCTCCCCGCCGAGCACGACGCAGCCGGGGTCCAGGATCGCCACGACGGCCGCCGCCCCGAGCGCCAGCCGGTCGGCCAGGGCGTCGAGGAAGGCCGGTCCGGCCGCGCCCGCGACGGCCTCCTCGACCGGCCCGTCGAAGCCGTGGGCCGCGGCGAGCGCGGCCACCCCGGCCCGCCCGGCCAGCTCGTGGAAGCCGCCCTCGCAGTTGGTGGCCGACGGGAGGCCGCCCGTCCCGGGCACCGGCAGGAAGCCGATCTCCCCCGCTCCGCCGGAGGCGCCCCGGCGCAGCCGGCCGTCCAGGACCACCGCGGCGCCGGCCCCCTCGCCGAGCCACAGCAGCACGAAGGAGTCCAGGTCCCGGGCGGCTCCGACCCGTTGTTCCGCCAGGGCCGCCAGGTTGGTCTCGTTCTCCACCACGACCACCGCCGGCAGCCGGCGCTGCACCGCCGCCACCAGGTCCCGGTGCCAGGCGGGCAGGCCGGCGCTGTCGCGGAGCTCTCCGGTGCCGGGGGCCACCAGCCCGGGCGCTCCGATCACCACCGTGTGGAGCCGGTCGGCGCCCGCCTCCCGGACTAGCTCCTCCAGCCGGTCCACCGCTTCGTCCACGGCGTCCACCGGCAGGTCCGCCTGCGCCAGCGGCCGGCCGAGCAGGTCGGCGACCACCGCCGTGGCGCTGTCGGTCCGTACGTCGAGCGCGGCGAGGTACGCCCGCCGCGCGACGATCCCGTAGAGCTTGGCGTTGGGTCCGCGCCGCTGTTCGCCGGATTCCCCGACGACCTCGATCATTCCGGCTCCGGTGAGCCGTTCCACCAGGTCGGCGACGGAGGGGCGGGACAGGCCGGTCAGCTCCTTGAGCTGGGGGGCCGTCAGCGGGCCCTCCTCCTGGAGGAGCTGGAGGGCGAGCCGGTCGTTGATGGCCCGGGCCGTGCTCGGCGAGGCGGGGGACGGAGCGGGCGACGCGGCGCGGGTGGTGGCGGTCAGGGCCTTGGCAGGAGTCACGGCGCCCATCCTAGGAGTTCCGGGGGCTAACTATCAGGCAGGGTCCCTGATAGTTTACGGGTCATGACCGGGGAAACCGACCTCAGCCCGGCGCGACTGCGCCATGCCCGCTTCGCCATCGCCGGCGCCTTCTGCGCACACGGCGCCGTCACCGGCTCCTTCGCCACCCGCATCCCATGGATCCAGGACCACGCGCAGCTCAGCGCGGGCACCCTGGGCCTGGCCCTCGCCTTCCCCGCGCTCGGCGCGGCGCTCACGATGCCGCTGGCCGGGCGGATCAACCACCGGTTCGGCGCGCGCACCGCCCTGCGGATGCTGCTGAGCCTGTGGACGCTCGCCCTCATCCTCCCGAGCCTCGCCCCGAACCTGTGGACGCTCTGCTTCGTGCTCTTCGTCTACGGAGCCACCGCCGGCATGTCGGACGTGGCGATGAACGCACTGGGCGTGGAGACCGAGAACCGGCTGAAGCGCTCGATCATGTCCTCGCTGCACGGCATGTGGAGCGTGGGCGCCCTGATCGGCTCGGCCGCCGGCACGGTGGCCGCGCACGCCGGCGTCGATGCCCGTGTGCACCACCTGGTCGCCGCGCTGGCCCTGACGGCGGCCGCGCTGCTCGCCGTACGGCGCGTCCTGGACCTGCGGACGGACACCGCCGGAGAGGAGGCGCCGCCGCACTTCGCGCTGCCCCCGAAGTCCGCGCTGTTCATCGGCGCGATCGGCTTCTGCGCGGTCTTCGCGGAGGGCGCGAGCCTGGACTGGTCCGCGGTGTACCTGCGGGACGTGCTGCACACCGACGCCGGTCTCGCCGCCGCCTCGACCACCGCCTTCGCGCTGACGATGGCGCTCGCCCGGCTGGTCGGGGACAAGGTCGTGGACCGGTTCGGGGCCGTGCGCACGGTCCGCGTGGGCGGCGCACTGGCGACCGCGGGCGGGCTGCTCGTGGTGACGGTCCACCACCCGGCCGCGGCCCTGACCGGGTTCGGGCTGATCGGGCTCGGCATCGCGGTGGTGGTCCCGCTGGCCTTCGCGGCGGCCGCGCGCAGCGGTCCGGCCCCGGCGCAGGCCATCGCCGGTGTCGCGACGATCACGTACACCTCGGGGCTCATCGCCCCGTCGGCGATCGGCGCGGTGGCCGACACGACCTCGCTGGTGGTGTCGTTCGGGCTGGTCACGCTGCTGTCGTTCGCGCTGATCGTGGGGGCGACCGTACTGCGGCAGCGGCCGGTCGCCGCGGGGGCCGCCGGAGCGGCGGAGACGACCAACCGGGACGAACCTGCTGCTATCCGGCCGTAATATATCGCCTGGCCGTCTGCGGCCTCGTAGTTTGACGATTCACCCGACCTGGCGATGAACGAACGAAAAGCGGTGGAACATGGGCCTCGGCGTGCGCTGGACCCTGCACGGAGACGGGCGGACCCCCGCCCCCGGCGCGGTGGTGCGGCCGGACGAGCGGCTGTCGTGGCCGCGGACCGCCGGGCTGGGCGCCCAGCACGTCGTGGCGATGTTCGGGGCGAGCTTCGTGGCTCCGGTCCTCATGGGGCTGGACCCGAACCTCGCCATCATGATGTCCGGTGTCGCCACCGTGATCTTCCTGCTGGCGACCCGCGGCCGGGTCCCCTCGTACCTGGGCTGCTCGCTCTCCTTCGTCGGGGTCGCGGCCGCGATCCGGGCGGGCGGCGGGGGCAGCGCGGTCGTCACGGGCGCGGTCTTCGTGGTCGGCGCGGCGCTGTTCCTGGCGGGGCTGGCGGTCCAGCGGTTCGGGGCGCGGATCATCCACGCGGCGATGCCGCCGGTGGTGACGGGCGCGGTCGTGATGCTGATCGGCTTCAACCTGGCGCCCGTGACGGCGTCCACGTACTGGCCGCAGGACCAGTGGACGGCGCTGCTGACGATGCTGTTCACCGGGCTGGCCGTGGTCTGCCTGCGGGGCTTCTGGTCTCGGATCGCGATCTTCCTCGGCCTGATCTTCGGGTACGGCATCTCCTGGGTCTTCGACCTCGTCTTCGGCAAGATCCACTCGACGGTGGGCGGTCCCGAGGCCGTGGACCACTGGCGGCTCGACCTGTCGGCGGTCTCCAAGGCCGACTGGATCGGGCTGCCGACCTTCCACGCTCCGGCCTTCGAGTGGTCGGCGATCCTGATCGCGCTGCCGGTGGTCATCGCGCTGATCGCGGAGAACGCCGGGCACATCAAAGCCGTCGGCGAGATGACGGGCGACCCGCTCGACGACAAGCTCGGCACCGCCATCGCCGCCGACGGCGCCGCGTCGATGCTCTCCACCGCGGTGGGCGGCCCGCCGAACACCACGTACTCCGAGAACATCGGCGTGATGGCCGCCACCCGCGTCTACTCCACGGCGGCCTACTGGGCGGCGGCCGGCTTCGCGCTCCTCTTCGGCCTGTGCCCGAAGTTCGGCGCAGTCGTCGCCGCGATCCCCGGCGGGGTGCTGGGCGGGATCACCGTGATCCTGTACGGAATGATCGGCCTGCTCGGCGCGCAGATCTGGATCAACGGCCGGGTGGACCTGCGCAATCCGCTGAACCTGGTGCCGGCCGCTGCGGGCATCATCATCGGGGTCGGCGGGGTCAAGCTGAACATCACCGACAGCTTCGAGCTGGGCGGGATCGCGCTCGGCACGATCGTCGTGATCACCGGCTACCACGCCCTGCGGTACTTCGCGCCGGCGCACCTGAAGCAGCAGGAGCCCCTGCTGGACGCGGGCACGTCGGCGTACGACGAGAGCGCCGCCGGGGAGCCCGGGGACAAGCGGGGTTGACGGAGTTTCGCCCGAACCGGCGAAGCGTACGGCCAAGTTCCCCTGATCCCGGCCCGCGGCTGCGACGCTGCGTCCCATGGTCCCCATGGAAGCGGTGCTGGCGCGGATGCGCGCCCTGGACGAGCGGCTCCCCGAGCGGGACGGCGTCGCCGTCTTCAACCGGGTGTACCTCACGGTGACGCAGACCCTGCACGAGGGGATCGCGCACGGCGCGTTCCCCTCGCCCCGCCGGGCGGAATCGCTCAGCGTCCGCTTCGCCGAGCGCTACCTGACGGCGGTGGAGGCCGACCGGGCCCCGGCCTGCTGGCGGCCGCTCCTCCAGTACCGCCGCCATCCCGGGATCCGGCCGCTCCAGCACGCGCTGGCCGGGATCAACGCGCACATCGGCCACGACCTGGCACTGGCGGTGGTCGCCACCTGCCGCTCGCTCGACTGCGAACCGGCCGCGCTCGAAGCGGACTTCGACCGGGTCGGCGACACCCTGGTCTCCCTGGAGGAGCACATCCGGGAGGACCTGATGCCGGGCCCGGACCTGCTGGAGATCGCGGACCCGCTGACGCATCTGCTCGGGGCCTGGAGCCTGGAGCGGGCCCGGGCGGGGGCGTGGGCCTCGGCCCGCCTGTTGTGGTCGCTGCGCCGCTCCCCCGATCTCGCGGAGGAGTTCACCGAGTCCCTCGACGCGGGCGTCGGGCTGGTCGGCCGCTGCCTGCTGACGCCGACGGGGTGACGCCTCCGCTGCGCGGAGCCGTGCGTGCCGCCGCTGGCCGAAGCAAGGAGTCCCCTACCCGCCCTTCGACCGTTGCCGGGGGCCAGCCCGGGGTCTGGGGCGGAAGCCCCAGGGGGTCCGGGCGCAGCCCGGGGAACGGGCGAAGGGCGGGTCGGGGACTCGCCCCGCAGGGCCGCCCCAGCCGCACCCGCCCACCGACCCCCGCACCACGGCAGCGGTGGCGACACCCCCTACCCGGCACCGCCGGACGGAGTCCGGCGCAGCGCCGCGAAGCCCAGGAGGCCCGCCAGGGCCGAGTGGTGCGAGCGGCGCGTCAAAAAATCAGTCCTCCGGGAGTTCGACCGGGGCGATGTCGTCGTAGACGTCGCCGGGGCCGGGGTTGGTGGAGTCCGTGGAGCCGCCGAGGTGGTGCATGACGCCCCAGACGGCGTTGAGGGCCGTCTGGACCGCGCCCTCCGCCCAGCCCGCCGTCCAGGAGATGTCGTCGCCCGCGAGGAAGATGCCGCGCTTGTCCGCGGGGAGGCTGTCCTGCATGAAGTGGGTGAACAGGCGGCGCTGGTAGCGGTAGTGGCCCGGCAGGTTGGCCTTGAACGCGCCCATGAAGTAGGGCTCGTTCTCCCAGGACACGGTCACCGGGTTGCCGATGATGTGGCGGCGGATGTCGACCTTCGGGTAGATCTCGCCGAGGGACTTCAGCATGACCTCCATCCGCTCGTTCGCGGACAGCGGCAGCCACTTCAGGCTGTCGTCGCACCAGGTGTAGGACAGGCAGATGACGGCCGGCTTGTCGGGGCCGTTGTCCAGGAGGTAGGTGCCGCGGGTCATGCGGTCCGTGAGGGTCATCGACATGACGTCGCGGCCCGTTTCCTCATCCTTGTCCAGCCAGAAGGGGCGGTCGACCGGGATGAAGAGCTTGGAGCTCTCCATGTAGTGGGTGCGCTCGATCGCCGTCCAGTGGTCGATCGGGAAGAGCGTGTCGTCGCACGCGATCTTCGACAGGAGCATCCAGGACTGGGCCGTGAAGATCGCGGCGCGGTACGTGCGGATGTCCCCGGAGGCGTCCGTCACCGTGATGCGGTTGCCCGCCGTGCGGTGCAGGCGGGTGACCGCCGGGCGCGGGGTGCCCCCGTGGAGGGAGGAGAGGGAGGTGCCCTGGGCCCAGTGCACGATCTTCTCGGGCTCGCGGTCCCACATGCGCAGCGGGAGCTGCTGCGAGCCGCCCACGATGCCGCGGTGGTGGTCGTCGGCCTCGGTGTAGACGACGCGCAGGATCTCGAGGATCGAGTTCGGGAAGTCGGTGTCCCAGCCGCCCGTGCCGAAGCCGACCTGGCCGAAGATCTCGCGCTTGCGGAAGGACTTGAAGGCCTCGGACTTGCAGAGGAACCCGTAGAAAGTCTCGTCGTCGAGCTTCTCGACGAGCTTCGCCCAGATCTCGCGGATGCGCGGGACGTCCCGCTCGCGCATCGCGGTGTTCATGTCGGAGAAGTCGGCGCCCTCGTCCAGGCAGGCGTTCCACGCGGCGGACACGTCGCGGTAGACCTGCGGAAGGTCGGCGATGGTCTCGGCGTAGTGGGTCTCGCCCTTGAGGTCGACCACCGTGGAGGGGGTGGCCTCGGCGAGCGGGTTCGGGAAGGGCTCGGTGACCAGGCCGACGAGGTCGATGTAGTGCTGGAGGGCCGTGGAGGACGGCGGGAAGCGCATGGCGCCCATCTCCGCGGTCAGCTCCTCGGTGCCCGCTCCCTCGAAGCCCACCGTGCGCAGCCGGCCGCCGATCTGGTCGGCCTCGTAGACGACGGGCTTGAGGCCCATCTTCATCAGCTCGTACGCGGAGATGATGCCGGACAGTCCGCCGCCGATGACGGCGACCTCGGTGCCGTGCTCGGTCGCCGGTATCTGCCCCAGGCCCGCCGGGTGGGCGAGGAAGTCGTCGTACGCGTAGGGGAAGTCCGGGCCGAACATCGTGATCGGCTGCGAGCCGTCGCTGTGCGGGACGGCGGTGGTGGGCACCGTGGACGTCATGGGGTACGACTCCTAGCGGGGTGGGGCAGGGGGAAGGGCAAGCAGGGGGGTGGGCGACGGCGGTTCGCGGGACCGCGGTCAGACGAGCGAGGCGTACAGACCGGGGCGGCGGTCGCGCAGGTACGGGTTGGTCTCGCGCGAGACGCGCAGCAGCTCGGGGTCGGCCTCGCCGAACACCAGCTCCTCGCCGCGGCCCGCCCTGGTCCGGGTGATCCCGTCGGGGCTGGCCAGGCAGCTGAGGCCGACGAACTCGAACTCGCCTTCCGGGCCGGTGCGGTTGACGTACGCGATGTACATCTGGTTCTCGAAGGCCCGTACGGGGACGAGCTGTTCGGCGACGAATTGGAAGGGGTGCATCTGCGCGGTCGGCACCAGGAGGAGGTCGGTGCCGGCGAGCGCGTGCGCCCGGACGTTCTCGGGGAACTCGACGTCGTAGCAGATCATCAGGCCGATGCGCAGGCCGTTCAGCTCCGCCTGGACGACGGGGGCGTCGCCGGGGGTGAAGGCCGCCTGCTCGAAGCAGCCGAAGAGGTGGGTCTTGCGGTAGTTCGCGAGCCGTTCCCCGTCGGGGCCGATGAGCTGCGCCGCGTTGTAGACGGCGTCGCCGTCCCGCTCGGGGTAGCCGAAGAGCACGGCCAGCCCGTGGCGGCGGGCGATCTCGCCGATGGCGCGGGCGGACATGCCGTCGGCCGGTTCGGCGAGCCGGGCGATGTCCTCGATCTCCAGCGCGTAGCCGGTCAGGAACATCTCCGAGGTCACGAGGAGCCCGGCCCCCGCCTGTGCGGCGCGTGCCGCGGCCTCTTCGAGCGCCTTCAGGTTGTCGGCGGTGTCGCCGAGCCGTCCGGAACTCTGGAGGAGGGCGGTGCGCAGCGGGGGCATGGGCGTACCTCTGTGGCAGGAGGGGTGGGGGGTCCTTAGACGGTACGTTCGCGCGTTCGACCGGGACAAGCCGTGACCGTTGCGCGCCGCGCATCGATTCGTTGCGTATTGACGAGCGGGGGCGGCGATTCGTTGCGTGGAGTCCGCAGGAACGGTCCGAAAGGCCTTTTCGGGGGTTCTACGAGGCCGGGCGGAAGGCCGGGTGCACGCTCAGCCTGCGCAGGTCTTCCAGGATGTCGGGGGCGTGGTTGGAGACCACCCGGCCGCTCCAGCCGTCGCAGAGGGCCGGCACGGTGAGCGTGCCGTCGTGGTCGTGCCCGGTGGCCTCGTAGGCGCGGCGGAGCGCGTCGTGCCCCGCGGGGTCGGAGCCGGGCCGCAGGACGGTCAGGGCCACGGTGTCCCGGAGGCCCAGCTCGGCGAAGGCGGCGGTGACGCCGAGGCAGCGCGGACAGTCGTCGGCGGCGACGTAGAGGCGGTACCGGTGGGGTTCGGGCGAGAACCCGGTCCCGATCCGGCCCCGGAGGACTCGGCTCTGGGCAGGCGCCTGGACATGCGGCTGGACAGGGGTCTGGACATGGGTCTGGACATGGGTCTGGGGCATGGCTCTCCTCGGTCTGTGTGCGTACGTGCGTGCTCGGCGGGGCCTCAGGAGGCCGGTTGGGCCGTGGCACTGCAGACGCGGAGGAGATCTATGTGCAGCCGGCGGGTGAGCCAGGAGCGGCGCAGCGGGGTGGCGGCGGCGGACGGCGTGGTGAGCTGGTCCACCGGGTTCCCCTTCCGTCCTCGACCCCGATTACGCTGGCGTTCGCAGTCTCATGGCACCGCCAGGGGGCGTCAAGACCGCCCGCACGAGTGCTTGCGCGCTACGGAAGGAAGCTCCCGCCCATGTCCCGTGAGTCCCGGCCCGGCGCGGTCCTCGACAATCCCGTCTGGACCGCGCTCGACGGCCCGCACCGGGGGTTCGCCGAGACCGGCCCCGCCGGACTCGGCGCCCGTTACGCGGCCGCCGTGTCGCCCTTCGCCGCCCTCGCCGACCCCGAGGATCCGCGGGCCTGGGCCGATCTGGCCGAGCTCGTCGGCCCGGGTCGGGAGGTCTGGGTGACCGGGCTGCCGACCCCGCCCGCGGGCTGGGAGACCCTGATGTCGATACCGGGCGTGCAGCTGGACGGCCGGGCGGTACGGGGCAAGGAGGAACCGGAGGCGGTCCTGCTGGGGCCCGCCGACGTGCCCGAGATGCTGGAGCTGGTCGAGCTGACCCGGCCCGGCCCGTTCGGGGAGCGCACGGTCGAGCTGGGCACGTACCTCGGGATCCGCCGCGGCGGCCGGCTCGTGGCGATGTCGGGCGAGCGGATGCGGCCGCCGGGCTGGTCGGAGATCAGCGCGGTGTGCACGCACCCCGACCACCGGGGCGAAGGGCTCGCCGGGCGGCTGGTCCGCGCGGTCGTGGCCGCCGTACAGGAGCGCGGGGACACCCCGTTCCTGCACGCCGCGGCACAGAACACCTCGGCCGTGGGCCTGTACCTCTCGATGGGGTTCGCCCTGCGCCGCGAGCCGGTTTTCATCGGGCTTCGCACGCCCGACACGAAGCATTAACACGGATTGACATTCCATCCGTTGTGGCCCGGTCCCCGCTGATCTAGCGTCAGAAGGACGACCGGAGCACGAGGTGAAGGGGGCCCGGCATGACCGTACGAACTGCCGGTGACGCCCTCACCCCGCGCCGCGCCGTCCGGCTGCACTCCCGCGCGCACATCGACCTCCTGCGCGTCGCCGGTTCCCTCTGTCGTTCCTGATCAGCGTTCCGCGATCCGCGATCCGATCCGTCCTTCGCCGCGCCGCCCCGATCAGGAGGCCCTTCCGTCATGCCCGTGCGCCCTTCTCCCTCCGCTGTCCCCACGCCTGCCCCTGCCCCCGCCCCCTCCCCCGCGCTCCACCTCGCCGTGGCCCTCGACGGAGCGGGCTGGCACCCCGCCGCCTGGCGCGAGCCGGGGGCGGACGCCGACCGGCTGTTCACCGCCGGCTACTGGGCCGCGCTCGTCGCCGAGGCCGAGGCCGGGCTGCTGGACTTCGTCACCTTCGAGGACTCGCTGAGCCTGCAGTCCACCGATCCGGCCGGACCCGACGGCCGCACCGACCTGGTGCGGGGCCGGCTGGACGCCGTACTGGTCGCCGCCCGGGTGGCGCCGCTGAGCCGGCACATCGGGCTGGTGCCGAGCGTGGTGGCCACCCACACCGAGCCCTTCCACGTCTCCAAGGCGCTCGCCACCCTGGACTACGTGAGCCGCGGGCGCGCCGGGCTGCGCATCCAGATCTCCGAACGGCCCGACGAGGTGCGCCACTTCGGGCGCCGGACGGCGCCCCTGGACCCGGCCGAGCTGTACGGAGAGGCGGCCGACCACGTGGAGGTGGTGCGGCGGCTGTGGGACAGCTGGGAGGACGACGCCGAGATCCGCGACGCGGCCACCGGACGGTTCGTCGACCGCGCCAAGCTGCACTACATCGACTTCGAGGGCCCCCGCTTCAGCGTGAAGGGCCCCTCCATCACCCCGCGGCCGCCCCAGGGCCTGCCCCCGGTCAGCGCACTGGCCTCCGACGCCGCCGTATACCCCTTCCTCGCGCGCTCGGCCGACATCGGCTACGTGACCGCGCGGGATGCCGGCGAGGTCCGCGCCGCCGTCGCGGCGCTCCCCGCCGCCCCGCACCTGTTCGGCGAGCTGACGGTGTTCCTCGACGCGAAGCCGGCGACGGCGGAGCGCCGGCTCCAGCGGCTGGACGCCGCGCACGGAGCCGCGTACACGAGTGGCGCCCGCGTCTTCGCGGGGACTCCGGCGGACCTCGCGGACCTGCTGCTGGAGTGGCGGGAGGCCGGACTGACCGGCTTCCGGCTGCGGCCGGGGGTGCTCGCCCACGACCTGCCGGCGATCACCCGCGGCCTGGTCCCGGAGCTCCAGCGGCGCGGGGCGTTCCGGCGGGCCTACGAGGCCTCCTCGCTCCGCGGCCTGCTCGGGCTGGCGCGCCCGGCGAGCCGGTACGCCGCCACCTCCGCGGCCCCGGCCGCAACCGCTTCCCCCGCCGCCTGATCCGCCCGGAAGGACCGACAGCAGCCATGAGCAAGCAGCTCAAGCAGATCCATCTCGCGGCGCACTTCCCCGGCGTCAACAGCACCACCGTGTGGAGCGACCCGGCCGCCGGGAGCCAGATCGACTTCGATTCCTTCGTCCATTTCGCGCGGACCGCCGAGCGCGCGAAGTTCGACTTCCTCTTCCTCGCCGAGGGCCTGCGCCTGCGCGAACAGGGCGGTGAGATCTACGATCTGGACGTGGTGGGCCGCCCCGACACCTTCACGGTACTGGCGGCGCTCGCCGCCGTCACCGAGCACCTCGGGCTGACCGGCACCATCAACTCCACCTTCAACGAACCGTACGAGGTGGCCCGCCAGTTCGCCTCCCTCGACCATCTGTCGGGCGGCCGCGCCGCCTGGAACGTCGTCACCTCCTGGGACGCCTTCACCGGAGAGAACTTCCGGCGCGGCGGGTTCCTGCCGCGCGAGGAACGCTACGAGCGGGCAAGGGAGTTCCTGGACACCGCCCACGAGCTGTTCGACGCGTGGGACGGCGGGGAGATCCTCGCCGACCCGGTCTCCGGGGAGTTCCTGCGGGACGCGGGCCCCGGAGCCTTCGCCCACCGGGGGAAGCAGTTCGACATCTCCGGGCACTTCAACGTGCCGCGCAGCCCGCAGGGGCGGCCGGTCGTCTTCCAGGCGGGCGATTCGGACGAGGGACGGGAGTTCGCGGCGGCCGCCGCGGACGCCGTCTTCGGGCGGTACGGCACGCTGGAGGAGGGCCGCGCCTTCTCCGCGGACGTCAAGGGCCGCCTCGGCCGGTACGGGCGCACCCCCGACGAGCTGAAGATCCTGCCGGCGGCGACCTTCGTGCTCGGCGACACCGACGCCGAGGCGCGGGAGCTGGCCCGCGAGGTGCGGCTCCAGCAGGTCAGCGGGGCGACCGCGATCAAGCGCCTGGAGCACGTGTGGAACCGGGACCTGTCGGGCTACGACCCGGACGGACCGCTGCCGGACGTCGATCCGGTACCCGGGGAGAACACCATCGCGCTGGGCCGGGCGAGCGTGCGCACGCACCGGGATCCGCTGGCCGTGGCCCGTGAGTGGCGGGAGCGGGCCGCCGCCGGGGGCCTGTCGATCCGGGAGCTGGTGATCGAGACGACCGAGCGGCAGTCCTTCGTCGGCTCGCCCCTCACCGTCGCCCAGAGCATCGACGCCCTGGTCCAGGCGGACGCCGCCGACGGCTTCATCCTGGTCCCGCACCTGACCCCCGGCGGGCTCGACGCCTTCGCGGACACCGTCGTCCCGCTGCTCCAGGAGCGCGGGGTGTTCCGCCGCGAGTACGGCGGCCCGACGCTGCGCGACCACCTCGGGCCGGCGGCGCCGCGCACGCTCGCCCGTGCCCGCGGCTGACATCCGCAGGACAGCATCCGAAGCCCGTCACCGAAGAAGGGGAACACCATGCGCGGTATCCCGCTCGGGGTCCTCGACCTCGTCCCGGTCGTCTCCGGCGCCACTGCCGCCGAAGCACTCCGCAACAGCGTCGACCTGGCCCGGCAGGCCGAGCGGTTCGGCTACGCCCGCTACTGGTTCGCCGAGCACCACCTGAATCCGGGCGTCGCCGGGACCTCGCCCGCCGTGGTGCTGGCACTGACCGCCTCGGCCACCTCCACGATCCGGATCGGCTCGGGGGCGGTCCAGCTCGGGCACCGCACGGCGTTGTCCACGGTCGAGGAGTTCGGCCTGCTGGACGCGGTGCACCCGGGGCGGATCGACCTGGGGCTGGGACGTTCGGCGGGCGGCCCGCCGGCGCGCCGTGCCGGGGCCGAGCCGCCGGTGGCGTACACCACGGCGAACGGGCTGCGCATACCGAAGCCCTTCTCCTTCGCCCACCTGCGCGATCACCCGCGGATCGCGCTCCAGCAGCGGCTGCTGCAGCTGCCGGGGGCCACGCCGCAGGAGTACTCCGAGCAAGTGGGCGACGTACTGGCCCTGTTGCGCGGGGAGTACCGCTCGGCGGACGGGGCGGAGGCGCACGCCGTGCCCGGGGAGGGCGCCGAGGTCCAGGTGTGGGTGCTGGGCAGCAGCGCGGGGGTGAGCGCGGAGACGGCCGGCGCGAACGGGCTGCGGTTCGCGGCGAACTACCACGTCAGCCCGGCGAGCGTGCTGGAAGCCGCCGAGGCCTACCGGACGGCCTTCAAGCCCTCGGCCGGTCCGGGCGGGCTGGACCGGCCGCACCTGACCGTGTCCGCCGATGTCGTGGTGGCCCCGGACGACGCCGAGGCCCGGGAGCTGGCCACCGGGTACGCGCCGTGGGTACACAGCATCCGGTCCGGCGAGGGGGCGATCCCCTTCCCGTCTCCGGAGGAGGCCCGTGCGCTGACCCGGGGCTGGTCGGCGGCGGACCACGAGCTGGTCGCGGACCGGGTGGAGACGCAGTTCGCCGGTTCGCCGGCCACCGTCGCCGACCAGCTGGAGCGGCTGCGGGACGCGACCGGCGCGGACGAGCTGCTGATCACCACGATCACGCACGCCCACGCCGACCGGGTGCGCTCGTACCGGCTGCTGGCCGGGGAGTGGGCCCGGCGGGGGTGAGGCCCCGGCTTTCGCCCCGGGCCGGGGAAGAGGATGGTGGGAGGTGAGTCCACCACCGCCTGCCCTCCAGGGAGGTACATCATGCGCAAGGTTCTGGACTGCAGGGAGTACCCGAGCGAACTGAACTGCACCCTCACCATCGCGGGTGAGGAGGAGGAACTCCTGCGGGCCTCCGTGCAGCACGCCGTCGACGTGCACAGCCACACGGACACCCCGGAGTTCCGCGAGCAGCTGCGGAGCCTGATGAAGGACGACGTCCCGCAGCACGCCTGAGGCCGCACACCGCATGCTCCGCCTCGTGCGCCCGGCGTGACGACAGGCCCTACGCCGGTGCGCCCGAGGTGAAGCGGCGCAGCAGCGGGGAGAGGACGAGGACGGACTTGGTGCGCTCCACGAAGGGCTCGCCCGCGATCCGCTCCAGGACCCGCTCGAAGTGCCGCATGTCGGAGGCGAAGACCTGTACGAGGGCGTCCGCGTCACCGGTGACGGTGGACGCGGACACGACCTCGGGGTAGCGCTCCAGCCCCCGCCGGATGTCGTCCGGTGAGGTGTTGTGGCGGCAGTACATCTCGATGAAGCCCTCGGTCTCCCAGCCCATCGAGGCGGGGTCCACGCGGACGGTGAAGCCGGTGATGGCTCCCTCGGCGCGCAGCCGGTCGACGCGCCGCTTCACGGCGGGGGCGGAGAGTCCGACCTCGGAGCCGATGTCCGCGAAGGAGCGGCGGGCGTCCTTGGCCAGGGCGTGCACGATGCGTTCGTCGAGATCGTTCAGTCGCACTGCGCGTGGATCACTTCTCTGCTGTGGCCGACTGTGCAGCGGTCGGCTGGGCGGCGGCCAGACGGGAGCGGCGGATGCCGTACAGGAAGTAGATCACGAGCCCGACGGCCATCCAGCCACCGAAGACCAACCAGGTGACCCCCGGCAGCTTCGTCATCAGGTAGCCGCAGAACAGGAAGCCCAGGATCGGGGTGACCGGGAAGAGCATGACCCGGAAGGTGCGGTTCATCTCCGGGCGGGTGTAGCGCAGGATCACGACGGCGATGTTGACCAGGCCGAAGGCGAAGAGCGTGCCGATGCTGGTGGCGTTCGCCAGCTCGCCCAGCGGGATGAAGGCGGCCAGGATTCCGCAGAAGAGGCAGACGATGATCGTGTTGACGCGGGGGGTGCCGGTCTTCGGGTCGACCTTGGCGAAGGCCTTGGGCATCAGGCCGTCGCGGGACATCGCGAAGAGGATGCGGGTCTGGCCGTAGAGGACGGCGAAGACGACGCTGGCGATGGCGACGATCGCGCCGGCGGCCAGGACGACGCTCCAGAAGGCGTGCCCGGTGACGTTCTCCATGATCTTGGCCAGGGCGGCCTCGCTGCCCTCGAACTCCTGCCACGGCATGGCGCCGACGGCGACCAGGGCGACGAGGCAGTACAGGGCGGTGACGATGGCCAGCGAGAGCATGATCGCGCGCGGCAGGTCCTTCTTCGGGTCCTTGGCCTCCTCACCGGCGGTGGAGGCGGCGTCGAAGCCGATGTAGGAGAAGAAGAGCATGGAGGCGGCGGTGCTGATGGCGGTGATGCCGAGCGGGGCCAGCGGGGTGTAGTTGCCGGCCTTGATGCCCATGAAGCCGATGACGCAGAACATGACCAGAGTCACGATCTTGATGGCGACCATGATCGAGTTGATCCGGGCGCTCTCCTTGGCCCCGCGGAGCAGGAAGACCATGCAGAGCATCACGACGACCAGCGCGGGCATGTTGATGTAGCCGCCCTCGCCGAGCGGGGCGGAGAAGCCCTCCGGGATGGTGAGGCCGATGGTGCCGTCGAGGAACTCGTTGAGGTACTGGCCCCAGCCGACGGCGACGGCCGCGACCGAGACTCCGTACTCCAGGACCAGGCACCAGCCGCAGACCCAGGCGACGAGCTCGCCCATGGTGGCGTAGGCGTAGGAGTACGAGGAGCCGGAGACCGGTATGGATCCGGCCAGCTCGGCGTAGGAGAGCGCGGAGAACAGCGCGGTCAGACCCGCCACGATGAACGCGATGAAGACGGCGGGACCGGCGATCGGGGTGGCCTCGCCGAGGACGACGAAGATGCCGGTGCCGAGCGTCGCGCCGATGCTGATCATGGTCAGCTGCCACATGGTGAGCGACCGCCTCAGCGCGCCGCCCTCACCCTGGCCGCCCTCGGCGACCAGCTGCTCCACCGGCTTGCGGCGCAGGAGCGGGTGGGCGGGCTTGCGCGGCGCCTCGGGGGCGGGGGCGAGCGGTGGCGCCTGGCCGTGGTCGAGCACGAGGGGACTCCTTTGTCACTGCGGGTGGGGTTTCAGGCGTCGACCGCAGCGGTCCGGAGCAGGAGCAGGCCGAGAAGGCCTGGGCATGGGGGACCGCCGAGCAGGCGGTCCACGCCACTCCACGTACAGCGAGTGAGCCTACGAGCTGAGTGATACCGCCCGTAATGCACCATCCTTGCACATTGGCGACTGATCGTTGCGCGGATCTGTCCTGGATGGTCCTTTGTTGCGCGGGGATGATCGATCAGTGCGCAGCCGATCCCGACCCGCGTTCTTGACACTTCGTCAGATCTGCCGCAGCGTGCCGCCATGGACCTGGACGTGCTCTACGAGATCGACGTGCCGCGGCCCTGGCGGGGAGCCCACCCGCACGGCCAGCGGGCCGCTGAGCAGCGCGCTTACCGGGAGGCGGTGGAACAGATCCGGCTCGCCGACCGGATGGGATTCCGTACCGTCTGGGCGGTCGAACACCACTTCCGCGAGGGCCGCTCGCACTGCCCGGCCCCCGAGGTGCTCCTCGGACACCTGGCCGGGCTGACCGAGCGGATCCGGCTGGGCTTCGGCGTCACCCTGACCCCCTTCGCCTTCACCCCGCCGCAGCGCATCGCGGAGAAGGTCGCCACCGTCGACGTGCTCTCCGGCGGCCGGGTGGAGTGGGGCACCGGGCGGTCCACGCCCATGGAACAGGCGGCCTTCGGGGTGGACCGGGAGAAGTCCCGCGACGACTGGCGCGAGGCCATAGAAATCGTGACCGGAATGTGGCGTGAGGAGTACTTCGCCTACGAATCTCCGCGCTTCAGCTTCCCGCGCCGCATGGTCACCCCCAAGCCGGTGCAGGATCCGCACCCGCCCGCCTGGATGGCGGCCACCTCCCCCGGCTCCGCGGAGGTCGCGGGCGCGCACGGCCTCGGGCTGCTCTCCTTCTCGATCATGCAGCCGCTGGAGGCGATGGCCGCCCAGGTGGCCGCCTACCGGGCGGCGGCCGCCGCCCCGCGCCCCCTCACCGACGTCACCACGGACCGGGTCGCCGCCTACACCCTGGTCCACGCGACGGCGCCGCGCACCGACCCGGGCCCCCGGGTCTGGGACTCGGTCGCCTGGTGGTACTCCAACCTCGCGCAGTTCACCCTGGACTGGGAGCTGCCGCACCTGAGCCCCGAGGAGCGGAAGCGGACCTTCCCGCTGCTCACGCCGATCCTCGAAGGGAACGTACCCGTACGGGAGTTCAGCGACGGGGACATGATCCTCATCGGGGACGCGGAGACCATCGTCGCCAAAGCCAAGCGGTACGCGGACCTCGGCGTCGACCAGCTCATCTGCTACGTGCAGTGGGGATACCTGGAGCACCGGGAGATCCTGCGGACCCTGGAGATCCTGGGCAAGGAAGTCATCCCGGAGCTGGCCCGCTACACACCGCGGAAGGCCTCCGCGTGAGCGACGGCCCCGACACCTCCCCCGTCCCCGACTACGCCGCCCTGCACCGCCTCGACGGCCGCGCCCTCGTGCTGCTCGGCGCGGGCAACGGCATCGGCCGCCAGACCGCGCACGCGCTGGCCGCGGGCGGCGCCCGCGTGCTGTGCGTGGACGTGGACGAGGAGCGGGCCCGGGCGGTCGCGGCGGAGACCGGCGGCGTGCCGTACGCCGCCGACGTCACCCGGCGCGAGGCCGTACGGGAGCTCTTCGCGGCGGCGCCGGAGCTGCTCGGCGGCCGCCCGGTCGGCGGGGTCGTCGACATCGTCGGCATGGCCCGGTACGCCGCGCTGCCCGAGCTGGACGACGCCGACTGGGACTGGCACTTCGACCTGGTGCTGCGGCACGCCTGGCTGGCCGTGCAGTACGGCGGCCGGGCCGTCGCCGCGGCCGGCGGCGGGCCGCTGGTCTTCGTCGCCTCCGTCTCCGGGCTCACCGCGGCCCCGCTGCACGCCGCGTACGGGGCCGCGAAGGCCGGCCTGATGTCCTTGGTGCGCTCGGCGGCGGTAGAACTGGGCCCGCGCGGGGTACGGGTCAACGCGGTGGCACCGGGGGTGGTGTGGACCCCGCGGGTCGCCGCCCTGCTGGGTCCGGAGGGGCGCCGGCTCAACGCGGAGAACGCCCCGCTGGGCCGGGTCGCGGAGACCCGGGACATCGCGGCCGCGCTGTACTTCCTGGCTTCGCCGCAGTCCTCGTACATGACGGGCCAGACGCTGGTCGTGGACGGCGGCGTCGGCGTGAAGTTCCCGTACCCGACGGTCGGAGGCGCACGTTGAGCACGCGAGAAGTCGGGCCGGACGCGGGCGCGGGTGTAGGTGTAGGTACAGGTGCGGTCGCGGACACGGGCTTGGACACAGACTTGGACACGGACTTGAGCGTGGGCTTGGACTTGGACTTGGAGTTGGGCTCGGAGTTGGGCTCGGACTTGGGCTCGGACTTGGGCTCGGACACGCCCGCGGGCCCGCACGCGGTCGCGGCGGACGGCGGACCGTGGCTCGACCCCGCGCCCTTCCTCCGCGGCGTCGCCTGGCTCGACGGCGGCCGCCCCGTGCGGGCCGACCCCACCGACACCATGCGGCTTCCCTGGGACACCGGCGAGCGGGCCACGCTGCCCATCGGGGTGCGCCTGGAGTTCACCGCGCCCGGCACCCGGGCGGTGGAGATCCACTACCGGGCGACCGTGCCCGGCCCCACCGACGCGCTGCGCGACCTCGCGCACGGGTTCGCCCTGTGGGACCGCCACGGGGTGGTGAGCGAGCTGTACACCGAGCCGGCCGCCGAGGCCGTCGTACGCCTCGAACTTCCGGGCAGCTCCGGCCCGTTCACCATCCACCCGCCCGAGACCCAGTCCCCGCTGATCCTCGGCCTGCGCGGGATCGGCGGCCCGGTCGCCCCCGCGCCGACCACCACCCGCTGGGTGGTGCACGGCGACTCCATCACCGAGGGCTGGTGGTCCACCCGGCCCGCGCACGGCTGGCCGTCGGTGGCCGGGCGGGCGCTCGGCTGGGACACCGTCAACCTCGGCTACGCGGGGGCCGCGCGCGGGGAGCTGGCCTGCGCCGAGCAGATCGCCGTACTCCCCGCCGACGCCCTCACCCTCGCCTTCGGCACCAACTGCTGGTCGCGCGTGCCCTTTTCGGCCCCACTGCTGTACGAAACCACCCGCGCGTTCCTCGAACTGGTCCGCCAGGGCCACCCGCGGACCCCGCTGCTCCTCCTCTCCCCCGTGCTGCGCCCCGACGCGGAGCGCACCCCGAACAAGCTGGGCGCCACCCTGGGCGCCCTGCGCGACGCGATGGAACGCGCCACCCGGGAGCGGATCGCCGCCGGGGACGAACGGCTGGTGCTGCTGCCGGGTCGGGAGTTGCTCGGCCCCGAGCACCTGGCGGACGGCCTGCACCCCAACGACGCCGGACACCGCACGCTCGGCCTCGCTGTGGCCACGGCCATGAAGCGGGCCGGGTTCGACGCGGGGTGAGTGAAACAGCCCACATCGGAGGAATTGAACAGATCGGCTCCGACGAGGCGTGTCCTGCACACAGTTGCCGCCGCTCCACTCCGCTCAAACGGATGGACGCGGCGGCGCAGGGAGGGACACACACGTGGGAGAGATCAAGATGGGCATCAAGCGCGGAACCACCCTGGCGGCCGTGGCGGTCGTCGTCGCACTCACCGCGACCGCGTGCGGCGGGAGCGACTCGGCGGGCGACGCCGCCAAGCCGGCCGGAGCGGTCGCCCCCTCCCAGGCCCCCTCCTCGGGCGAAGGCTACGGCTCGGGCTCCGACGCCGCCGCCGCGGGCGGCGCCGCCAAGCCGGCCGGCCAACTGGCCATCGCACAGGACGAGAAGCTCGGCTCCGTCCTCGCCGACAGCGCGGGCTTCACCCTCTACCGCTTCGACAAGGACACCGCGAAGCCGTCGAAGTCCACCTGCGACGGGGACTGCGCGAAGGTCTGGCCGGTGGTCGCGGCCGGCGACGCCACCGCCGCGGCGGGCATGGACCCGGCGCTGCTGGGCGAGGTGGTCCGTACCGACGGCAGCAAGCAGCTCACGGTGGCGGGCTGGCCCGTGTACCGGTACAGCAAGGACACCAAGGCGGGCGAGACCAACGGGCAGGGTGTCGGCGGCACCTGGTTCGCGGCGGCCCCCGACGGCAAGAAGGCGGCGAAGGCGGCCGCCGCGCCCAGCGGCGCGGGCCAGACCTCCGGTGCGCTGACCGTGGCCAAGGACCCGAAGCTGGGCGACCACATCGTCGACGGCAACGGGATGACGGTCTACCGCTTCAAGCCGGACACCGCGTGGCCCATGGTCTCCAAGTGCGAGGGCGACTGCGTGGCCAAGTGGCCGGTCGTGCCACCGGTGGACCAGGCCAACGCCAAGGGGATCATCGAGAAGAACTACCTGGTGCTCGACCGCCCCGACGGCAAGAAGCAGCAGACGGTGAACTGCTGGCCCGTCTACACCTTCACCGGTGACAAGAAGGCCGGCGACATCAACGGGCAGGGCGTCGGCGGCACCTGGTACGCGGTCGCCCCCGACGGGAAGCTGATCACCGTCCAGTAGACCGGGCCGGCCGACCGGTCCCCCCGTGGACCGGTCCCGTAGCCCGACCCCGTGCACCGACCCCGTGGACCAACCGACCGCGCGGCCCCCGCTCCCCTCCCCGAGGGCGGGGGCCGCGCACCGTTTCGCCCCGGCCGGGCGGAACCTAGACTCCGCACCATGCTGCGCGTACTGGCCGTCGACGACGAGAAGCCCCTGCTCGAAGAGCTCCTCTACCTGTTGCGCTCCGACCCCCGGGTGCTCAGCGCCGAGGGCGCCTCGGACGCCACGGAGGCGCTGCGCCGGATCACCCGGGCGCTGGAGAGCGGCCCGGACGGGGCCGACGTCATCGACGTGGTCTTCCTCGACATCCACATGGCGGGGCTGACCGGGCTGGACGTCGCCCGGCTGCTGGCCGGGTTCGCGCGGCCGCCGCTGATCGTGTTCGTCACCGCGCACGAGGGGTTCGCCGTACAGGCCTTCGACCTCAAGGCCGTGGACTACGTGCTCAAGCCCGTACGGCCGGAGCGGCTGGCCGAGGCCGTGCGGCGGGCCTGCGCCCAGTCGGGGCGGTCGGGTGAGCAACCCGCGGCGGCCGCGCCCGCCGTACTGGCGGCCCGCGCGGCCGTCCCCGAGACCCCCGGGGCCGCCGTCCCCGCCCCCGCCGTCCCCGCCGTCGCCGCGTCCTCCGCCCCCCGCGGCGCGGACCGCGCACCCGACCAGATCGCCGTCGAACTGGGTGGCGTCACCCGCTTCGTGGCGATCGCCGACATCGCGTACGTGGAGGCCCAGGGCGACTACGCCCGGCTGCACACCGACGAGGGCAGCCACCTGGTACGGATTCCGCTGTCCACGCTGGAGGAGCGATGGGCGGCACGCGGCTTCGTCCGCATTCACCGCCGCCACCTGGTCGCACTGGCCCGCATCGACGAACTGCGCCTGGATGCGGGCACCACCACGGTCCGCGTCGGCGCGGCCGAACTCCAGGTGAGCCGCAGGCACACACGGGAACTGAGGGACCTGCTGATGCGCCAGGCAATGGGCTGAACCGCGCCGGGGTCCGGGGCGCCGGCCCGGGGCCCGGACGAAGCGGCCCCGGCGGGGCGCGCCGACCGTCCGGCGCGGCGACGCACCGTTCACCGCGCCCGGAGGGGTGTACGGCGATCGGCCCGGGCCGTCGGCCGCAGCGGTGGCCGGGCCGCCCGGCCGGGCGGGCCCCCGCGGGTATCGTGGATCTTCGGCCCCGGGAGGAAGCAGATGTCCGAAATCCAGGCGCTGCTCGACGCGCTGACCGGACTGCCCCGCACCCGGCCGGCCGGTCCCGCCGAGGCCGAGGTGCTGCTGGCCCGCCTGCGGAGCGCGGCCGCGCGCTGGGCCGACGTCCTGTACGAGGCCCACGAGGGCGTGGACGGACACCTGCCGCCCCGGGCCGCGGCGGCGCTGACGCTGGCCTTCCGGCGCGCCGAGGAATCGTACGTGGAGCTGGAGATCGCCCTGCGGGACTGCGCGGAGCACCGCGATCCCGCCCGCTGAGCCATATCCGGCCTGACCTGCGAGAGGGCCTGTTGCCCGGTCCGGGGGCGTGCGTAGACTCCCGGAACCCCGACACCCGCGCAGGGCCGCGCCCGCGCCCCAGCCGAAGGACCCGCCGGTGAACCAGACGTACGCGCTGACCGCGGTCGCCGTCGTCGTCCTGGTCACGGTGCTGGTCGGCGCGCTGGGCCTGCGGATATCCCGGACCACCTCGGACTTCTACGTGGCCTCGCGCACGGTCGGCCCGCGCCTCAACGCGGCGGCCATCGGCGGCGAGTACCTCTCGGCGGCCTCGTTCCTCGGCGTGGCCGGGCTGGTGCTGCTCCAGGGGCCGCAGATGCTCTGGTACCCGGTGGGCTACACCGCCGGGTACCTGGTGCTGCTGGTGCTGGTCGCGGCCCCGCTGCGGCGCTCGGGCGCGTACACGCTGCCCGACTTCGCCGAGGCCCGGCTCGAATCGCAGGCGGTGCGCCGGATCGCGGTGCTGTTCGTGCTCGGCGTCGGCTGGCTGTACCTGCTGCCGCAGCTCCAGGGCGCGGGGCTGACCCTGGAAATCCTGACCGGGGCCCCGCACTGGGTGGGCGGGGTGGTCGTCGCCTGCGTGGTGACGGCGGCGGTGGCGGCCGGCGGGATGCGGTCCATCACCTTCGTGCAGGCCTTCCAGTACTGGCTGAAGCTCACCGCCCTGCTGGTCCCCGCGTTCTTCCTGCTGGCGGCCTGGGCGGGGGACGGCGCTCCGCGCGCCTCCTTCGACGCCCCGGCGGTGTTCCGCGAGCACACCGCCGTCACGCTGGCCGAGGACGTACGGCTCTCCCTGGACGCGCCGCTGACGGTGACGGTCACCGGGCAGGCGGACGGGCACGCGTACGCGGGGCAGCCCGTGACCCTCGGGGCCGGGCAGCATTCCGTACGGGCGCACGCGCGGCTGGAGTTCTCCCCGCACTCCGCGGTGCCGCAGAGCCGGGCGGAGGCCGCATCCGGCGTGTCGAGCTGGTCGGAGCCGCTGTCCGGGGACCGGCCGGAGCTGCGGCTGTACGCCACGTACGGGCTGATCCTGGCCACCTTCCTCGGGACCATGGGGCTGCCGCACGTGGCGGTGCGCTTCTACACGAGCCCGAACGGCCGGGCGGCGCGGCGCACCACGCTGGTGGTGCTCGGCCTGGTCGGCGCCTTCTACCTGCTGCCGCCGGTGTACGGAACGCTGGGCCGGATCTACACCCCGGAGCTGGCCCTGACCGGGGAGGCGGACGCGGTGGTGCTGGTGCTGCCGGCCCGGGTGGTGGGCGGGCTCGCCGGGGAGCTGCTGGGGGCGCTGCTGGCGGGGGGCGCGTTCGCGGCGTTCCTGTCCACGGCTTCGGGGCTGACGATGGCGGTGGCGGGGGTGCTGCACCAGGACGTGCTGCCTTCGCGCGGGGTGCGCAGTTTCCGGGTCGCGGTGCTGGTGGCGATCCTGGTGCCGCTGGCGGGGAGCGCGGCGGTGACCGAGGTGCCGGTGGCGGACGCGGTGGGGCTGGCCTTCGCGGTGTCGGCGTCCTCGTTCTGTCCGCTGCTGGTGCTGGGGATCTGGTGGCGCGGGCTGACGCCGCCGGGGGCGGTGGCGGGGCTGGTGACAGGGGGCGGGGCGGCGCTCGGCGCGGTGCTGGCGACGCGGGCCGGGCTGGCTCCGGCGGGATGGGCGAACACGCTGCTGGCGTGGCCTGCGGTGTGGTCGGTCCCGCTGGGCTTCCTGACGATGGTGGTGGTGTCGCTGGGTACGCGCGGGCGCATCCCGCCGGGCACGGCGGCGACGCTGGCGCGGCTCCACCTGCCGGAGGACGTGTCGGAGCCGGCCCCGGCGGGTGGCGGGGGCACGGTCGCCTCCGCCACACCCACCGGAAAGGGCGATGCTCTTTGAACCCTCCCCGAGCTGAAGCAAGGGGATGCCTGACTCACGCTGCCTGCGGGTCAGCGACCCAACCGGTCTTCCACGATCGACGCCAGCCGGGTTGGAACCAGCCCGGTTTGGTACGGCAAAAAATTGCGATGCTTGCGCTGTCTTGGTTCTCGATCAGCACACCGTGCGCGCTTGGTTCTCGCAGCGCACGAAACGGAGCATACCCAATCATGCGGGCTGAGGTCCCCCACTGGGGCGAAGTGGCGCTTCTCGCCCTGGTGACCAGAGCACCCAAGGGCGGCAACCTATGACCGGAGCACTACTCTCCATGCTGGGCGTGGCCGGCGGGATGTTTCTGCTCGGGCTCGGCTGGATCGGCGGTCGCCGGCAGGCCCGGCGGGGCGAGCGCGCCCTCGGCCTCGACCTCGGCACCCCCGTCGAACGGGCCACCTTCCACACCCTGCACACCGCTTCCCTCGCCGCTCCCCCGCTGCGCGCCGGCCTCACCGAGGACGCCGCCCGCAAGGCCGCCCGGCGCCTGCGCTCCCTCCTCGGCACCGAGGCCCTGTGCCTGACGGACCGCCGACACGTCCTCGCCTGGGACGGCCCGGGCGCCGACCACCACGAGCGCCGGGCGATGGCACGGGTCGCGGTGATGCTGGACTCGGGGCGCAGTCAGAGCGTGCGCACCGAGTGCGAGCGGCCCGACTGCCCCCTCAAGTGGGCCGTGGTGGCCCCGCTGACCGGCGAGGACGGGATGCTGGGCGCGCTGGTGGCCTACGGGTCGCGGGAGTCGGCGGTGCTGGTGCGGGCCGCCACCGAGGTCGCGCGCTGGGTCTCCGTACAGCTGGAGCTGTCCGAGCTGGACCGTTCGCGGACCCGGCTGATGGAAGCCGAGATCAAGGCGCTGCGCGCGCAGATCTCCCCGCACTTCATCTTCAACTCCCTCGCCGCGATCGCCTCGTTCGTGCGCACGGACCCGGAGCGGGCACGGGACCTGCTGCTGGAGTTCGCGGACTTCACCCGGTACTCCTTCCGGCGGCACGGGGAGTTCACCACACTGGCCGAGGAGTTGCGGTCCATCGAGCAGTACCTGGCGCTGGCCGGCGCCCGGTTCGGAGAGCGGCTCAAGCTGACCTTGCAGGTGGCGCCGGAAGTGCTGCCGGTGGCGCTGCCGTTCCTCTGCCTGCAGCCGCTGGTGGAGAACGCGGTGAAGCACGGACTGGAGGACTCCACCGAGGAGTGCCGGATCACCATCGCGGCCCGGGACGCGGGCGCGGAGGCGCTGATCACCATCGAGGACAACGGCGTCGGGATGGATCCCGCCCTGCTGCGCCGGATCCTGGCCGGGGACCACGCCGGGTCCTCCTCGGGCATCGGACTGCCCAATGTGGACGAGCGGCTGCGCCAGGTCTACGGGGACGGGCACGGGCTCGTCATCGAAACAGGCGTGGGCGCCGGCATGAAGATTACGGTTCGGATTCCCAAATACCGTGCTGGAGTGCACAGTTCGGCCCCACCTGGCCGAATCCCCCGGCGCTGACGGGCCCGTGAGCTGCCATCCTGGAGGAGGCGCGAACGACCGGAGGGATCGCCGACGTGCGGGTCGGGCGAGAACAGCACCGCGACGAGTGCCGTGACGCGTTGCGGACGTGGGTACGAGCGGGCGCGGAGGGCGGCGGAGCCTGCCTGATCGTGGAAGGGGAGCCGGGCGCGGGCCGTACGGCCTTCCTGCGCGAGGCGCTGGCCGAGGCGGCCGCACTCGGCTGCCGGGTGCGGTACGGGGCCGCCGAGGCGCTGGGCACCGGGCTCCCGCTGCGCGCGGCGCTGGACTGCCTGCACCCGGCCGGCCCGGGGCGGGCGCGGGCACTGGCCCTGCTGCGGGAGGCCGCCCGGTCGGCCGAGCCCGGCGGGGCGCTGCTGGCGGCCGTGGACCTGCTGGCCGCCGACGTGGAGGAGTGGTGCGCGCGCCGGCCGCTGCTCCTGGCCCTGGACGACCTCCAGTGGGCGGATCCGGCCTCCCTGCTGCTGTGGCGCCACCTCGCGCGGGCTGCGCAGCGGCTGCCCCTGCTGCTGCTGACGGCCCGGCGGCGGCTGCCCCGGCGGGCGGAGGTGGAAGAGCTGTGCGCCTCCCTGGGCGGCGGGCCGGGCGGGCGGACGCTGCGGCTGGAGCCGCTGACGGGGGCGGAGTCGGCCGCACTGGTCCGGGAGGTGCTGGGCGTGCCGCCCGGCCCCCGGCTGCGGGAGGCCGCCGGGCACGCGGGCGGCAATCCCCGGCTGCTGCGGGAGCTGCTCGCGCACTGGTCCGGAGTCATCGAAGTCCGCGAGGGCTCCGCCGAACTGACCCTCCCCGTCCGAGACTTGCCACCGCCCCCGGAGGCGGCGACCCGCGAGCTGAGCCGGCTCCCCCCGGCGGCCCTGGCCACGCTCCGGCACGCCGCCCTGCTCGGACCGGCCTTCACGGCGCGCGAGCTGGCCCTCGTACGGTCGCTCCCCGTCCGGGACCTGCTCGCGGACCTGGAGGCCCCGCTCCTGGCCGGGGTGCTGGAACCGGGCCCCCTGCCCACCGGGCTCCCGGCCGGTCCGCCCGGGTACCACCCCACCGACGGCGACGCCCTGCGGTTCCGGCAGCCGGCCGTGCGGCTCGCCCTGTACGCGGGGCTGCCGCAGGCCGCCCGTACGGTCCTCCACCAGGACGCCGCCCGGGCCTTCGCCGAGGCCGGGCTCGATCCCGCCCGGACCGCGGGGCAGCTGCTGGCCGGCGGGGCGCTGGACCCGTGGGCGGTGCGGTGGACGGCGGAGTCGGCGCGGGCCCTGACCGCGGTGGCACCCGAGACGGCGGCCGCGCTGCTGCGCCGGGCCGTGGACCAGTGCGCGGACCGGGACGGCGGACGGACCACGGGGCACCGCGCGGGACACGACGCGGGGCGCGAAGCGGGACACCGCGCCGGGCACCCTGCGGGGCACGGCCCGGAACGGTACGCGGAGCAGCCCCCCGACCGGACCGGGAGCCCGTACCGGGAGGCCCTGGAGGACGGGCTCGCCGATGCCGCGCTGATGCTGCGGCGGCCCGAGTCCATGGAGCTGCTCCGTACGCTGCGGGAGCGGGCGCGGGATCCCGGGCGGCGGGCCGCCCTCGCCTTCAAGCTGGTGTCGGCGCTGATGATCCAGGGGGACATGGCCCGGTCCCTGGAGGTCACCGAGGAGGCCTTGGCCGCGGCGGTGCCGGCCGGGGAGACCCCCTGCGCGGCACTGCGGTTGCGCCTGGAGGCGTGCCGGGTCCTGGCGCTGGCCGATCTGCACCGGCCGGAGGAGGCGTACGCGCTGGCCGGTCCGCTGGTCGATCGGGCGCGGCTGCTCGGCGATCCGCTCTGCGGCGCGGAGGCCGAACACGCCATGTCCTTCGCACTGTTCCACCTCAACCGGGGCCGGGAGTCCCTGCACCACGTGGCGGCCGGGATCGCGCACGCCCGCCGCAGCCCGGACGCCAACGACATGCGGCTGCTGCTGCTCGCCAACCAGGCCGAGGGCCATCTGCGGTTCGACGAGCCGCACGCCGCCGCGGCGGCGCTGCGCGAGGCCCGGCAGCTGGCGGCCCGCACCGGTTCGACCGGCCGGCTCGTGGTCACCGAAGCCCTGCTGGCCGATCTCCGCTACCGGCTCGGCGACTGGGACGCGGCACTGGCCGGCCTCGCCCGGGCGGAGGGCATGCCCGTGTCGGACGGCTGGCTGCCGGTGCTGACCTGCGGGCTGCGCTCCCTGATCCTGGGCCACCGGGGCGAACAGGACGCCGCCCGGGCGGAGTTGGCCAAGCTAGGCCCGGACGCGTGCGAGCCGCCCGCGGCCCGCCGGCACACCGCGTACGTCCTGCTGGCCCGCGCCCTGCTGGCGGAGCGCGACGGGCGTCCCCGCGGGGCGCTGGAGGCGTTGCTGCCCGCGCTGGAGGACGGTGTGGACGAGGCGGTGGCCTTCGACCGTCCCTGGGCGCTGTCGGAGGCCGTCCGGCTCGCGCTGGAGGTGCGGGACACCGGTGCGGCCCGGTCGGCGGTGGCCGCCTGCGCCCGCACGGCGGCGGCCCTGCCGGAGCAGCCGGGGCCGGCGCTGGCGCTGCTGCGCTGCCGCGGACTGTTCGCGCAGGACCCGGAGCTGCTGGCGGAGACGGCCGCGCTGGCGCGGGGCGGGCTGGTGGCGGGCCAGACCCTGGAGGACCTGGCGGTGGCCCGAGCCTGGCACGGGGACCTGCCGGGCGCGCGTTCGGCGCTGACCGGCGCGGTGGCCTCGTACGAGCTCCTCGGCGCCCGGTGGGACATCGCCCGGGCCGACGCCCGGCTGCGGAGCCTGGGTGTGCGCCGGGGCAGCCGGGCGGCGCGGCGGCGGCCGGCGCGGGGGTGGGAGGCGCTGACTCCGGCGGAGCTGAAGGTGGCGCTGCTCGTCGCGCGGGGCCGGACGAACCCCGAGATCGCCTCGGCGCTGTTCCTGTCCCGCCGGACCGTGCAGACGCACGTCTCGCACATCCTGGCGAAGCTGGAGGTCTGCTCACGCGCGGAGGTGGCCGTCATCGTAGCCGGGCAGGAGCGCGCGCAGGGCCCGCAGGGCGTAGTACGTATGGGACTTGACCGTGCCTGCGGGCACCCCGAGCGCCTTGGCGACCTTGCAGACGCTGGCTCCGCGGAATTGAAGCTCTCTCCCGACTGAAGCCGGGAGATTCCCCCCTAGGTCGCCCTGGTGGGTTTGACAGGTCATGCCTGTCCGGCGACGACCCTCCCGGCCGCCGGAGCAAGTACGAGACTCGCTCAAGTCATACTGCACCTCAGCGACTTCAGCTTGGCTATCGCTGAGGTCACCAATGACTATAGCGAACTCCAGCCTTCCACGCCTTCGCTTCAAGGATGGCCTTCACCTCCACCGTAACCGGCGGAGCACTGGTCAAGGTCAAAGGTAGAGCGCTTTGCCGTGTTCCCTCTCCAGCCGGGCGAGGGCGTACGCGTCGGTGCGGCGGCGGGTGACGGTGCCGGCGGCCGCGAACATGGGCTACCCCTTCCGGGTCGGGATGCCCTGAGCGTGCCGGACCGTGCGCGCGGAGTTATCCGCCGCCTGACGTATCCCGCCCCGTCCTGCGCCCACCGGTCGTCCCCCGTCGGTGAACGGTCGCCGGGGCGCGGCGGCGGGTGGTACGCGGCAGGCCCCGCCGCCGTCCGGGAGGACGGCGGGGGGGCCGGGGGGAGGGGAGGGCCGGAGGGGGCTCAGTCCTCGGTCGGGGTCAGCACCACGAAGTCGGCGTTCGACGGGTCGAGGCAGACGGCCAGCCGGCCGACGCCCTCGGCGTCCGTGGGCCCCATCTGCACGCTGCCGCCGCGCGCGGTGACCTCGGCGACCGCCGCGTCACAGTCGGTGACGTGGAAGACCGGGTGCCAGTACGGCCGTCCGCCCGCGACGGCCAGGTCCTCCGGGGAGAGCTCCATGAGGCCGCCCTGCATGCGCCCCTCGGGCAGCCCGGCGGGGGTGATCAGGGTGTACGTGCCCTCGCCGCCCGGCATCTGCATATCGCTGAACTGCCAGCCGAAGACGCCCCCGTAGAACTCCCGGGCGGCCGCGGCGTCGCTCGTGTACAGCTCGGTCCAGGACAGCGATCCCGGCTGGTCCACGAGGTCGACGCCCTTGTTCTCCCCGGGCTGCCAGACGGCGAACTGGCCCCCCAGCGGGTCGCTGTACTGCGCCATCGTGCCCCACTCGTCGAGCTTCCGCGGCTCCACCCGCACGGTGCCGCCGGCGCCCTGGACGGCGCGGGTCGTGGCCTCGGCGTCGGGAACGCTGTAGTAGATCATCCAGGCCGGCCGGGCGCCCTCCTCGGTGAGCTTGCCCAGCCCGGCGACGATCTTGCCGTCCTTCCGGAACATGCCGCCTTCCATGTCCTCCCCCTCGCCCGCCATGGACTCGTAGTCCCACCCGAGGACGGCGCCGTAGAAGGCCGCGGCGGCGGGGACGTCGGGTGCGCCGAGGTCGAGCCAGCAGGGGGAGCCGGGGACGAAGTCAGTGGTGATCATGACGACTGCCTTTCGCGGATCGAGTACGACCAGCGTGGCACCGGACACCTGCCCCCGCCCGTCGGTCCACGGGCGCGGGGCACAGGTCCTACGGGGCGACCGCCCCGAAGGCCCGGCGGGCGAAGTGGGTCAGCGCGTGCTCCTCGCGCAGTTCCCGGAGGCGCTGGAGTGCCGGGGCTCCGTAGAAGCGCTCCAGGAGGTCCGTGTCGAAGTCGTGGGTGCCGTAGAGGTACGGACGGCCCTTGGCCTCCGCGCAGGCTTCCAGGAGTTCCCGCAGGACGCGCCTGGTCTCGGAGATCCCGCGGGAATCGGCGGTCCCGGCTGCCGTGAAGATGCCGATCAGGTACTGGACGGGGGCGTCCACCACGGGCGCGAGGACGAAGGGGGTGGCCGCTTCGGGGCGCCGGATCACCAGGAAGTAGAGGGCGACCAGGGTCTCGGAGACCGGATACTCGTCGAGCATGCCCTCCACCTTCTTCGTGAAGAGCTTGAAGCCCTCCTCGTCGAAGACGTGGTCCACCCACATGTTCGCGTGGGAGTCCTCTTCGAGCAGGTGGTGGAGGTGCTTCGCGGTTTCCCCGTGGCTGAACTACATGTAGTCGGGGACCAGGAACTCCTGCGCCGGGTCCGCGGGCGCGGGCGCGTCGTCGGTGAGCGATACGTGCGAATACCAGGCGGCCCGGTCGTACATGCCGAAGAAGCTCGACACCCACGGCTCTTGCACGCCGTGCGTCATGAACTCCGTGAGGTCGGCCAGTCCGGTGTGCTCGACCCGGGCCGCCCGGGTGACGGGCAGGTACGGAACCGTCTTCAGGACCACCTTCTTGATGAACCCCACCTGCCCCAGGCCGCCGAGGGCGTAGCGGAACAGCTCGGAGTTCTCCCGGTCGGAACAGCGGCGCGAGGTGCCCGTTCCGTCGACGAGCTCGATCTCGTGGACCTGGTCGCTCTGCAGTCCGGACCGGACGGAAGCGAGGCCGAACCCTCCGATGGAGAGGATCCCTCCCACGGTGATGTCGAGGTAGCTGGGGAGGACGGGATTGGAGCGGCCGTGCCGGTTCAGCCATTTCTCCAGTTCGAGCCAGGTGATCCCGCTCGGGACCTCCACCAGGTGTTCGTCCCCGACGTCCCCGGCGTCCCCAACGTCCCCGACGAAGCGCGGCGTGGCATCGGGGCGGTAGTTGTCGATGACGACCCCGGGGGTGAGCGTCTGCGTGTTGGTCGAGCGGCCGGCTCCCCGGACGGTCATGTCGCGGCCGGCCGCGGCCGCCTCCCGCATGGCCTCCGCCACGGTGTCGCCCTCGTCCTCCCGCACCACCGCCTCGGGAGGAACGACGGAGGTCCGCCCGAAGCCTCGGCTGAATGTGTCCACCTGTCTTCACCTTTCCACGGCCTGGGGCAGCGCGACGCATCGTCGGCGGTCGGCAGTGTGGGCGGGGGCGCTGGCGCAGCACTCGGACGGGCGGCGGACAGCACTGCGCCGGGGCCCCCACGGGGACCCCGGCGCAGTGGTGAGGAGCGCGGAGCGACTAGCTCCAGCTCGCGTGCAGCGGCTTGCCCTCGGCGTAGCCCGCCGCGGACTGGATGCCGACGACGGCCTTCTCCTCGAACTCCGCGAGGGAGGCCGCACCGGCGTAGGTGCAGGAGGAGCGGACGCCCGCGATGATCGAGTCGATCAGGTCCTCGACGCCGGGACGGGCCGGGTCCAGGAACATTCGCGAGGTGGAGATGCCCTCTTCGAAGAGACCCTTGCGGGCGCGGTCGTACGAGGACTCCTCCGAGGTGCGGTTCTGGACCGCGCGGGCGGAGGCCATGCCGAAGGACTCCTTGTACAGGCGGCCGTCGGCCGACTGCTGCAGGTCGCCCGGGGACTCGTACGTACCGGCGAACCAGGAGCCGATCATGACGTTCGACGCACCGGCGGCCAGCGCCATCGCCACGTCGCGCGGGTGACGGACGCCGCCGTCGGCCCAGACGTGCTTGCCGTGCTTCTTCGCCTCGGCGGCGCACTCCAGCACCGCGGAGAACTGCGGGCGACCCACACCGGTCATCATGCGGGTGGTGCACATGGCGCCCGGGCCCACACCGACCTTGATGATGTCGGCGCCGGCGTCGATCAGGTCCTTGACGCCCTCGGCGGCGACGATGTTGCCGGCCACGATCGGGACCTGCGGGTCGAGGGCGCGGACGGCCTTGATCGCGCTGATCATCGATTCCTGGTGGCCGTGCGCGGTGTCGATGACGAGCGTGTCCACGCCCGCGTCGAGCAGCTGCTTGGCCTTGGCCACGAAGTCGCCGTTGATGCCGACGGCGGCCGCGATGCGCAGCTTGCCGTTGGCGTCGGTGGCCGGGGTGTACAGGGTCGCGCGCAGCGCGGCCTTGCGGGTGAGGATGCCGACGAGCTTGCCGTCCTTGTCGACGGCGGGGGCCAGCTTGCGGTGGCCGGCGTCGAGCTTGATGAAGGCCTCGCGGGGGTCGATGTCGGCGTCGATGAGCAGGAGCTCCTTCGACATGACCTCGGAGAGCTGGGTGAAGCGGTCCACGCCGGTCAGGTCGTGGTCGGTGACGACACCCACCGGGCGGCCGTCCGCGTCGACGACCACGCCGGCGCCGTGGGCGCGCTTGGGCAGCAGGGACAGCGCGTCGGCGACGGTCTGGGTGGGGGCCAGCGTGATCGGGGTGTCGAGCACGAGGTGGCGGGTCTTCACCCAGGAGATGACGTCGGTGACGACGTCGATCGGGATGTCCTGCGGGATCACGACGATGCCGCCGCGGCGGGCGACCGTCTCGGCCATCCGGCGGCCGGCGATGGCGGTCATGTTGGCCACGACCAGCGGAATGGTGGTGCCGGTGCCGTCAGGCGCGGAGAGGTCGACGCCCTGCCGGGAACCGACCGCGGAGCGGCTCGGCACCATGAATACATCGTCGTACGTCAGGTCGTACGGCGGCTTCAGGTCATTGAGAAAACGCACGTGCTGAACATCCCAGTCGTTCGGAGGTGACCCCGACAGGGCAGTCGAGGAACGCACGTACTTCATTCTCACACGACCTGGAGTTCACACCGCCCCGGCCGATCGTCCAGGACATTTAGGGCCGGATGGTCGCTTCCTACGGGACCTTGGTCCTCCGGCCCGGCACCGGCGGGTCCGCCCGTGCCCGGCACCGGAGGGTCCGCGCGGCGGTGGACGGAGCCCCCCCGTGCCGACGGCCACCGCGAAGCCCCGTCCGGCGGGCGCACCACGCGCGTTGCCCTTCGGCGATGTCAGGTATCAGCGGATGTACTCGCGGCGCGGGCTCTGCCCGGGGATGACCGGTCTCGGCGGCAGCACGGGCGGTCCGGCGGCGTGGGCCGCGGCGACCGTACGGGTGGGGGCGGTACGGGCCGGGCCGGGGTACGGCTCGAGCTGCGACGGGTGGGTGCCCCGTCCGCGCGCGCCCAGCAGCATCGCGGCGTGGGCGACGCTGGCGAGGGTTGCGTGGTGGTGCCAGCCGCGGAAGGAGCGGCCCTCGAAATCGCGGATTCCGGCGGGCTCGCAGACCTCGGTGAAGTCGAGCGCGACCCGGTCGGTGAGTTTGGCGAGGAGGAACAGCTGTGCGAGCGGCCGGTCCCCGATGTTGGTGATCCAGAACTCCGAGGGCAGCAGGGCGGCCTCGGTCCAGGCCCCGACGAGCAGCAGCGGGGTGGGCGGGGCCGGGGCCGGCCGGTCCTCGCCGGGGGTGGCGAAGATGGCGGCCGAGGTGAGCAGGGTGACCGCTCCCTCGGCGCGGCCGTGCCGGGTCCATTCGACGACGCGCCGCTGGGAGCGCAGGGAGTCGATGAGCTCGCGGGCCGGCGCGGTGTGCGGGCCGGGCTTGTGCCGGCCCGCCCCGCCGAAGGAGACGGGCAGGGTGCCGTCCACCTTGAAAACGAAGGGGATGTCCTGCATCGCGAACGATTCGATGCACTGCGGCAGTTCGCCGTTGGACACTTCCATCACCACGGGCCTGCGCTGGAGTTGCCAGGTGGCGGCCATCCGCTGGACCGCGTGTACCGCGTCCTGAGCGGGGGTGAGCGAGCGGGCCGTGTCGGGGATGCCGGCCCGCCGTCGTCGCAGGAGTTCCGCCGTCCAGGGCCCGGGGAGGGTGAGGGTCCATTCGACGGGGAAGCCGGCATCGCTGGAGGTGAGCCAGATTCCGCTGGCCTGTTGACAGTTGGCGGTGCGGCCCAGCTGGGGGACGAACTGCCGGCCCACGCCGACCGATCGGTCGCCGGCCTTCTCGATGACCATGGGCTGCACCACCCAGGCCAGCGGGCGCTGTGCGGTGCGTTCCAGGTGCTGGGCGAGGGAGCGGCGGACGGGGGTCCAGTCCCAGGGGGATTTGCTGATGAACTGCTGGAGGCTCTGCTCGACGGAACTGGCCCCTGTTCCGGCGATGTTACGAATTGTTTTCTTTCCGTTGGTCCGCACCAGACCGTTCAGGTATACGCGGGCCCAGTTTCGCTGGTCCCGCCGGGGTAACGACTCGAAGAAGAGCGAGATCAGAACGTCGATCAATTCGGAGATTTCCTTCGTGGATTCCTCCGGCAGGACTACGCGAGCCATCTGGGCCTCCCCCGCGACCAGCTAGATCCAATACCCTACTTGACCGCGGAGAACGGCCGTAGGTCCCGACGGCTACTTCCTGAGGTCGCTGACAGATTCGAGCCGCTCTTCTTCTACCACGAGGGGGATCGGGATCTGGTTCGCCGCATAGTAGAGCGCGATCAGGAAGTGGGCGACGAGAGTGAGCGGAGCGGAGAAGAAGGCCAGGGCGACGGTGCAGGGGTAGGCGATGGCACCCAGCCCGAAGCGGACCCTGGTGGCCCGGGCGCCATCCTTGTCCACCTGGTCGTGGAAGAGGTGCCCGACCCGGGTGACGTACCACCAGAAGGCCATGAAGGCCAGGGCGTAGGCCACGGTGACGAGGCTGTAGAGGACGGCCGCCGCGTTGGCCGATCCCCCCTCTTCCATGAGGTGTTCGGCGAGCACGTTGGTGGTGTACGGGATCACCGACACGACCATCAGCACCAGCAGGTTCAGGAACAGCAGGGGGCGGTCGACCCGCTTGATGTGACTGAAGATGGTGTGGTGGTTCACCCACATCACGCCGATGATGAGGAAACTCACCACATAGGCGGCGTAGTGCGGCCACTGCTCCCGCACTCCGTGCCAGAAATCGGAGCCGGTTTCTTCCGGAACTTTCAATTCCAGGACAAGGATGGTGATGATGATCGCGAATACGCCGTCACTGAATGCCTCGACCCGGCCGGTTTCCGTTTCCATGACCTCCCCTTCGCGCTTCTTGCATATATCTACGGCTGCCGCACATACGGGGAGGGCGCACATCCCCGCCCTCCCCGCACACGCTACCCAGATTTCGGCAATCAGCCGCCGAATCCCGCTGTCTGCCGCCAGATTCGGCCATCACGGACCACGAGCGTTCCGAACGCGTGCTCCGGTTCGCCGTTCAGGTTCATGATCGCCCGGTAGAAGATCGTGTCGTCGGTCTCGACGTACTCCTGCAGCTCCACGAGGGTGGGCTTCACCGTCAGGTACCCGGTGAACGTCTCGCGCACCGCGTCGATGCCGACGGAGACGCCCTCGAAGCGCAACAGCACCGCGTCGTCGGTGTAGTTCTTCATGACCGCCTCGATGTCGAGGGCGGCGAGCGCGTCCATCTGCCGGACGAACACCGGGTGCAGCGTGGAGATGTCGTACTTGGGCATGTCGACTCCCTTTCAGCTCTTCGATTTCGATGAAGATGGATCGGTCGGATCAGTGGGTACGGCCGGCACGGCGCAGGACGGGTCGGTCCCGGACAGCGGCAGCCGGACGGTCATGCGGGTCTCCCCCGGGCGCGAGCGGGCCGTGATCGACCCGTGGTGGCGCTGGGTCACGATGCGGTAGCTGAGGTGCAGACCGAGACCCGTGCCCTTCCCCACGTCCTTGGTCGTGTAGAAGGGTTCGAAGATCCTCGGCAGGGATTCCGCGGGAATGCCCGAGCCGGTGTCGGCGATCTCCACCACCATGCAGACGCCTTCGACCCGGGCCCGCAGGGTGAGGGTTCCGGCGCCTTCCATGGCGGCCGCCGCGTTGTCGACCAGGTTGGTCCACACCTGGTTCAACTCACTCGGATAGCCCGTCAGTTCGGGCAGGCCGGGTTCGTACGTGCGCACGATCACGATCCCGGCGAGCTTCGCTCGCAGCACGACCAGCGTGTTCTCCAGTCCGTCGGTCACCGCGAAGCGCTGCTCGGGGGCCCGGTCGAGATTGGCGTAATCCCGGGTGGCCGACACCAGTTGCGAGATCCGCGGACCGGCCGCCCGCAGCTCCGCGGCGAGCGAGCGGATCTCCAGGAGGGCCGCCAGGTGGTCCAGGGCCGCGGGCAGGGCCGGCTCGCCGACCCCCTCCAGCCGCTCCAGCAGCCCGCCCAGGTCCAGTCCGAGGTCGGAGACCCCCGAGCCGAGCAGTCCGGCCCGCTCCGCGCCGGCCTCTTCGGCCCAGTCGGCGATCTCCTCCTCCGTGTCCGCCTGGGCCAGCGGATCGGCGACCACCGGCGGCGGCGCCTTGTCCAGCTCGTCGGCGAGCTGCTCGAACACGGAGCGCTCGGCGGCCGTGGCGGCCGCGCCCCAGACCTGGGCGGTGCGCGTGAGCTGGTCCAGTGCGGGCGCCAGTTCCTGCGCGGCGCGGGCCACGGCGGCGGCGGGATTGTTCAGCTCGTGCGCCAGCCCGGCCGCCAGCGTGCCCAGCGCCTCGACGGTGGCCCGTTTGCGCGCCTGGACCTCGGAGGACTTGATGCGCCAGGCCAGCACGGGGATCAGTACGGCGGCCACCCCGTGGCAGCGGGTCAGCATCTCGAAGAAGACGGGCTTCGCGTACGCCACCACGGTGGTGGCCGGCCCGCTCGCCGCGGCCGTGGCCACGTACGCCCCGTCCGTCAGCAGCGGCAGTTCGCCGGTGAACCGGTGCGCGGCCGAGGGTTTGCCGTCGTGGTCCTCGGCGGCGGCGCTCTCCTCCTCGGTGGAGTGCCGGGTCAGGACCTCCTCGCGGCCGTCGACGACCTTGGTCACCACGAGGCCCCCGGAGAGCAGGACGTGGAAGCCGGTGGCCTCCTCCCCGTCACGGAAGAGGACCTCCCCGTCCGCGAGCACCCGGGGTGCGGAGACCGAGACCAGCCAGTCCAGCTGTTCCTCGGTGAGGCCCTCGAAGATCTCCAGCCCGCGCAGGGCGGTACGGAGCTCGGCGGAGCCCGGGGCAACGCTCATGCGGTGCTCCCTTCCGTCCTGGTGCGGGCAGCCAGCCGCAGGGTGGCCAGCAGGGCGAGCGCGCACACGGCGGCGACGGTGGCCATGAAGCCGACCGAGGTGCGGTGCAGCCCGTGGATGTTGGTGAGCAGTCCGGCCAGCACCGCCGGCACGCTCATCGCGAGGTACGCGAACACATAGACGGCGGCGGTCAGTTCGCCCCGGTGCGCGGGCTCGGCCAGGGCGCTCAGCGCGCGGAAGGAGCCGAGGAAGGCGGCGCCCCAGCCGGCTCCGAGGACTGCGGTGGCCACGAGGAACACGGGCGCCGAGCCGAGCCCGAGCGCGAGGAGCACCAGGCCCAGCCCGCCGAGCAGGCCGAACAGGCCGAGGACGGCGGTCCTCAGGGCCTCGGTGCGGCCGAGCAGGAGCTGGGCGGCGGTGGCGGCGCCGGCGAGGAGGGCCACGGTGGCTCCGCCGACGAGGTAGTTGGTGCTCCGGAGCAGGGAGAGGACCAGGTGCGGGCCGAGCGAGAGGTAGAAGCCGCCGACCGACCAGACGGCCACGATGGTCAGGATCAGCACGGCGAAGCGGCCGCGCACGGCGGCGGGGATGTGGATCCGGTGCGGGGCGATCTTCAGCCGTCCGCCGCTCCGGCCCGCCCGGCCCGGGGCGCTCTCCGGCATCCGGGCCACGCCGATCAGGCAGACGGCGAAGGCCCCCACGAGCAGCAGGTAGGTCAGGACGGTCGGAGCGGGCGCGTACTGCACGAGCAGCCCGGCCCCGATGCCGCCGAGGCCGATGCCCACGGTCGGGCCGGCGCTGTTGACCTGGGCTCCCAGCGCGGGCCGGGAGCGGGGGGCGAGTTCCAGCAGGGCGGCGCCCATGGCCCCGGTGGCCAGGCCCACCGCCAGCCCCTGCACGGCGCGGGCGGCGAGCAGCAGGCCGAGCCCTTGGGCAGAGGCGAACAGCCCCATGGAGACGATCGCGAGGACCAGCCCCGCGGCGAGTACGGGCCGCCGGCCGAGGGTGTCGGAGAGCGAGCCGAACAGCAGGAGTCCGGCGAGCACGGTGACGGCGTACAGGGCGAAGACCACCGTGATCATGCCCGAGGACAGGCCCCACTCCTGCTGGTAGAGCACGTAGAGGGCGGAGGGGACGGACGAGGAGAGCATCAGCAGGACGAGAACCGCGCCCACCACCCGGAAGCCGGAGCCTCCCGGTGCGCCTGCGGAGCCGGCGGCTGGACGCGAGGTGACCCCCGTGGTGGTCGCGGACGGTGCGGTCCGTTTCGTCGTGGGCAACGGTTCCACTGCTTCAACTCCCCCGTCGTGGGCGGTCAGGCGGGTGCCCGCACGGCCCTCGTGAGCGCGCGGGCGGTGAGTACGCCCGCGAGGTGGCCGAGGTACTCGGCCGAGGTGCCGCGCCCCGGGACGAACAGCTCCCGGGGCTCGGCGCGGAAGGCCGCGAGCACCCTCTCCGTCGTGTACGGGCCCCCGCCGAGCCGTTCTTCGACCCCGCGCAGCCGCATCGCGCGGGCGGTGGCCCCGGTGACCGCGATGCGCGGCCCGTCGGGGGTGATCCGTACGGCGGCGGCGCAGACCGGGTAGCGGGTCGCCCGGTCGGCGGTCTTCTCGAAGGCGGCGGCGCGTCCGGCGGCCGGGACGAGCAGGGCGGTGATGACGGTGCCCGCCGGGACGCCGGAGGCGGCCAGTTCCTCGGCGGTGAGCGTCGACACCCCGCCCGGTCCGGCCAGTTCGGCCGTTGCTCCGGCGGCCATCGCCGCGACGGGCAGGTCGGTGGCCCGGCCGGTGGCGGCGAGGTTGCCGCCGGCCGTGCCGAGGTTGCGGACCTGGGGGTCGCCGTTGGCGCGGGCCGCGGCGGCGATCTCCGGCGCCCCGGCCAGCACCAGGGGGTCCGCGGCCAGTTCGGCCAGGGTGGTCATCGCCCCGATCCGGAGCCCCCCGGAGGTCCGCTCGATCCCCCGGAGCTCTTCCAGCCGGCGGACGTCGACGAGCAGGGAGGCCCGGTCCTCCCCCGTGCGCAGGCCGGGCAGCAGGCTCTGCCCGCCGGCCAGCACCCGGGCGCCGGGGCGGCCGGCCAGCAGGGTCAGGGCCTCGTCGAGGCCGACGGGGCGTACGTAGTCGAACTCGGTGAGGATCACCTGAACCTCCTGACGCCGTCACAGAATCGGGTACAGTGCACTACGGAGAGTGCGTAGCGAGAACCAAGCACGTGCAACCCTCCTTTCGTATTGCTGTTACCCGGGCTGGTTTCAACCCGGCTGGCGCTGATCGTGGAAGACCTGACGGGCCGCTGGTCCGCCAGGCTGCGTGAGCCAGGAATCCCCCTCCTCCGGGAAGGGGAGGATTCAATGGGCTTCCCCTCTCAGGCGGCGCCAGACCTTCTCGGGGGTGACGGGCATGTCGATGTGCCGGACGCCCAGGTCGGACAGGGCGTCGACGACGGCGTTGACGACGGCCGCGGCGGGCGGCACGGTGGCGATCTCGCCGGCGCCCTTGGCTCCCAGCGGGTTGTGCGGAGAGGGGGTGACCGTCTTGTCGAGGGTGAAGAACGGCGCATCGATGGCGCGCGGCAGCGCGTAGTGGTTCAGGTCCCGGCTGACGAGCCGCCCGTCGCGGTCGTACTCGGCGTGCTCCATGAGGGCCTGGCCGAGCCCGTGCAGGATGCTTCCCTCGATCTGGCCGAGGACGATCTTCGGGTTGCCGATGTGGCCCGCGTCGTCGACGGCGGTGTAGGCCACCACCTCGGTCTCGCCGGTCAGTTCGTCGATCTCCACGACCGCGACGTGCGTTCCGAAGGGGTAGTTGAAGTCCGGCGGGTCGAAGTGGGTGGTCTCGTCGAGGGCGGGCTCGATCTCGGGGGGCAGCCCCCAGCCGTACCACATGGCCATCGCCAGCTCGGCGAAGGTCTTGGTGTTCTCCTCGTTGCCCTCTTCGAAGACCTTGCCGTCCGCGTAGACGACCTTGTCCTCGGTCACGCCGAGGAAGACGGCTCCGGCCTTGACCAGCTTGCTCTTGATCTTCCGGGCGGTGAGGGCGATGGCCGGCGCGGCCATGCTGTAGGAGCGCGAGCCGTAAGTGCCCTGCCCGTACGGTGCCTTGAGCGTGTCGCCCTCGTACACCTGGACCTGCGCCGGGTCGATGCCGAGCTCGTCGGCGGCGACCTGCGCGAAGACGGTGCCGTGGCTCTGGCCGGTGGAGGCGGAGCCGACGGTGACGGTGACCTCGCCGGTGGGGTGGACGCGGATGTTCGCGCTCTCCCACGTCCCGCCGAGCATGCCCTCCTTGGACATCCGGGTGGAGGGGCCGACCCCGCAGATCGCCACGTAGGAGGCGATGCCGACGCCGAGCCGCTTGCCGCGGGCGCGGGCCTCAGTCTTGCGGGCGGGCATGTCGGCGTAGCCCGAGAGCTCGATGGCCCGGTCGAAGTTGAGCTGGTAGTCGCCCGAGTCGTAGGTCCAGCCGAGGCCGTTGTCGTACGGGAACTTCTCCTTCGGCACCAGGTTCCTGCGGCGCACCGCCGCCGGGTCCATGCCGATCTCGGAGGCGTACCGGTCCACGAGCCGCTCCATCAGGAACGCGGCCTCGGCGCGCCCGCTGCCGCGCTGGGCGCCGAGCGGGACCGTGTTGGTGAAGGCCGCGTAGACCTCGCAGAAGGCCGCGTCGATGTCGTACATGCCGCTGATGGAGCGGCCCATCAGGGCGGTGGCGACGCCGGGGCCGATGGTGGACGGGTAGGCGCCGAGGTTGGCGTAGCTCGTGCAGCGCACGGCGGTGATCCGGCCGTCGCGGGTGCCGGCCAGGGTGACGTGCTGGCGGTGGTCGCGCCCCTGGACGGTGGAGTTCATCAGCCCGGTGCGGGTGTCGACCCATTTCACGGGCCGGCCGAGCGCCTTGGAGAGCAGTAGGACCAGCGGCATGTCGGGGTACAGGTACCCCTTGGTGCCGAAGCTGCCGCCGACGGTCGGGGCGACGACGCGGAGCTTGTTGAAGGGGATGCCGAGGACCAGGGCGGACAGCAGGAAGCGGTGGTTGTGCGGGCCCTGGGTGGAGGCGTACAGCGTGTACTCGCCGGTGGCCGGGTTGTAGTCGCCGACCGCGCCGCGCGGCTCGATGGGGCTGTTGATGGTGCGCTGGTTGACCAGGTCCAGCTCGACGGTGACCTCGGCCGCGGCGATGGCCGCGTCGGTGCGGTCCTTGTCGCCGCAGGTCCAGTACGCGTTCAGGTTGCCGGGTACGGCTTCGTGGAGCCGGGGGGCGTCTTCGGCGAGGGCCTCGTCGGCGCGGGTCACCACGGGCAGCGGCTCGTAGTCGACGGAGATGGCGGTGAGCGCGGCGGCGGCCTGGCGCGGGGTCTCGGCGACGACCACGGCGACGGGGTCGCCGACGTGGCGCACGGTGTCGCCGGACAGCACCGGGCGGGAGCCGGGAAGTCCGTAGGGGTGGGGCGGGAAGTGGCTCTCGACCCCGCCGGGTATCCAGATGCAGGGCAGCGGCATGACGTCGGTGAAGTCGGCCGCGGTGGCCACCTTCAGCACGCCCGGCAGCTGCTCGGCGGCCTTGGTGTCGATGGAGAGGATCTTCGCGTGGGCCACGGGGCTGCCGAGGATCGCCATGTGGGCGGTGCCCGGCAGGTCGATGTCGCCCACGTACGTGGCCTCGCCGCGCAGCAGCTGCGGATCCTCGCGGCTGTCCAGCGGCTGCCCGAGCACGCCGTTGCCCTGGAGCGGGGTCTCCCCCGTGACTGCGGTCATCTCCCTCACCCCTCCTGTCCGGACACGGCGGCGGCAGCCTGCTCCACGGGTGCCTGCGCGCGGGCCGCGGAGCAGGCGCGCTGCACTCCCCGTACGACGCTGTGGTAGCCCGTGCAGCGGCACAGGTTGCCGGTGAGCCACTCGCGGATCTCGGGCTCGGTGGGCGCCTCGCGGTCGGCGGTGTTGCCGACCAGTTCCCCGAGGGCCATGACCATCCCGGGGGTGCAGAAGCCGCACTGGGTGCCGTGTTCCTGGCGCAAGGCCTCCTGGAGGCCGCTGAGTTCACCGCCGGGGGTGGTGACCCCCTCGATGGTGGTCACCGCGGAGCCGGCGGCCGCCGCGGTGAGGATCAGGCAGCTCTTGACGGAGCGGCCGTCGAGCTGGACGACGCAGGTTCCGCACTGGCCGGTGTCGCAGCCGACTTTGGTGCCGGTCAGTCCGAGGCCGTCGCGGAGCCGTTCCACGAGCAGTTCGTTCGGCTGCGCCGCGAACTGCTCGGGTCTTCCGTTGACGTTCAGTGAGAGGTCCATGCCAGCGCCTGCGCTTCCGTGAGCGGCCGGTTGAAGAGGGGCCCGCCGGGCTGCTGGAGAATTCCTCCGGAGTGCAGCGGGCCGGTGTCCACGGGAGCGAATCCGAGATCCGTGATGATTCCCGCGACGATTTCTTTGGCTTTCCCGTCGTCGCCCGCCGTGAAATGGGCCAGACGCGGCCCCGAAGCGGTTCCGGCGACGGCGAGCGTCTCGAAATGCATGGTGTTCAGGGATTTCACGATCCGGGTCCCCGGATACCATTCGGCGACGAGTTCGCTGGATCCTCGGCCGCCGAGGTCCCGGCCCCCTCCCGATTGAGGTGCAGTGCCCGGGCCGCTGAACGCATTGGTGGCGTCCACCAGCACGGTGTCCCGTACGGCTTCCTGCGGCAGCAGCCCCTGGACGCTGTCGAACGGCACCATCAGGACGAGGACTTCGGCTCGGGCCGCGGCCGCGGGGGGGGGCGCCGCCGCGGCCGCGGGGCCCAGTTCGGCCAGCAGGGCCGCGAGGCTCTGCGGGCCCCGGGCGTTGGCGAGCACGACCTGGTGGTCCGCCGCCACGAGGATCCTGGCCAGGGTCGATCCGATCCGGCCTGTGCCGATGACGCCGATCCGCATGGGGGCTCCTCAGGTGGTCTCAGTGCGGGCGGGGGATGTCAGTCCATTCCGATCCAGACCGACTTGGTCTGGGTGTAGCTCTCCAGAGACTCGGGGCCGCACTCGCGCCCGTAGCCGGAGGCCTTGTAGCCGCCGTAGGGCACCGCGGGGTCGTACTGGTTGTAGCAATTGACCCAGACGGTCCCGGCCTTGATCTGCGAGGCGACCCGGTGGGCGCGCCGCAGGTCCTTGGTGTGGACGCCGGCGGCGAGGCCGTACGCGCTGTCGTTGGCGATGCGTACGGCGTCCTCCTCGGTGTCGAAGGGGATGATCGACAGGACGGGTCCGAAGATCTCCTCCTGGGCGATCCGCATGCCGTTGTCGACGCCGGTGAAGATGGTCGGCAGGAAGTACAGGCCCTCGGTGGAGGCCCCTTCGGGGGTCCAGCCGGTGCCGCCGGTGCGCAGGACGGCGCCTTCCTTCTCGCCGACCTCGATGTACGAGCTGACCTTGTCGAACTGGCCGCGGTGGGCGAGCGGTCCGAAGAGGGTGGCCGGGTCGCGCGGGTCGCCGGGGAGCAGGGCGGCCGCGCGGGCGACGAGCCGTTCGACCATCTCGTCGTGGATCGGGCGGTGCAGCAGCAGCCGGGAGCCGGCGGTGCAGATCTCGCCCTTGTTGTAGTAGATGCCGAAGAAGGCGAGTTCCTCGGCGGCATCGAGGTCGGCGTCGGCGAAGACGATGTTGGCGGACTTGCCGCCGAGTTCCATCGTCACCTTCTTCAGGGTGCCGGCCGCCTTGCGGATGATCGACTGGCCGACCGAGGTGGAGCCGGTGAAGGCGATCTTGTCGATGCCGGGGTGGCCGGTGAGGGTCTCACCCAGTTCCACGCCCGGACCGGTGATGACGTTCAGCACTCCGTCCGGGATCTCCGCCTCCTGGAACAGCTCGGCGATCTTCAGGGCGGTGAGCGGGGTGGCGGGCGAGGGCTTGTGGACCACCGTGTTCCCGGCCGCGAGGGCCGGGGCGATCTTCGTCATCGACAGGAGCAGCGGGAAGTTGAACGGGGTGATCGCGCAGACCACGCCCAGCGGTTCGCGCAGGGTGTACGCGAGCTGCCCGCCGGCCGGGGCCCGGGAGGAGCCGTCCACCCGGGTCACGGCGCCGGCGTAGTAGTGCATGAGCTGGGCGGCCATGGGGGCGTCGACCGTGGAGGAGAAGGCGAAGGGTTTGCCCATGTCCACGGTCTCCAGCAGGGCGATCTCCTCCAGGTCGCGCTCGATGAGCTCCCCGACCCGGTTCAGCCGCAGCGCGCGTTCCTGGGCGGACAGTCTGCTCCAGGGACCTTCCTCGTAGGCCGTGCGGGCGGCGGCCACGGCCGCGTCCGCGTCGGCGGCGGCGGCCTGGGCCACCGGCACGATCTCCTGTCCGTCCACGGGGCTGATGTCCGGTTCGCTACGGCCGTCCCGGGCCGGGACCCAGGTGCCGCCGATGAACAGTTTCCCGGGGTTGGCCAAGGGCTGGTCGCTGAGCGCGCGCTTGGTCATGGCTGTGGCTGCCTTCCGGTTTCGGGTGCGAGGGGCTGGGCGCTAGGGGGTGTCCCACGGAGATCCGAGGGACACCCCCTACGGCTAGCCCTGCGCGAGCTGACGTAAGAACGTCTCCGCGAGGGCCTTGGAGGAGTAGGGGTTCTGGCCGGTGGTGAGCTTGCGGTCCACCACCACGTGCGAGTCCCAGATCGCGTCGGCCTTCTCGTAGCGGGCGCCGAGCCGGGTGAGTTCGGCCTCCAGGATCAGCGGGAGGCGGCCGGCCATGTTGGTGACGAGCTCCTCGCTGTGCGAGAAGGCGGTCATCCGGTAACCCGCGAAGGGCCACTGGCCCTCGCCGTCGCGCAGGGCCAGCAGGGCGGTGTGCCCGTGGCAGACGGTGGCCAGCGGCTTGTCCTGGGCGATGGCCCAGCGCAGGATCTGCGCGAGCTCGTCGGACTTGGGCAGGTCGCCGATGGCCCCGTGGCCGCCGCTGATGTAGATGCCGTCGTAGCCGGCGATGTCCTTCTCGCCCAGGGTCTCCAGGGCGATCGGGCTCCGCAGCTGCGGGGTGTTCTCTATGACGCGGCTGTACTCCTGGGCGCTGGCCGTGTCCGTGTCCGCGGAGCCCTGGGGGCGCACCCACTGGAGGAACTGGGGGTCGATGCTGGTCTGGTCGACCGTCGGGGTCCGGCCCGCGATCGTCGCCACGTCCACGGTGTGGCCCGCGTTCGTGAAGAGGGTGTAGGGAACGGCGAATTCCTCGGCCCAGAAACCCGAGGGGTGTTGTTCCCCGTCCAGCAGATGAAGCGTGGCCTTGGCCGTCATGACGACGAGAATCTTCATGACTCTCTTCTCCTTGTTCATGATGCGCCGGATGCGCTGCCGATTCAACACGCCCTCCGCCAAGGGGCGTAAGGGGGAGACGTCAGGCACGCGATACTTCGTCACGTGCGTCCAACGCCGAGATGATGGTGCGGAATTCACCGACCAGGGGGTGGTCGGGATGGGCTTCGGAGAATATGCGTTCACCGTAGAGCGCGGCCATTTCCGGAACATAGGGCAGTATTCCGGCCAGGGGGGTGCGGTAGACCTCCTCGGCCCGCCGCCGGGCGGCCTCCCGGTCGATGCCCTCGGGCGCCATGCTCATCACCAGGGTCCGCCGGCAGGCGAGCCTGCCGGTCAGGGCGATGGTCTCCTCGACGCCGAGGAGGTCGATCCGGTCGGCCCGGGCCATGATCAGGAGAACGTCGGCGCTCGCCATCGCGGTCACCGACTCGTTGTTGAGCCCGGCGTGGGTGTCGAGCAGCAGGACGTCCAGGGCGTGGTGCACGGCCAGCCGGTCGAATCCCTCGGGCAGCAGCCCCACGTCGTAGCCGGTGGTCATGAGCTCCCGCAGGGCCGCCGTCCCGGTCCGCGCCGGTACGACGTACAGGATCCCGCGGCCGTGGCCGGTGGCGACCTCCTGCGCGGCGGCCTCTATCTCGCACCGGCCGAGCAGGTAGTCGGCGAGCGAGGGGCCGGGGCCGAGCCGGAAGAGCAGGTCCAGGGTGGGCGACTGGATGTCCGTGTCGATCACGCCCACCCGGCGTCCCTCGCCCGCGAGGAGCAGGGCCAGGTTCGCCAGTACCGAGGACTTTCCGGTACCGCCGCGGTACGAGTGCACCACGATGGTCCGGGTCATCAGGCCACGACCTGGCAATCGGCGCCGCCCGCGTGCGGCCCCCGCGCCGCGCGTGGCCGGTGCAGGGCCAGCATGGTGACGTCGTCGTGCTGTTCGGCTGTTCCGGTGTGTTCGCGTACGGCCGTGTCCATCCGGTCGACCACCTCCCTGCCGCTGACCGGGGGCCCCGACAGCAGCTCCAGCATCCGCTCGTCGCCGAGGAAGCTGCCTCTGGGGCAGCGCGCCTCGGGCACTCCGTCGGTGAACACGAAGAGCGTGTCGCCCGGGTTCAACTGGGCGTAGCCGAGCGTGTACACGCAGTCCGGGAGCACTCCGACGGCGGGGCCGGTGACCTCCAGCGTGCGCGGCTCGCCGCCGTCGGCGGCCAGCAGCAGCGGCGGGTTGTGCCCGCCGTTGATGTAGACGAGGGATCCGGTGAGCGGGTCGAGCACGCCGAAGAAGAGGGTGGCGAAGTAGCCCTGCCGCAGGTGGTTGCGGGTCAGGTAGCCGTTGGTGGCGGTGACCGCGTTGAGCAGCGGCGTGGCACCGACCACGGGGATGCGCCGGCTGTTGCCGGTGCGGCCGGCGGCCACCAGGTGCTGGAGGCCGCTGTTCTCGGCGGTGTGGCGGAGCAGGGAGCGGATGAGCGCCATGAAGAGCGCGGCTCCGACCCCCTTGTCGCAGACGTCGGCGACGACGAAGGCCAGGCGCCGGCCGCGGGAGAGCTCGAAGACGTCGTAGAAGTCCCCGGCGACCTGCCGGGCGGGCCGGAAGCACACGTCGATCTCCCAGCCCTCGGGGACCGGCAGTGATTCCGGCAGGAAGCCGGCCTGGATTTCGCGGCCGATCTCCAATTCCTTCTCGTAGCCCATGAGTTCGGCGCGGGCGTCGGCTTCGCGCAGGGTGCGGCCGAGTCCGGCGCGCTCCGAGCAGCTGTGCAGCCGGGCCCCGACGAGGGCGGGCAGGAAGGGGGGTACGAGGTAGTCGTGGCCGATCCGGACGTGTTCCTCCAGGGCGGCGAACTCCGTCACGGTCCAGACGACCACGATGGGGGCGCCGGCCCAGCGGCGCAGCCGGCGCACGGCGGTCCGTACGGACTCCCCGTCGGCCTGGGCCGGGGCGAGCAGTACGTCCGCTTCGGGCAGCTCCTCCAGTGGGCCGGCCAGCAGGTCGGCCAGCGTGCGCGGGACGAGTTCCGCACCCATCTCCCCCAGCGCTCCGAGGAGTTCGAGGGGCGGGGGCGGGTACTCGTCGAGGATGATCACGGTCGTGGAGGGCATGGGTCCGTCCCCTCAGCCATCACAGTCAGCGTGCTGATGTTGCGGCCGTCCCTGCGTACGTAGTCGAACTCGTCCACGCTGGTCAGTGCGAGGTGGATGCCGAGTCCGCCGATCCGGCGCCGCTCGGGAGCGGTTTCCGGGTCGGGCGGCAGTCGCCCCTGGACGGGGTCGAAGGCCGGGGCGCGGTCCTCGATGGAGATCCGTACCCGGCCCGGCCCGGAGCGGCCCCGGACGGTGATCCGTCCGTCGCCGCCCCGGTACCCGTGCATCACGATGTTGGTGGCCAGCTCGTCCACGGCCAGCCGGATCCGGTACGAGGCGCCCTTGTCCAGGCCCGCCCTCCCGGCCAGCCGCAGGACGAGGGCGGCGATGTCGCCCAACGCCCCCAGGGTGGCGGGTACGTCCAGCTCGGCGGACGTCCCCGCCGTCTTGACCGCCTCGTCCATCGGAGTCAGTCGTCGGAGAGCACGATGCTGCGGTCGAGTCCGGCCGTCCGGATGGTCCGGGAGACGGGCTCGATGGCGCCGACCACCTTGATGGTGACGTGCTCCCCCACCTTCTGCTGGGCGAAGACCAGGGAGCGCAGTCCGGCGCTGGCCATGTAGCCGACCCCGGCCATGCGGATCTCGACGGTGCTGGTGCCGTGGCCGGCGGCCTTCTCGATGGTCTGGTGGAAGTCCGGCGCCGTCTTGGCGTCCAGTTCGCCCTCCAGCTCGATCACGGTGGTGTCGCCCTCGATGCTCAGGGACACGGAAAGCGGCATGTCAGGTCTCCTTCGGTGCGTGGGCTACAGCGTGGGCCGGAGCACTGGCTAGAGCTCGGCGTCGGGCGTGCGGCCGACCAGGATCACGACCGAGCGCGGACCGATCAGATACTTGCCGGCGTTCTCCAGTTCGAGTTCGGCGCCGGGGGTGCGGATGTCGTGCGGGGCCTCGGCCCCGGTGTCCGCGAACAGGTGCCAGCTGCGGCCGCCCGGGAGGGCGGGCAGTTCAAGGTCGTGCGCCTCCCAGTGCGCGTTCATGGCCGCGTACACCACGTCGTCGTCACCGGTGCCGCAGCGGGCCACCGCGAGCAGCCGGCTCTCCGCCGACCAGTCGGGCTGCCAGGCCCGCTCGCCGTGCCAGCTGATGTCCGGCAGCCCGAGGCTGTCCCGGAGCTGTCCGGTGGGGTGGGAGGTGGAGCGCAGTTCGCGGTGGTGCTTGCGGAAGGCGATCATCTCCCGGGTGAACCGGAGCAGTTCGGAGTTCTCGTCGACCTGGCTCCAGTCGAACCAGGACAGTTCGTTGTCCTGGCAGTACGTGTTGTTGTTGCCCTGCTGGGTGCGCGCCACCTCGTCGCCGGACAGCAGCATCGGGATGCCCTGACTGGTGAAGAGGATGGCCAGGGCGTTCTTCATCTGGCGCAGCCGCAGCGCGTTGACCTCGGGATCGTCGGTCGGCCCCTCGGCTCCGCAGTTCCAGCTCGCGTTGTCGTTCCCGCCGTCGTTGTTGCCCTCGCCGTTGGCCTCGTTGTGCTTGTCGTTGTAGGAGACCAGGTCGGCCAGGCTGAACCCGTCGTGCGCGGTCAGGAAGTTGACCGACGCCGAGGTCCCGCGGCTGGAGTAGAGGTCGGGCGACCCGGCGATCCGGGTGGCGAGCTCCCCGGTGACCCCGGGGTCGCCCTTGAGGAAACTGCGCACGGTGTCGCGGTACTTGCCGTTCCACTCCGCCCAGCGGCCGTACGCCGGGAAGTTGCCGACCTCGTAGAGGCCGCCGGCGTCCCAGGCCTCGGCGATGAGCTTGGTGTGCCGCAGCACCGGGTCGTAGGCGAGCAGTTCCAGCAGCGGCGGGTTGGGCAGCGGGGTGCCGTCCGGGGAGCGGCCGAGGATGGCCGCGAGGTCGAAGCGGAATCCGTCGATGTGGTAGTCGGCGACCCAGTGGCGCAGGCAGTCGAGGACGAAGTTGCGCACGACGGGGTGGTTGCAGTTGACGGTGTTGCCGGTGCCGCTGAAGTTGAAGTAGTACCCCTCGGGCGTGAGCATGTAGTACGTGGCGTTGTCGAGCCCCTTGAAGGAGATGGTGGGGCCCTGCTCGTTGCCCTCGGCCGTGTGGTTGAAGACGACGTCGAGGATGACCTCGATGCCGGCCGCGTGCAGCTCCTTGATCAGCGTGCGGAACTCGTCGCCCTGCATGCCGTAGCGTCCGGTGGCCGCGTAGCCGGCCTTGGGGGCGAAGAAGGAGACGGTGTTGTAGCCCCAGTAGTCGAAGAGCTGCTCGCCCGTCTCCGGGTTGGTGCGCGGGTTGTCGCTCTCGTCGAACTCGAACACCGGCAGCAGCTCGATGCAGTTGATCCCGAGCTCCTTCAGGTACGGGATCTTCTCCCGCAGCCCCGCGAAGGTGCCGGGGGCGGTGACCTGCGAGGAGGGGTGCCGGGTGAAGCCGCGCACGTGGGTCTCGTACACGACGAGGTCCTCGGCGGGGATGCCCAGCGGGGTGTCGTCGCCCCAGTCGAAGTCCTGGAGGCAGACGCGGGAGCGGTACTGGTAGCCGCGGCTGCGGTCCGGCTCCACGCCCCACACGTCGCGGCCGGCGATCAGCCGGGCGTACGGGTCGGAGAGCACCTGGCGCGCGTCGAAGCGGTGGCCGGTGACGGGGTCGAAGGGTCCGTCGGCCCGGTACCCGTACTCGATGTTCTCGTGGTCGAGGCCGAAGACCGTCATGGCGAAGACGCTGCCGGTGCGGAATTCCTGGGGGAACTCCAGCTCGGCCATCGGCTCGGGCTCTCCGCGCTTGTAGATGACCAGGGTCATGGAGGTGGCCTGGTCGGAGAAGACGGAGAAGCTGACCCCGCCGGGGACCACGTTGGCCCCGAAGGGGAACGGTTTGCCGGCCCGGACGCGGTACCCGCCCACCTCGTGGGTCGGGTACGCGTCGACGCGCAGCACCTGTTCGGACGCCGGCTCGCTCATCGCGCGGCCTTGGCCTTGGCGGCCGCCGCGGCGGCCTCTCCGGTCGAGAAGAAGTCGAGGAAGCCGGTGGCCGACATGACGAACCGGACTTCCTCGCTCACCCCGTAGAGGGTGACGGCGACCCCGGCGTGCTGGGCCTCGCGGTAGACGACGAGCAGGGTGCGCAGCCCGGCGCTGGAGACGTAGGTGACGGCCGTCAGGTCGATGCGCAGCGGCCGGCCCTCTCGGACCAGCGGCAGCAGTGTCTGCAGCAGCGATCCGGAGGTCTCACTGTTGATCTCGCCGGTGGCGACGAGCACGATGCCCGTCTTGTTGCGGCGTTCCTTCACGTTCAGGGTCATTGCTTTCCCCTCTGAGTGGGGCGCCCCCGTTGAGCGCTACTGGGCGGTCGGGCGCAGCCGGACCTTGACCTTGACCCGGCCCTGGACGTCGGGCAGCCGGACGGTCAGTGCGTCGGCGTCGAAGTCCGTGTACGGCTTCTCGTCGATCTCGACGGACGCGATCCGCACCGAGCCGGCGGGGAGCAGGTCGGGCGAGACGCGCAGCACGCGGTCGGGCAGGTTCGTCGGGTCGGGCTGGAAGTGGAAGTCCATCTCCCGGCCGTTGATGAGCAGGTTGTTGTAGACGGCGGACAGGTAGCAGAGCTCCGCCGAGTGGTACATGGACATCGAGTGGCTGCCCTTGAGCCGCTCGGTCCCGAGCAGGTACGGGGTCCCGCTCGCGAGGACGTTGAAGTAGACGGCACCCTCGTCGTGGTCGAGGAAGAAGGTGTTGTAGAAGGCCTCCGCCTGCCGGGCCTCGCGCAGGAAGCCGTCACCGCCGACGGTGCCGTTCAGGATGAGGTAGGCGAGGATCGCCTGCTCCTGCTGCCACCAGGCCTTGCGGTCGTGCCAGGCGAAACGATACGTCTCCTCGTCCCCCGACTTGACGCGCTCGACCACGTCGTACCAGCCACCGCGCTGCACGTCGCTGCCGACGGCCGGCATGATCTCGCCGATCTTGCGGGCGAGCTCCTCGTAGGCCGGCTTGGCCTTCAGCGAGTTCATCCGCAGCAGGTTCCAGGCGATCTTGAGGTTGTGGCCGACGACGGCACGGTTCTGCTGCCAGCTGTGCGCGGTGTCGTGGGACCAGTCGCGGAAGAAGCGCTCCTGGACGAAGGGGCTGTTCTTGTAGTCCGGGAACTTGTCCGCGATCGTGTCGAAGGTGTACTCCAGGAAGTCCGCGTAGCGCTGCTCCCCGGTCGCCAGGTACAGGTTGATCAGGTACGCGGGCGCGTGGTCGCCCACCGAGTTCCAGTTCTTGCGCTCCGCGTTCTCCCCGAGGGACTCGTGGTCGGCGCTGAAGAGGATCGGGTCGATGTGCGAGTAGTAGCCGCCCTGCTCCGGGTCCTTGAAGAACTTGTCGAACAGCCGGATGGTGGCGTCCGCGTCGTTCTTGATCCGGATGTCGCCGGTGACCCGGTAGGTCTGGATCGGGCCGGCCAGCGCGTAGATCTGCTCGTACATCGGGATCGCGTCGTAGTCGTCGGAGAACTCCGAGGTGAACAGCTTGCGTTCGCTGTCCCCGTCCACGCTGATGCCGTGGTACCAGAAGACCACGTCCTCCTCGCCGTCCACGACGCGCATGTGCTTGCGCAGGTACTCGGTGCCGCGCTCGGCGACCTCCAGGTACTCGTCCTTGCCGGTCAGCAGGTAGGCCGAGGCCATGCCGTAGACCAGGCGGGAGATCGTGTCGGTCTCCTGGACGTGGCTGGCGGTCTTGTCACCGCCGAGCCGGATCTCGGTGCGGTACTCGGTGAAGTCCACCGGCCCGTCGCCGAACTGCGCCCGCTTGTAGAAGTCGGCCAGCGATTCGATCTGCTTGATCCACCAGCTCGGCTCCTCGAAGCGGTAGTCCTCGGCCCCGCGGCCCAGGAACACCAGGCGCTTCGCCTCGAAGCGGCCGCCCTGCTCGGGGTAGTGGACCCCGTAGACGTAGAGGAACCGTCCCGGCGAGAGCATCTCGTCGATGTGCCCGGAGGCGTCGATGTACGGCTCGTCCAGGTTGCGGACCAGCTCGGCGCTGGGGTCCCCGGCCAGGGAGACGTCGAACTCCCGGCCGTCCGAGGTCTTCAGCCGCAGCAGCCGGGACTCGGAGTCGAAGCGGCCGACGTAGCCGGCGATCGTGTCGGAGAAGGAGAAGCTCACGGCGTCCGCCATGTCATACACCGTCCTTTTCTTCGTGGTCGTGGCCTTGCTCGTGGCCGTGCTCGTCCTCGAATCCCTGGCTGACCTCGACGATCACCCCGTCGGGATCGCGGACCCACACGGTCCGCCACCCGCAGATGAAATCGTCGAAGTCCAGTGGCCCCAGGGTCACTTCGGCCGCATCGCCGAGCGTGGCCAGGAAGCCGTCCACGCTGTCGGTCTGGAAGGCCAGGTGGCGCATCCGGCCCGGCTCCGCCGGCCCGTCGTGGTAGGCCGGGCCGGCCTGCTCGGTGCCCGCCGCGAAGAGCTCCAGGTACACGTCCCCCTGCCGGAGGAAGATGATCCGGGCGTTCCCGAGGTCGACCGTTCTGGCCCGGGTGAAGCCGAAGTACCGGGTGTAGAAGTCCTCGGTGGTCTTCTGGTCCGCGCAGTTCAGGCCCACGTGCGACCAGACCATCGGGGCCATCAGCCGGCGCCCCGCGCGGCCCGGGCATCCTGCGCGCCCTGTGCGCGCCGCGCGCCCCGGTCGGCGGCGATCAGCTCGATGATCCGGCGGGCGAACAGGTGGTGATGGGCCCCGGTACGGCCGGTGACCAGGTCGCCGTCGACCACCACGTCCTCGTCCACGTACTCGCCGCCCATGTTCCGGACGTCGCCGATGAGGTTGTTGTGGCAGACGACCTTGCGGCCGCGCACCTTGTCCGGGATCGAGGCGGCCAGCCACATGCCGTGGCAGATGACCGCCTTGAGGACCGTCGGCTCCTCGAAGGCCCGGCGCAGCAGCTCCGTCGCCGGAGCCAGCACGTCCACGTCCTCGGTGTAGCGCAGCCGGTCGGCCACCATGCCCGAGGGCACGATGATCGCCGCGTACCGGCGCAGTTCCTCGTCGCTCAGCCCCTCCAGGGACCGGGTCGCGGTGAACGGCGCCCGGTACTCGTGCCCGGAGAAGGTGATGGAGTCGTTGCCCCACAGCCGGGTCAGGAAGTCGACCTCGGCGCCCTCCTCCGCGAACCGGTGCTGGTAGTAGAAGATCTCCGGCTCGTAGAAGTCGCTCTCGACCAGGACCGCGATCCGGGTTCCGGTCAGCGCACCCTCGCGCAGGACCACATCAGGCACGGGACACCCCCTTCAGGAAGTCCGCCGCGCGCTCGGCGATCATCGCGATGGCGGTGTGGCAGTTGCCCGACGGGACGGCGGGCATCACGCTCGCGTCGACGACGCGCAGGTTCCGTACGCCGTGCACGCGCAGCTCGGGGTCGACGACGGACAGGTCGTCGATTCCCATGCGGCAGGAGCCGGCCTGGTGGTGGTAGCTCTCCGACTTCTGCTTCACGAAGGTGCGCAGGTCCTCGTCGGACACGTAGCCGGGTCCGGGCTGGAGCTCCTGCTTGTACCAGGGCGAGAAGGCGGAGGTCGCGAACAGCTCCCGGGCGGTCTTGACGCCCTGGACCATCCGCTCCAAGTCCCAGCGGTCGCCCAGGTAGTTCGGGTGGATCAGCGGGTGGGCCAGCGGGTCGGCGCTCGCCAGCTTGATCCAGCCGCGCGAGACGGGCCGGACGACACCCGGCAGGATGGACACCGTGTTCGGGTGGTCCTGGCCCACGATCACGTCGAACGGCACGTGTACGAAGGCGATTTGCAGGTCCGGTGCGGGCAGCCCGGGCCGGGACGAGAGGAACAGCGCGCTCTCCGACAAGTTCTGTGCGGGCGGCGGCAGTTCCTGGGTGACCTCGGCCATCAGCCCGGTCAGTACGTGGTTGTGGAAGTTCTCGCCGACCCCGGGCAGCGCCGCGACGGTCCCGATGCCGTGCTCGCGCAGCTGCTCGGGGTGCCCGATCCCGGAGAGCAGCAGCAGCTTCGGCGATTCGATCGCCCCGGCGGCCACGATCACCTCCCGGCGGGCCCGTACGGTGTGCAGCCCGGGCTCGGGGGCCGTGCTGTGCCCGTCGCGCACGGTCCGCCCCGGGACGTCGCTGTCCGAAAGCGTGGCGGGTGCACGGAGCTGGACGTACTCCACACCCGTGCAGGTGTCCCCGTCGAAGAGCAGCCGGGTGCTCTGCGCACTGGTGCGCAGGGTCAGGTTGGAGCGGTCGAGAGCGGGCTCCAGGTAGGCGGCGAGGACGCCCTGGCGGCGGCCGTCGGCCACGTCGATGTGGTGCCAGCCGGTGCCGAAGAGCCCGCGCCGGGGCCCGTCGGTGTTGAAGTCGGCGATCTCCTCGTGGCCGAGCTCGACGGCGGCGTCGATGAAGGCGCGGGAGACCGGGTTGGCGCCGTGCCGCCCGGCGTGGGTGATCCGCTGCGGCCCCCGGGTGCCGGTGGTCGGCGCGGTGGCGTCCTCCTGGCCCTCCAGCAGCGCGAAGTAGGGCAGTACGTCCTCGTGCGCCCAGCCGGCCGCGCCCTGGTAGGCCCAGTTGTCGAAGTCCGAGGCGTGGCCCCGGATGTGCATCATGATGTAGAGGTTGCTGCTGCCGCCGGGGGCCTTGCCGCGCGGTTCGTACGTGCGGCGGCCGTCCAGGCCGGGCTGCGGGACGCTGGTGTAACCCCAGTCGACGGGCCCACCGAGCAGCTTGTACCAGGAGGACGGATCGTCCACCTCGGGAGGGATGCGGCCCGCGCCCGCCTCCAGGACCAGGACGCTGACGTCCGGTTCCTCGGAGAGGCGGTTCGCGAGGACGCTGCCGGCGGTGCCGGATCCCACGACGATGTAGTCGTACTCATCCACGGCCATCGCGCGTCCCCTCAGCCCTGGCCGAGCACCTGGAAGGGAACCGTGTCGTGGTAGTTCGCCATGTAGGCGATCTTTCCGTCCACGATCCGGAAGAAGTTCATGACCTCGGCCTCGATCTCCTCCCCGGAGGGGGTGACCGCGGTCAGGTGGGAGACGGCCGCGGCCTTCTCCCCGTCGACGAGGAAGTGCACGGGCTCGTTGCGGAAGACCCGGTACATGGTCCCCATGCCCTTCATCATCGACCGCAGCAGCTCCAGGCCCTCGATGTGGCCGGCGAGCTGCTCGTCCATGACCTGCTCCTCGGCGAACAGGTCGCACCAGCTGTCCCAGTCACCGGCGTTGGCGTACTCGTAGTACTTCTGCAAGATCTGTCGCGCGTCCATGGCGCTCAACCCCCTATCCGTCCCTGCGGGTTCCGTCCGGGGCGAAGGGCGCCCAGAACTGGCTGAAGGCGGTGGCCGTGTCGCCGAACAGGCCGTCGTGGCCCTCGACGATCCGGCCGTCGCGCCAGCGCATGAAGTGGAAGACCGGGTAGTCCATCCGCTCGTACGGGGAGCCGCTCGACTCGTCGGCGCCGCCGCGCACGGCGACGTTGCGGCAGACGTCCGCGCTGCAGTCCTCGCCGACGAGGACCGCTTCGATGTCCATGCGGAAGGTGCCGCCCGTGAGCTTGTGGGTCCGGCCCATCAGCTCCAGGAAGGCGTCCAGGCTCTCGTACCAGCCGGCGAGCGGGTGGTTGCCGGGGACCTGCCAGCGCAGGTCCTCCGCGTAGTACTCCAGGATCCTGGCCCGGTCGCCGGAGCCGAGGGCGCGGTACGCCGCTTCGACCCGCTCCCGTGTCACTTCGGTCATCGTCGCTTCTCCTTCGGCGGTCAGAGGGAGGCGGAACCGGGCATGGGCGCCAGTTCGTTGACGGTGTACTGCCGGATCCGCGGCCCGTCGGGGCCGGCGACCACGGTCCAGGTCTGGTCGGCGTCGAAGCCCAGCCACACGCTGCGGGCGGCCGGCGGATCCCAGATCTTGGCCTGCCAGTTGACGAGGACCCGGACGATCGCCCGGTCGCCCTCGATGACGGGCTCCACCTTCGTGACCGTGTGCACCTCGTCGAAGAAGCGGTTCGTGACCGCCTCGTACCAGCGGCCGAAGCCCTGGTGGCCGAGGAAGGTGTCCTCGGGGACCTTGAACTCCAGGTCCTCGGTGATCAGGTCCAGCACCTGGTCCGGCTGGACGTGCTGGTCCAGGGCCACGTACCACTTCTCGGCGAAGGCGCGGATCGCGTCCTCGGTCAGCCGCTCGGCGGGCATGCGGTCTCCTCCTGTCTGCTGCTGTCTGTCTGTCCGTACGACCCGGGCGTGCGCGGTACACGGTGCGTCAGATCTGTACGTCGACCAGGAACGGCCCGGGGTGGGCGAGCATCCGCCCCACGGCGGCGGCCGCCTCCTCGGGCTTCTCCACCCGCATTCCGCCCGCCCCTAGCGACCGGGCCAGAGCGGCGAAGTCGATCTCGGGGTGCGAGAGGTCGAAGGAGCCCGGGAAGCCGTGCTGCGGGATCTCCCGCTCCCGCCAGTACTGGGCGATGTTGTCGTCCAGGAGCCGGTACTTGCGGTTGTTGCAGACCACGAACTTGGCCTCGATGCCGTGCCGGGCCGCGGTCCACAGCGCCTGGTAGGTGTACATCGAGCCGCCGTCGCCGGCGAAGCCGACGACGAGCCGCTCCGGCCGGGCCAGCTTGACGCCGACCGCGCCCGGGAAGCCCACGCCCAGCGATCCGCCCCGGGTGAGGTGGTAGTCGCCCGGGCGCTCCGGCGGCAGGTACCGGGTGACCAGCGGGGAGGTGGTCAGCGCCTCGTCGAAGACGATCAGGTCCCCGCCCGTGCGCTCGGCCAGGGTCCGCAGGAAGACCGCCATCGGCGATCCGTCCGCATCCATGGCCTCCCGCTCGGCCTGGCCCGCCCGCACCCGCTCCCGGGTCCGCGCGTCCAGCCGCCCGGCCGCCGCCGCCCGCTGCGCGGGGGTGAGTACGCGTTCCAGTACGCCGGCCAGCGCGCGCAGCGCCTGCCGGGGATCGGCGGCGAGCCCGAGGTCCACCGGGTGGTTCTTGGCGATCTCGTAGGCGTTCAGGTCGATGTGCACGACCCGCGCCCCGGCCCGGAAGGGGCTCTCCAGCTCCGGGAACACCTCGGGGAAGACGTAGGTGCCGACGATCAGCACCCCGTCCGCGTCCCCGACCAGCTCCCTGCTGTGCGGGCCGAACATGTGGCCCGTCTGACCGCGGCGCAGCGGGTGCGAGGCCGCGATGTTCACCTCGGAGGAGTCGACCTCGTACACGTCGGCGCCGAGCAGTTCGGCGACGGCGACGAGTTCGCGCTGCGCCCCGGAGAGGGCGACCCCGTCCCCGACCAGGACGACCGGCCGCTCGGCGGAGGCGAGCAGCTCGGCCGCCCGCCCCACCGAGGCGGCGGAGGGCGCCACGTCGGTGAGGGGCACCGTGGCGGGCAGCACGAGCTCGGAGTTGAGCTCGTCCAGCACGTCCATCGGCAGCGCCACGAACACCGGGCCGCGCGGCGGGGTCAGGGCGATCTTCACCGCCCGGCGGATCGTGCGCAGCACGGAGTGCCGGTCGGTGACCCGGGTCGCGTACTTGGTCACGGGCTTCGCCATGGCCACGAGGTCGGACGCCATCTGCGCGTCCATGGCGTCGTAGCGCACCCCGGCGTCGCCGGCGACCACGACGAGCGGGGTGTGGCCGCGCAGCGACTGGTAGAGCATGCCGATGCCGTTGCCCAGCCCCACCCCGGAGTGGAGCTGGAGCAGGGCCGCCCCGCCGGTGGCGCGGGCGTAGCCGTCGGCGATGCCCGCTGCCACCGTCTCCTGGAGGGCGAGGACGTAGTGGAAGTCCTCCGCCGCGTCGACCGCGTCGAGGAATCCCTGTTCCACCGTCCCCGGATTTCCGAACATGACGTTCAGGCCGTCGGCCTTGAACTGGTCGATCAGCCTTTCCCGTCCGGGAGTGGCTCCAGAACTCATCGAACTCCCCCTCCTTTGCGTACCGTCGTGCCGGAGTTACCGGAATTACCAGCCGTACCGGGTGAGACCGTTCTCCAGTACTTCCACGATCTTCTGTCCCGTGAGATACGAGTCGGGGGTCGAACGACCGGTCACGAACGGGAAGTCGACTATCACCGAAAGGGGGTGGCCGAAATTCCCGTGGTACGCACCGCGCGGCCCGGTCGCATCGCGCAGGATGTACTCCAGCGGATACGGCGGCGGCCCCATGTTGAAATCGGTACCGAGGAATCCGGTGCCGTCCTTGTAGTCGTACTCCTTGCAGTGGCCGGTCACGTGCTTGCCCCAGATGATGCTGCGGCGGTCGCCCCAGTCCCGGGCGAAGGCCAGGCAGGCGACTCCGTAGCACTCGGCCGCGACGACCTTGCCCGCGTTCTTGAAGGCGAGGATCAGGGCGTGCACGCGCTCGTTGTTGGCGAGGTCGACGATCGGACCGCTGCCGCCCACGATGAGCACCGCGTCGAAACCGGCGATGTCGGACTGGAGCTTGTCCAGATCACGGTGGTACTGCTCCAGCTTGGGCAGATAGGCCGAGTCGCTCGTGTACGGGCGCTCGGGGGCCCACGCTTCGATGTCGAGGGGGGAGTCGAGCCGGCTCGACTGCTCGAACTCCCGGCCCAGCCGGGCGTTCTCCTCGGTGGTGACCGAGCGTCCCAGCGGAGGATCGATGTAGTTCGCGTCGAGGCTCGGCGGGAGAGCGTGGGCACGCTTTCCGGTCGGCGTGGCGAATACGACTTCATAGCCCTGCTCGTCGAACTGGGATACGGGACCGATCAGTTCTTCGGCCCAGTAACCGTGTTCGGAGACAATGACCAGAATCTTTCTGCTCACGGATTCCTCCAGGCGCCGCCTGTTGTCGTTGGCGTCCCCCACACTGGCCGCGCCCGGGGTTCCCGTCAAAGCGCTGGTGTGCGACTTCGTGAGGTAGTCGGCCAGGTCATGGGGGCACCTCAGGAAGTCGTCCGGCGAGGTCATGAAGTACCTTCCGGACTACCTGACTTCGTCCGAATCCCTGAACCGTCGGCGGGGCCCCGCCTTATGGTCTGGACGCGCCGGAATCACGGGCGCGCTGCAATCACGGGCGCGAAGCGCGAGAGCGCGAGGAGAGGGACGGGGACGATGACGATGACGATGGACCTGTTGTGCACCCACATCGATCAGATACGTCCGGTGAAACCCGGCACCGAGGGCTGCGAGGAGTGCCTCGTCTCCGGTGACGCCTGGGTGCACCTGCGGATGTGCCTGAGCTGCGGGCACGTCGGCTGCTGCGATTCCTCGAAGAACCGTCACGCCACCAGGCACTACGGGACCACCGCGCACCCCATCGCGGCCTCCCACGAGCCCGGCGAGGACTGGGCCTGGTGCTACGCCGACAAGCTGATGCTGGACCCGGCGTGAGCGCGACCCGGGAGAGCGCCGCGGCCGCGGGCTCCGTGCCCACGAGCGGCGCGCCCACGAGCAGTGCGCCGACGAGCAGCGCGCCCACGAGCACCGCCTCCGCGACCGCCGAAGCCGCGGCGCGCGCGGAGAACCGCAAGCCCGTCATCCTGGCCGTGGACGACGACCCGCAGGTGCTGCGCGCCGTCCGCCGCGACCTGCGCAGCGCGTACGGCGACCGCTACCGGGTGCTCGGCGCCTCCTCGGCCGCCGACGCCCTCAAGATCCTGGACTCCCTCGACGAGCGCGGCCACGACCCGGCGCTCTTCCTCGTCGACCAGCGGATGCCGGACGTCACCGGGGTCGAGTTCCTGCTGGAGGCCGTCAGCCGCTTCCCCGACGCCCGCCGCGTGCTGCTCACCGCGTACGCCGAGACGGACGCGGCGATCACCGCCATCAACCGGGTCCGCCTGGACTACTACCTGCTCAAGCCCTGGGACCCCCCGCACGAGCGGCTCTTCCCGGTCCTGGACGACCTGCTCTCCGACTGGCTCGCCACCTACCGGCCGGCGTACGACGGGATCATCGTCGCGGGCCACCTGGTCTCCCCCGGCACCCACGCCGTCCGGGACTTCTTCACCCGCAACGGCCAGCCCTTCCGCTTCCTCAACGTCGAGCGGGACCCCGAGGCGCTGACCGTGATCGCCGCCGCCCAGCCGGAGGCCGCGCTGCCCCTGGTCCGCTTCCCGGACGGCTCGGTGCTCTCCGCGCCGACGGACACCCAGCTCGCCCAGCGCCTGGGGCTGGCCACCACCGCCTCGCGCCCGCACTACGAGTGCGTCATCGTCGGCGCGGGCCCGGCGGGCCTCGCGGCCGGCGTCTACTCGGCCTCCGAGGGCCTGTCCACGCTCATGCTGGACTCCCGCGCCCCGGGCGGCCAGGCCGGCACCTCCAGCCTGATCGAGAACTACCTCGGCTTCCCCTCGGGCCTCTCCGGCGGTGACCTGACCCGCCGCGCCACCATCCAGGCCTCCCGCTTCGGCGCCGAGATCCTGCACCCGGTGGAGGTGACCTCGCTGACCCGCGACGACCCGGCGAAGATCCTGACCCTGGCGGACGGTACGGAGATCAGCGCCGAGACGGTGCTCCTGGCGACCGGGGTCTCGTACAACCGCCTGGACGCCCCCGGAGCCGACCGCTTCGAGGGCGCCGGGCTCTACTACGGCGCGGCGACCACGGAGAGCTCGGCGTGCATCTCGCAGCACGTGTTCATCGTGGGCGGGGCCAACTCCGCGGGCCAGGCCGCCGTGCACTTCGCCAAGTACGCCGCCCGGGTCACGATCCTGGTCCGCGCGGCCTCGCTCGACGACAGCATGTCCCGCTACCTGATCGACGAGATCGAACGCACCCCCAACATCGAGGTCCGGGTCCGCACGACGGTCGTCCGCCTGCACGGCGAGGACCACCTCGAACGCCTGACCCTCCACAACTCCGAAACCGGCGAGGACAAGGAGATCCCGGCCCGCTTCATGTTCACCTTCATCGGCGCCCGCCCGCACACGGAATGGCTGGCCGGGGTGGTCGAGCGGGACGAGTACGGCTTCGTCCTCACGGGCTCGGACCTGATCTCCAACGGCGGCGAACTCCCGGAGGAATGGAGCCTGGAGCGGGCACCGTACCCGCTGGAGACCAGCGTCCCCGGGGTCTTCGCGGCAGGGGACGTACGGGCCCACTCGGTCAAACGCGTCGCCTCGGGGGTGGGCGAGGGAGCCATGGCGGTCTCCCTGATCCACCGCTACCGCTCGATGGGCTGAGAGCGAACAGCGCGCCGGCCCACTTGCGATCAAGCAATCACCGGACGCACCGTTGATTACATGATTACATCCGAGCAGAACGAACAGCTCCGCACCTGGTTCGCCGAGCACCTGCCGGTGGACGTCTACGAGTCGCTCCTCTCGGTCACGGTCGACCGTGAGGAGATCACCGTCGTCGGCGCGATCCCCGCGACCGAATCGGTCGCGGCCTTCCGCGAGCGCACCCGCGAACAGCGCATGGAAGTCGCCCGGGAGGCGGAGGAGCTCTACCGCCGCAAGGTGTCCTGGGCCGTCCAGTCGGGCGAGGAGCGGACCCTCTTCACCCACCTCGCCGTCCCGGTCATGACCCGCCTGCGCCAGCCCGAGCGCCAGGTCCTCGACACCCTGGTCGCGGGCGGAGTCGCCCGCAGCCGCGCCGACGCCCTGGCCTGGTGCGTCCGCCTGGTCGGCCGCAACACCGACACCTGGCTGACGGACCTGCGCGAGTCCCTGGACCGGGTCCAGCAGGTCCGCGCCGAGGGTCCGGACCTCGCCGACTCCCAGAAGTCCGGGTCATAACGGCGAAAGATCCCCCGGCACCGACAAGATCGCGCAAGCCTGGCACGGACCACCGGCGATCAACGCCCGACCCCAGGGAGAGGCCCGCACCATGACCACCACCGTCGAATACATCCGCTACCGGATCGCATTGGACGATCAGCCGGCTTTCGAAGACGCGTACGCGAGGGCCTCCGAGTCCCTGTCCGCCTCGCCGGAGTGCATCGACTACGAACTCGCCCGCTGCGAGGAGGAGCCCGAGCGCTACATCCTCCGCATCCGCTGGACCTCGATCGACGCCCACCTGAACGGATTCCGCAAGGGCGAGCACTTCCCGGCGTTCTTCAGCGCGATCCGCCCGTACGTCACGGCCATCGAGGAAATGCAGCACTACCTCGTCACCCAGGTGGCCGGCCCCGGAAAGGCTTCCACCCCGTGAGCACCACACCCGACACCACGCCCACGATCTACGAGTGGATGGGCGGAGCGGAGGCGATGGACCGCCTCACCGACGCCTTCTACGCCCACGCCCTCCAGGACGAGGTCCTGGCCCCGGTCTTCGCGGGCATGGACTCGGAGCACCCCCACCACGTCGCGGTCTGGCTGGCGGAGGTCTTCGGCGGCCCGAAGCAGTACACCGCGGCCCACGGCGGCCACCAGCACATGGCCACCAAGCACCTGGGCCGCTGCATCACCGAACAGCAGCGCCGCCGCTGGGTGGACCTCCTGACGGACACGGCCGACGAAGTGGGCCTGCCCACGGACCCGGAGTTCCGCGCGGTCTTCGCGTACTACATCGAGTGGGGCACCCGCATGGCCCTGATCTACTCGGGCCCCACCCCACCCCCGGTGGACGCGGCCGACATCCCGGTCTGGTCCTGGGGCCAAACCCCACCCTGGATCCCGAAGGACTGACCCATCCCCCGGCGGAGCCCCCGGGCTCCGCCGGGCAAATCCAGCCCCGCCGGCGTTTGAGGCGCGGGGCCCGGGGCGGAGCTCCGATCTTTCAGCCCGGCGGGCCACCCCAGCTCAGCCCACACCATCCCGGCCGCCCCACCGGCACCAACTCAGCCCCGCCGGCGTTTGAGGCGCGTGGCCCGGGGCGGAGCCCCGGCAACCGGCCCCGGGCCGGACTCGGCGAGCAGCACCGTCAACCCCGGCGCGGCCGCACCATCCTCGGAGCCGCCCTCACCCTCGGCCCGCCAGAAATCGACGGCCTCCTCCAGCACATCCCGGAACGTCTCCCAGTCCGCAGGCCGAGCCTCCGCATACCCCCGCCAAGAGGTCACCGCAAGCAGCCGCCCCTCCGCAGCCGGCAACCACGACAGATCCCTCAGCGCATCCAACAGCGCATCCCAGTTCCCCCCGACCCACGGCGGCAGCCGCAGCGCGCCCCCACACCGCCGCATCAGCTCCGCTTTGCTCCGTACGCCGTCCAGATCCAGCCGTACGGTCACCCAGCCGGCGGCCTCGGCCGCTTCGAGCGCGGGGGCCAGGGGCCGCGGGTCCAAGGTCATCGGAGAACCGCCTTGAAGGTCTTGTAGTGGTCGTCCGTGTAGAAGAACTCCCCGCCCCCACCGGTCACGATCCGCCGGGCCCCACGGTCCCGCTCACCGGGCGTCTTCACGGTGAACTCGTGGTAATAGCCGCGCTTCTTCTGCGGCAGGACCTTCTCGAAATTGCCGAAGACGGTCCCGTCCTGCCGGTACTGGTACGGCCCGCCCTTGCCGATCAGCACGAGCACGTCCCGGGCCTGCTGCGGCAACGCCGCGGCCCGTACCGTCGCCATCCCCTTCGCCCATCCGGGCGTCGGTGTGGCGGAACTCGCCGCCCCGCTCGGGGCAGCGTCAACGCCGGAGCCGGCGCTCGCGCTCGTACTGGTGGCCGCGGCAGGCGCGGGTTTCTTCCCGCTGCAACCCACCGCACCGACCAGCGCCGCGCAGAGGAACACGGCCCCCAGCACACGCAGCAACGATCGGGGCACGTTCCGAAAGATCATGCACCGATCGTGCCAAATATCCGATTCGCCCGCGAATCGCGCGATGGCTTCAGAGGGCGGCCATCTTGGTGTACGGGCTCAGAATGCGCTTGCGGACCTCAGGCCCGAATTCAACGAGGACAGCGATCCCCTCCTCAACGGCGACGACACGGCCGAGGCCGTGCTCATCGTGAGTAACCCGGTCGCCGACGCTGAAGTGCCGGAGCGGCGCTTCCACGGGGGCCTTGAACGGGCTGGACGGCAGGTGGCGGCGAGGTACTGCGGACTTTGTCATTGCACCCAGTATGCGCCCAGCAGGCCGTCCAACGGTCCGCCGTTCGGATCTCAATTACGGCACCATCCGCATCGGCGAACATCACGTGCCCGCGTTTGACCGGCATTCGTCCGGACAATCGGACCAATCCGAACAATCACTCGTCGGGGTCGGCCCGCTCCAGCGCCGGCCTCAGACCGGGCTCCGATTCGGTCAGCAGGTAGTCCGCGACGGCCGTGTCGGTGACCAGACTGGTCACGAGCCCCGAGCGCAGCACCGCCCCGATCGCGGACGCCTTGCGCAGCCCGCCGGCGATGGCGACGACCTCTGGGATCCGGCGCAGCCGGTCCGCCTCCACGGTGATGCAGCGCTCGCCGAGGTCCCGCCCGACCCGACGCCCCTCGGCATCGAACAAATGGGCGGACATCTCAGCCGCGACGCCCAGCGAGGCGTAGTGCGCCCGCTCCTCGTCGCTCAGCATGTCGTGGACCGTCGAGATGCCCGGCTCCCAGGACCCGATGGAGACGGCGGCGACCGTCACCTTGTCGAAGTACTCGAAGGCCCGCGCGATGCCCGTCTGGCTCCGCAGGGCGGCCGCGGTGGCCGGATCGGGCAGCAGCATCGGCGCGTAGATCGGGTGGGCGTCGCCGCCCGACACCTGCGCGGCCCTGCGCACGGCCTCCACGGACCCGCGCTCGGCCGTACCGGCGTCGTACACGCCCGTCAGCTGGACGACGGTGCACGGAGGCAGCCGGTGCAGGGAGGCGGCCATGTGGATGGTGGACCGCCCCCACGCGAGGCCGAGTACGTCACCCTCGTTGACGAGCTCGCCCAGCAGATCGGCGGCTACGGCACCCAGGTTCTCCGGGTCCGGCGCATCCTCGGTGGCATCGGCGGGAGACTCCACGACCACGGCGTGCCGCAGCCCGTACCGGGCGCGCAGCGCGTCGGACCGCTCCGCGTCCAGCTCGGCCGGCACGCGGATCTCGATGCGCACGAGGTCGCGCTCCAGAGCGGTCTCCAGGACCCGGGCCACCTTGAAGCGGCTCACGCCGAACTCCTCGGCGATCTGGATCTTGGACTTCCCCTCCAGGTAGAAGCGGCGCGCCATGGCCGCCGCCTGCACCAGCTCCGCGGGTCCCATCCGCAGGGCTGACCGTCCCGCCGACATTGCAGACACCGCGTTCTCCTCACTGCTGTTCACACTCTCGTGTTCACACTCTCGACTCGCCGTTCATCCTGTCAGATCCGACGGCCGTTGATCAGCCTGGACAGCTCCCGTTCACCGAGCTGTTCACCAAGCCTTGGTTCAGTGGTCGCAAGCCCAGGGCGCAGCGGCGATTGCCGCACCCGCCTGGTCACGCAGCGTGCGTACGGCTGCCGCCGGATCGACCGCTCCGTAGACCGCGCTGCCGGCCACGAACACGTCCGCACCGGCCTCGGCACACCGCTCGATGGTCGTCGCGGAGACGCCTCCGTCGACCTGGAGCCACAGCTCCAGACCGTGCTTGGAGATCAGCTCCCGGGTACGGCGGATCTTGGGCAGCATGATGTCGAGAAAGGGCTGACCGCCGAAGCCGGGCTCGACGGTCATGATCAGCAGCATGTCGAGCTCGGGAAGGATGTCCTCGTACTGCTCGATGGGCGTCGCGGGCTTCAGCGCCATGGACGCCCGCGCCCCCTTGGCCCGGATCTCCCGCGCGAGCCGCACGGGCGCGGCGGCCGCCTCGGCGTGGAAGGTCACGGAGCCCGCACCGGCCTCGATGTACTGGGGGGCCCAGCGGTCGGGGTCCGCGATCATGAGGTGCAGATCGAGCGGGATGTCCGTCGCCCGGCTCAACGACTCCACGATCGGCACGCCGAGGGTGAGGTTCGGGACGAAGTGATTGTCCATGACGTCGACATGCAGCCAGTCGGCCCCCTGAACAGCCTTCGCCTCCTCGGCGAGCCGGGCGAAGTCGGCGGACAAGATGCTGGGATTGATCTGAACGGCCATGCCCCAAGCGTGCCATGCCGGTAACAGCTTCCGGCCACTACCCCGGAAGTGGGGGGCGGGGGGTGCGAAGGGGGGCTGCGGGAGGATGGGTTGTGCTGCGGGTTGGTCGGTGGCTGCGTGGGGTTCCGGGGGGCGTCCCGGCAGTCCAGTGTCCTTTCGGTGTGGACCGGTCCCTCAAGGGCGCTCCCTGCGGTCGCGTCGCTACGCGATGGCCTTCGGCCACCCTTGACCGACCGGCCCACACCGAAACGCCACAAGACTTCCGGGATCCCCCCGGGGAACGGCCGGGGGGAGGAGTGGGGAGGAGCGGCCCCGTCTGAGATCCGCAGCCCTTCTTCGGCCGGTGGTCATCCGCACACCGCTCCGGCAGGACAGTGACCTCAGCCGGTACGAACGCGCGGGGCGGTCAGAGC
>NZ_JBWJVM010000024.1:0-96779 GCF_056428985.1 Streptomyces sp. CA189 | reverse complement strand
TCGCCGCCGAACTCAACGGCCGACCACGCAAAACGCTCGGCTGGGAAACCCCAGCCGAGCGCCTGCATAAACTACTCGCCGCCTAACACAAACGATCACGTGTTGCGACGATCCCTAGAAACCGCCGTTCGGGGAGGGGCTCCGGTCCGTGCGTGGTCAGCTCGGGTTGGTGTCGATGACCGCGGTCCGCTCGGCGGTCGTCTTGCCGCGCAGCGCCTTGCCGAGGACTCCGGCGACGTCCTGCGGGGTGACAGCGGTCTTCTCGCCGGTGCCGCGCATGATGAGGACGCCGTCGAAGGTGTTCCCGTAGGCCGTCTTGAGGGCTTCCAGGTCGTACTTCTCGACGAGGTGGCCGTCCACGGCCTGCATGCTCAGGATCTTCGGCAGGGACTTGGCGCCGAGGGGGATGGACTTGGCGCCCGCCTTGACGACGACCGGAGCCGACATCGCGGGCTGGGCGAACTCCCTCATGGCCCGGTCCAGTTCCGCCTGGTCGACGACCGGGTCCTTGGTGGCGACCGGGAGCTCGACGGTGGCGGCCTTGCCTCCGGCGACCATGTCGCGGAAGGCCTTGGTGACCATGCCGACGGAGGCGTCCACGTCGAGCGTGGAGCCGGGCTTGCCGGGGACGGCGAGGGCCTTGCCGGTGTCGAAGGTGATGGTGCCCTCGGTGGCGGAGCCGGCGGTGCCGGCGGTGCCGGCGAGCTCCTGGAGGGCGACCCGCAGCTTCTCCTCGTCGGTGGGCATGACGGCCTCGGCGGTGCGCTCGCTGCCGAACAGGGAGCCGATGACCGTGACGGGGTTGTAGTCGCTGCCCGCCGCGTTGCGGACGGTGGTCTGGCTGTCCAGGCTGAGGCCTGCCTTCTCGGGCTTCAGCTCGACCGGCTTGCCGCCGACGTTGAGCTGGAGCGGGGCTGCGGCACGGTTGCCGAAGGCCGTCTGGAGCTTGGCGACGGCCTCGTCGCGGGTGCCGCTGATGTCCACGCCGAGGACGGTGGTGCCCTTGGGGACGTCGGAGTGGTTGAGGAGCAGGCCGGCTCCGTAGGCCACGCCGAACAGCGTGAAGAGGGCTCCGCCGAGCAGGGCCAGCTTGTTGCGGCCCTTCTTGGCGGGCCGGGCCGGGGCCGGCGCGGGGGCCGGGGGCCGGGGCTTGGCCTTGTTCGCGGGCGCCGGGACGGGCGCGGGCGTCGGGTGTCCGGCGGAGTCCAGCTCCGGGCCGGGCCAGCTCGGCTCCGGCCCGATCCCCGGTACGGAGCCCAGCGCGGGCCCGCCGGTCGGCCCGTTCGGGCCGCGGCCGGGGCCGGGCCAGGCCGGGGCGGGCACGATGGGCGCCCGCAGCGCCTGGGTGACGGGATCGGCGCCGGGGCCGTACGCGGCTCCGGGGCCGGACGGCGGGCCGGCGGGACCTGCTCCGGGGCCCTGCGCGGGGCCCGCGGGGGCGCCCGTACGGGGACCGCCGGGACCGCCCTGGCCTCCGGGTCCGGCCGGCGGCGCGGGGTAGCCGGCGCCGGCGGGCGGTGTCGGGTAGCCGGCGCCCGGACCGGTGCCGACGCCGGGGCCGCCGGGGCCGGGGCCCATCGGGGCACCGGGGCGCGGCCCGGCGGGGCTCTGGGCGAAGCCCGGCGGGGTCCCGTCGAAGCGCGGGCCGCCGGCCGGGGCCGGGGCGGGGGCGGGGCCGCCCATCGGGCCGGGGCCGGGACCGGGACCGCCGGGGCGGGAGCCGATCGGCGCACCGGGGCCGGGGCCCATCGGCGCGCCGGGGCGCGGCCCGGCGGGGCTCTGGGCGAAGCCCGGCGGGGTCCCGTCGAAGCGCGGGGCGCCGGCCTGGGCGGGGGCCGGAGCCTGAGCCGGTCCGCGCGCGGGAGCCGGGCCCTGGGCCGGCGCCGGGTTGGGCGTGGGGGCGGGCGCGGAGCCCGCCTTGCGCGGTGCGAACCAGTTGCTGGCCGGGTCCTCGCCCGGACCCGGCTCCGGCGCGGCCGCCGGGGCGGCGGGCTCGGGCTCGGGGGCGGCCTCGACTTCGGGCATGGGCTGGCGAACGACCACGGGCGGAATCGGCCGCGAACCCGGGATGTTGATCCGGATCCGGGTCGTCAGCTGGGTCTCCGTCTTCGGCCCGTCGGAATCGGGTGTGGACGGCTTCGCGGGCGGTGCGGTCACTGAACTCTCCTCCGGGATGGTCGCCGCGCCCGGACCGGGGGGCACTGTCGTGGACGGATACTGGCCTGATCCATACGGCGGCGTACCCGAGGGGTAGGCGGCTCCGCCGCGCCCTTGGGGCCCGGAGGACGGACTGTCAGTTTCACGGCTCAAGGCAGGTTCTCCCGATCGGCTCCGCCGCCCGTCATAGCGTGCGCGGGCAGCTCGGCGGCCGGTCCACCATACTGGCCGCCGCACGCGTGCACCCGGCCGCCGGGAACGAAGGGTTCCCCTTGACCCCCTGAACGCCCCCTCCGCACCACCTCCGAGCGCCTGTCGCCCGGCTGCCGGGGGGCCGCGCGGGCACCGGGCGAGCCGCTCGTCAACGCGTCGTGCGCGGCCGACGCCGTGTCACTTGGCGTTCCTGGCGGCCGAAAGCGGCCGGTCCCCCAGACTGGCCATCGTGGCGCAGATCACAGCGAGCACGACTCCGCCCAAAAGGTAGGCGTACATGCCGATTCCGGACGAACCGAGCAGGAAGTCCCCCTCCGGCCGCGGGACACCGAGGATCACGTAGGCGAGGAACCAGCCGGCGGTGGCCGCGCCCACGCCGATGCCGGTGCCCAGGGCGATCCGGCCGCCGAGGAACAGGCCGAAGAGCGCGAGCAGCGCGAGCACCAGTCCGCCCGGGAACCACAGGTCGACGACGAGCCAGCCGGCCGCGCCGGTCAGCACGCCCGCCGCCAACAGGCCCAGCAGGGCGGCGATCCGCCCCGGGTTCGACATGGTCCACGGCGGCCCGCTCATGCCCGCACCCCCGCGAAGAGGTCGCGCTCGCGCTCGCCCGCCGGGGTGCCCGGCCGGCCGGCGGCCAACTCGTAGTACTCGTGGGTGAACAGCGGCTGCGCCAGGTCGTTGGAGAGCGCGAAGAAGGGCCCGTCCACCGCGATCTGGGTGGCATGGGCGCGCATCGCGGCGGTCTTGGCGGCCACGAACGCCTGCTCGGCCGCCTCGTCCCCGCCGATCTCGGCGGTGATCCGCCCGTCGTCGACCACGCCCGGCACGTCGTCCGGCGCGGCCGGCGCCGGGAAGGGCACCTCGCTCCCGGCCTCGCGCAGCCGGGCGAAGCCCTCCTCGACGACCGTGCGCGGCACGCGGTTCCAGTAGAGCTTCACGATGGCGTGCGGTGCGCCGAGGTCGCGGCGGTACGTGGCTTCCGCAGCCAGTTCGGCGGCGCGGGTGGCCACGCGGTGGGCCTGGATGTGGTCGGGGTGGCCGTAGCCGCCGTCCGGGTCGTAGGTGACGAGGACCTGGGGGCGCAGTTCGCGGATCACCTCTACGAGGTACCCCGCCGCCTCGTCCACGTCGGCGGACCAGAAGGCGCCGGGCCGGCGGTTCTGTTCGGCGCCCATCATCCCGGAGTCCCGGAAGCGGCCGGGGCCGCCGAGGAAGCGGTGGTCGGCGACGCCCAGTTCGCGCATGGCCTCGGCGAGCTCGCCGACGCGGTGGGCGCCGAGGGTGTCGTCGCGGTCGGCCGTCAGGTGGGCGAGCCCGGGCGGGATGACCTCACCCTCCTCGCCGAGCGTGCAGGTCACCAATGCGACATGGACGCCCTCGGCCGCGTACTTGGCCATGGTGACGCCGTTGTTGATCGACTCGTCGTCCGGGTGCGCGTGCACGAGCAGGAGCCGACGGGCGGGAAGACCGTTCATGGGGGTCACCCTACGAGAAACGGCGACCCCGCCCCCGGAACCGGAACGCCGCTAGAACTTGAGGCCGCTGATCATGCTCGCCACGTTGGAGGTCAGCTGGGAGAGCGTCGGAGCCACGGTCGAGCTCGCCAGATAGAAGCCGAGCAGTACACAGACCACTGCGTGACCCGCCTTCAGGCCCGAACGCCGGACCAGCAGGAAGACGACGACTGCCAGCAGCACCACGGCCGAGATCGATAGTGCCACGGCGTTTCACCTCCACGTCGAGCGGACATCGGGTTCGCGTACTCGCAACTCGGTGCTCGGCAGAGTCATACCCACCGTGCGCTACGGATCATAACTATCCGTACCGCCACATCGATCGATTCCGGCAGCACGAGGGGCGCACGCCGCGCACGTCCGGGGTCACAGGAGTGCCGGCCGGGGCGGCTGTACGCCTCCCCGGCCGGCTGTCGGCACCCGCACGGCCGCACGGGATCCAGGCTGCACGGCCCAGATCTCGGGACAGAAACGGTCAAGTTGCCTGCATGTAAACCGAGTTGTGAGGGAACCGTGTGCCGTTCACAGCTGTGGCGAGAAATGAGCGGTGCCGGGAGCCCTCGGCTCACTCCTTGGTCGGCGGTCCCGACACCGGTCCCGACGGCGGTACGGGCGGCGGTACGGGCGGCGGGGCGGGCGGCGGGGCGGACCGCGGGGCGGACCGCGGGCCCGGCGGAAGGGCGGCCCGCTCGGATGCGAAATGGCAGGCCGAGGGGTGGGCGGCCGGGCCGCCGGGGAGGAAGGCCGGGATCTCCAGGAGCGGGACCTCCGACGCGCAGCGCGCCTCGGCCTTCCAGCAGCGGGTGCGGAAGCGGCAGCCCGACGGCGGGTTGGCCGGGGAGGGCACGTCGCCGGAGAGGATGATCCGCTCGCGGCCCGCGCGGGCCGACGGGTCGGGGACCGGGACGGCGGAGAGCAGCGCCTGGGTGTACGGGTGGGTGGGGTGCTCGTAGATCTGCTCGTCGGTGCCGATCTCGACGATCCGGCCCAGGTACATGACGCCGACCCGGTCGGAGATGTGCCGGACGATCGAGAGGTCGTGCGCGATGAACACGTAGGAGAGGTCGAACTCGTCCTGGAGGCGCTCCAGGAGGTTGATCACCTGGGCCTGTACGGAGACGTCGAGGGCGGAAACCGGCTCGTCGGCGACGATGATCTCGGGCTGGAGGGCGAGGCCGCGGGCGATGCCGATGCGCTGGCGCTGGCCGCCGGAGAACTGGTGCGGGTACCGGTTGATGTACTCCGGATTGAGGCCGACCACGTCCAGGAGCTCCTGGACCTTGCGGCGCCGGTCGCCCTTGGGGGCCACCTCGGGGTGGATCTCGTAGGGCTCGCCGATGATGTCGCCGACCGTCATGCGCGGGTTCAGGGAGGTGTAGGGGTCCTGGAACACCATCTGGATGTTGCGGCGCACGGCCTTGAGGGCCTTGGCGGACAGCTTGGCGAGGTCCTCGCCCTTGTACGTGATCGCGCCCGACGTGGGGCGTTCCAGGTTGACCAGCATCTTGGCGACGGTGGACTTGCCGCAGCCCGACTCCCCGACGATGCCGAGGGTTTCGCCGGCCCGCAGGTCGAAGGAAACCCCGTCGACGGCCTTGACGGCGCCGACCTGCTTCTTGAAGAGGATGCCCTGGGTCAGCGGGTAGTACTTGACCAGGTCCTCCACCACGAGGATGGACTCAGCCACCGAGGCACTCCTTCCAGAAGAAGCACGCACTGGCGCGGTCCGGTGCGACCTCGGCCAGCGGCGGTACGTCGGTGCGGCAGACGGCCTGGGCCATCGGGCAGCGCGGGTTGAAGGCGCAGCCGGGCGGGATGGCGAGCAGGTTGGGCGGCAGGCCCTTGATGGCGTAGAGCTCCTGGCCCTTCTGGTCCAGGCGCGGGATGGAATCGAGCAGGCCGCGGGTGTACGGGTGAGCGGGGCGCTGGTAGATCTCGTGGACGGGGGCGGCCTCGACGATCCGGCCGGCGTACATGACGGCGATCTTGTCGGCCACGTCGGCGACCACGCCGAGGTCGTGGGTGATCAGGATCAGGCCCATGTTGAGCTCGCGCTGGAGCTCGGCGAGCAGGTCCATGACCTGGGCCTGGACGGTGACGTCCAGGGCCGTGGTGGGCTCGTCCGCGATGATGAGCGAGGGTTCGAGAGCCATCGCCATGGCGATCATGATGCGCTGGCGCATGCCGCCGGAGAACTGGTGCGGGTAGTCCCCCACCCGTTCCCGGGCCGCCGGGATCTTCACCCGGTCCATCAGCTCGACCGCCTTGGCCCGGGCGTCCTTGCGGGACATCCCGCGGTGGACCTCGTACATCTCGCCGAGCTGCGCGCCGACGCTCAGGACCGGGTTGAGGGAGGACAGGGCGTCCTGGAAGATCATGGCCATCTCGGCGCCGCGGACCTTCCTGCGCTCCTCCTCCTTCATCTTCAGCAGGTCCTTGCCCTTGAAGAGGATCTCGCCGCCCGCGATGCGGCCCGGCGGCATGTCGAGGATGCCCATGACGGCCTGGGCGGTGACCGACTTGCCGGAGCCGGACTCGCCGAGCACGGCGAGGGTCTCGCCTTCGGCCACGGAGTAGTTGACCCCGTTGACGGCCTTGGCGACTCCGTCCCGGGTCTTGAATTCCACGTGCAGGTCGCGCACTTCGAGCAGCATGTGCGGGGCTCCTCAGCGCAGCTTGGGGTCGAGGGCGTCGCGCACCGCGTCGCCGAGCATGATGAACGCGAGCACGGTGAGGCTGAGCGCGCCCGCCGGGTAGAGCAGCATGTGCGGGGCGTTGCGGATCTGGGAGGCGGCGTTGGAGATGTCGATGCCCCAGGAGACGGTGGGCGGGCGCAGGCCCACGCCGAGGAAGGACAGGGTGGCTTCCAGGGCGATGTAGGTGCCGAGCGCGATGGTGGCGACGACGATGACGGGTGCGATGGCGTTGGGCGCGACGTGCCGCAGCAGCATCCGGCCGTTGCCGGCGCCCAGCGCCCGCGCGGCCTGGACGTAGTCGTTCTGTTTGGCGGTGATGACCGAGCCGCGGGCGATGCGGGCCAGCTGGGGCCAGCCGAGCAGCACGATGAAGCCGACGACGGGCCAGACGGTGGTGCTGGTGACCACGGACAGGAAGACCAGGCCGCCGAGGACCACGGGGATGCCGAAGAAGATGTCGGCGACCCGGGAGAGCAGGGCGTCGCCCCAGCCGCCGAAGAACCCGGCGAGCCCGCCGAGCGCGGAGCCGAGGAGGGCCGCGCCGAGGGTGGCGCAGATGCCCACGGTGATGGAGGCGCGGGCCCCGTAGACGGTACGGGTGTACACGTCGCAGCCCTGGGTGTCGTAGCCGAAGGGGTGGCCCGGGGAGGAGCCCTGCTGGGATTTGGACAGGTCGCACTGGAGCGGGTCCCCGCTCGCGATGAGCTGGGGCCAGATGGAGATGACCACGAGGAAGAGGATCAGCAGCGTGGAGACGAGGAAGACGGGGTTGCGGCGCAGCTGGTGCCAGGCGTCGGACCACAGGGAGCGGGCCTTCTCCTGCGGGCCTGCGGGGCCTGCCGGGCCTCCCCCGAGCTCCTTCTCCAGGGACTCCCCCTCCGCCAGGGCGAGATCCATGGCCCCGCCCTGGCCGGTGGGGGCGATGGATTCGTGGGGTCCTGGTCCCAGCGGATCGTAGGCGGGGCGCTCGGGGTCGGGCTCAGGCATAACGGATCCTCGGGTCCAGGACCGCGTAGAGCAGGTCGACGAGCAGGTTCGCCAGCAGGAAGACGATGACGAGGATGGTCACGAAGCCGACCACCGTCGGGGAGTTGTTGCGCAGGATGCCCTGGTAGAGCTGGTAGCCGACGCCGTGGATGTTGAAGATCCGCTCGGTGACGATGGCTCCGCCCATCAGGGCGCCGATGTCGGTGCCGATGAAGGTGACCACGGGGATCAGTGAGTTGCGCAGCAGGTGGCGGGTGACGACCCGGCGCCGGGGCAGGCCCTTGGCCACGGCGGTGCGGACGTAGTCGGCCTTGACGTTCTCGGCGATGGAGGTCCGGGTGAGCCGGGTGACGTAGGCGAGGGAGACCAGCGCGAGCACGATGCCGGGCAGGATCAGCTCGCTGAAGGGGGCGTCCGGGGAGACGGTGGGGCGGACCCAGCCCCATTTGACGCCGAAGACGAACTGGAGCAGGTAGCCCGTCACGAAGGTGGGCACCGAGATGACGACGAGGGTGAGCACGAGCACGCCGCTGTCGATGGACTTGCCGCGCTTGAGGCCGCTGATCACGCCGAGGGTGATGCCGACGACGACCTCGATGGCGATCGCGACGATCGTCAGGCGCAGGGTCACCGGGAAGGCCGAGGCCATGAGTTCGGTGACCTTCTGGCCGTTGAAGGCGGTGCCGAAGTCGCCCCGGAAGATCTGGCCCATGTAGTGGAGGTACTGCTTCCACAGGGGCTGGTCGAGGTAGAGGTCCTTGCGGATGCGCGCGGCGGTGGCGGGGTCGGGGGCCTTGTCTCCGAAGAGGGCGGCGACCGGGTCACCGAGCGCGTACACCATGAAGAAGATCAGGAACGTGCTGCCGATGAACACGGGGATCATCTGGAGCAGTCGCCGGATCACATAACGTCCCATGGACTGCTCCAGGTTCGATCCGAGGGCGGGTCAGCTGACCTTGATCTGGTCGTACACCGGGACGCTGAACTGGTTGAGCTTCACGTCCGAGACGCGCTCCCCGTAGCCGGCGCTGCCGTTCTGGTACCAGAGCGGGATGGACGGCATCTGCTCGGCGAGGATCTTCTCGGCGTCCTTGAACGTGGCGGTCGCCTTGTCGGCGTCGCTCTCGCGGTTCGCCGCGTCGACGAGCTTGTCGAACTCCGGGTTGCTGAACTTGCCGTAGTTGGAGGACGCGCCGGTGTAGTAGAGCGGCTCCAGGAAGTTCTGGATCAGGGGGTAGTCGGCCTGCCAGCCGGATCGGAACGGGCCGGTCAGCTTGAAGCTGCTCTGCTGGTTGCGGAAGTCGGCGAAGGTGCCGATCGGGTTGACCGTGCAGACCGGGCCCTCACCGAGCGCGTTGTTGATGCTGTTGCAGACGGCGTCCATCCACTCGCGGTGCGAGCCGGTGTCCACGTTGGAGGTCAGCGAGACCTTGCCGCCGGGCAGTCCGCCGCCCTCCTGGATGAGCTTCTTGGCCTCGGTGGGGTTGAAGGAGCAGGCCTCGCCGCACGCGGTGGCGGAGAAGCCGCCCTTGTCCCCGAGGGCCGGTGAGGTCCAGTCCTTGGCCGGGGTGCGGGTCTCGCGGAAGATCTGCTTGGTGATCTCGTCGCGGTTGATCGCCATCGAGATGCCGCGGCGGACCTTCTCCATGCCCTCCTTGCTCCACTGCGGGTCGTACAGCGGGAAGGTGAGGGTCTGGATGATGAGGGCCGGCTGGTTGATGTAGCGGTCGCCGAGGTCGTTCGCGACGTTTTTCAGCTGCTGGGCCGGGACGTCGTCGACCAGGTCGAGGTTGCCGGAGATCAGGTCGGTGTAGGCGGTGTTGTTGTCGGTGTAGACCTTCAGGTCCACTCCGCCGTTGACCGCCTTGTCCTCACCTGCGTAGGCGTCCCACTTGCGCAGCTTCATGCCGGTGCCCTTGGTGTACGAGTCCACCGTGTACGGGCCGTTGCCGACGGGCTTCTTCAGCCAGCCCTCGTGGTCGGTGAAGAAGGCCTTGGGCAGGGGCGAGAACGCCTGGTAGCCGAGGGTCTCGGGCCAGGTGGAGAACTTCTCCTTGAGCGCGACCGTGAAGGTCTTGGGGTCCTTGACGACCAGGCCGGACATGGTCTTGGCCTTGGGGTCGCCCTTCTCGGGGTGGACGTCCGCGTAGCCGACGATGTCGGAGAAGAAGGGCGAGTTGTTCTGCTTCTTGGTGACGTCCGCGCCGTAGTTCCAGGCGTCCACGAAGGACTGCGCGGTGACCGGCTCGTCGTTGCTGAACTTCCAGCCGTCCTTCAGCGTGATCGTGAAGTTCTGGCTGTCGGTGGTCTCGATCTTCTCGGCGAGGAAGTTCTTCGCCTCGCCGGTCTCGGGGTCGTACCGCTTGAGCCCACGGAAGATCATGTCGAGGACCTTGCCGCCCTGCACCTCGTTGGTGTTGGCGGGCTCCAGCGGGTTCTGCGGGTCACCCCACGAGGAGCTGACGATTCCCGCTTCGCCGCCTCCGCCGCTGTCGCTTCCGCCGCCGCAGGCGGTCGCCGCGAGGGCGACGGCCGCCGCGCATGCGGCCCACTTGGCGTGGGTGGCTCCGCGCATGGAGTGCCTCCTACTGGATCCCAAGACTCACTTAGGGCCCAATGTCACCCTACGTGGGGTCTCGCACACTCCTCGTTGGACCGATTGCACTCTCGCGCCGCCCGCCTGTCACCCCTGCGAGTGCACGGCGGGCGGTCACAGCGGCCGCTCCCAGGTGTCCACCGCGTAGTGCGTCCTCATGCCGTGCGCCTCGTACAGCGCGAGCGCGCCCGTCGCGTTGGCCGTGTCCACGCCGAGGCCGACGGTGGCGCGGCCGCGTGCGGCGTAGGCGGCGAAGCCGTGGCGCAGCAGGAAGCCGCCCACGCCCCGGCCGCGGGCTTCCGCGCGGACGCCGAGGTAGCCGATCCAGCCCATGCTGGTGCGGTCGTCGCGGGTGAGCAGGACCCCAGCGTCGCCCAGCGCGGGCAGGCTCGCGATCCACACCAGCGACCAGTCCAGGCCGCGGCCGTCGATGTGGTCGAGCCAGGGCTCGTACGGGCGCTCCACGTGTCCGAAGTGGTCCGCGAAGGTCTCCTCGATCAGGGCGTGGGCGCGCCGCCGCTCGCTCTCGCCGCCGTCGCAGGGGCGGAGGGTCAGCCCGGCGGGCGCCGCCGGGGGCACGTCGGCGGGGCCCAGGGCTCGGGTCAGCACGCGGTAGCGGCGCACCGTGCGGTAGCCGCGGCCGGGCAGCAGGCCGGGGTCGAGGGTGCGCCCGCCGCTCGGCGCGAGCCACAGGTAGGGGTGCGGGGCTCCGGCGGCCAGCTCGCGGGCCCTGGCCTCCACCAGGTCCAGCAGCCGGGCGGCGGCCGTACGGCGCCCCGGCAGGACCCGGAAGTGGCAGTCGACGCGGCCGGGGCCGGAGTCGGCCCACACCAGGGCGTAGCCGAGGAGCCGGCCGCTCTCGAAGGCGAGGAAGGAGTCCGCCACCAAGTCGACGTCGGGGTGGTGCAGATCGGCCTCGACGGCGCCGAGGTCGGTTTCCGGGCGGCCGATCTCGATCCGGTCGATGGCGTTGAGGAGCCCGCAGATGTCCCCGGCGTCGGAGGGCCCGGCGGGCCGTACGGTGAGCATGCGGGCCATCAGACCACGGTGGCGGTCGGGGCGGCGTCAGTCGGCGGGCCGGCCGGCCAAACCGGCGGCCGACCGGCCGGACCGTGGCACGACGGAGCGCCCGCCGCCGGAGTGATCCGGTGACGGGCGCCCTGTGGTGTCGCTACGGGAGGTCAGACGGCCAGGACGGCCTTCTCCTCCGCGAAGTGGCAGGCCGACTCGTGCGCGGCGAAGGACTTGACGCCCTTGAAGCGCTCCGGGATGGCGAGCAGCGGCTCCTCCACGGAGCACTTCTCCTCGGCCTTCCAGCAGCGGGTGCGGAAGCGGCAGCCCGACGGCGGGTTGGCCGGCGAGGGGACGTCACCGGTGAGGATGATCCGCTCGCGGCCCTCGCGGGCGGCCGGGTCCGGCACCGGCACCGCGGAGAGCAGCGCCTGGGTGTACGGGTGGGTCGGGTGCTCGTAGATCTGCTCGTCGGTGCCGATCTCGGCCATCTTGCCGAGGTACATGACGCCGACGCGGTCCGAGATGTGCCGGACGATCGACAGGTCGTGCGCGATGAAGATGTAGGAGAGGTTGAACTCCTCCTGCAGCTTCTCCATCAGGTTGATGACCTGGGCCTGCACCGATACGTCGAGCGCGGAGACCGGCTCGTCGCAGATGATGATCTCCGGGTTGAGCGCGAGGCCGCGGGCGATGCCGATGCGCTGGCGCTGGCCGCCGGAGAACTGGTGCGGGTACCGGTTGATGTACTCCGGGTTCAGACCGACGACGTCCAGGAGCTCCTGCACCTTGCGGCGCCGGTCGCCCTTGGGGGCCACCTCGGGGTGGATGTCGTAGGTCTCGCCGATGATGTCGCCGACCGTCATGCGGGGGTTCAGCGAGGTGTACGGGTCCTGGAACACCATCTGGATGTTGCGGCGGACGGCCTTCAGGGCGCGGCCGGACAGCTTGGTGATGTCCTGGCCCTTGTAGAAGACCTCGCCGGCGGTGGCGCGTTCCAGGTTCATCAGCAGCTTGGCGACGGTGGACTTGCCACAGCCGGACTCGCCGACGATGCCGAGGGTCTCGCCCTGGTACAGGTCGAAGGAGATCCCGTCGACCGCCTTGACCGCGCCGACCTGCTTCTTGAACAGGATTCCCTGGGTCAGCGGGAAGTGCTTGACGAGGCCCCGGACCTGGAGGATCGGCTCGCGCACGGGGGCGTTGGTGAGCTCAGCCATGGAGCTGCTCCTTCCAGAAGTGGCACGCGCTGTGACGGCCGGCCAGTTCGGTGCCGTCCTGCTCGCTGACGGGCTGGAGGACGGGGATCTCCGAGCGGCAGACGTCCTGCGCGGCGACGCAGCGCGGGCTGAACGAGCAGCCGGTGGGCAGGCGCAGCAGGTTCGGCGGCAGGCCCTTGATCGCGAAGAGCTCCTGGCCCTTCTGGTCCAGGCGCGGGATCGAGTCCAGCAGGCCGCGGGTGTACGGGTGCGCCGGGCGCTTGTAGATCTCGTGGACCGGAGCGGTCTCGACGATGCGGCCGGCGTACATGACGGCGATCTTGTCCGCGACGTCGGCGACCACGCCGAGGTCGTGGGTGATCAGGATCAGGCCCATGTTCAGCTCGCGCTGGAGCTCCGCGAGCAAGTCCATGACCTGGGCCTGGACGGTGACGTCCAGGGCCGTGGTGGGCTCGTCCGCGATGATCAGGTCGGGCTCCAGCGCGATCGCCATGGCGATCATGATGCGCTGGCGCATACCGCCGGAGAAGTGGTGCGGGTAGTCGTCGACCCGTTCCTTCGCCGCCGGGATCTTGACCTTCTCCATCAGCTCGATGGCCTTGAGCCGGGCTTCCTTCTTCGACAGGCCCTCGTGGACGCGGAACATCTCGCCCAGCTGGTAGCCGACGGTGAGCACCGGGTTCAGCGAGGACAGGGCGTCCTGGAAGATCATGGCGATCTTCCGGCCACGCAGCTTGCGCCGCTCCTCGAAGCTCATCTTGAGCATGTCCTGGCCGCGGAAGAGGATCTCGCCCTGCGGGATCTTGCCGGGGGGCATGTCGAGGATGCCCATGATGGCCTGGGCCGTCACGGACTTGCCGGAGCCGGACTCGCCGAGGACGGCGAGGGTCTCGCCGGCGCTCACGCTGTAGTTGACGCCGTTGACGGCCTTGGCCACACCGTCGCGGGTGTGGAACTCGACGTGCAGGTCGCGCACTTCGAGGAGCGGCGTCTGCGGGTCCCCGTCACGCGGGGAGGGAACGCTGGAGGTGTTGTCCATAGTGATCACTTACGCCCTCCTCAGCGCAGCTTCGGGTCGAGGGCGTTGCGGACCGCTTCGCCGAGCATGATGAAGGCGAGGACGGTGATGCTGAGCATGATCGAGGGGTACAGCAGGATGTGCTGGGCCACTCGGATCTGCTGCGAACCGGCGGAGATGTCCACGCCCCACGAGATGGTCGGGGACGCGAGGCCCAGACCCAGGTAGGACAGGGTGGCCTCCGCCGCGATGTAACCGCCGAGCGCGATCGTGGCGACCACGATCACCGGGGCCATGGCGTTCGGCAGGATGTGCCGGATCAGGATCCGGGTGGTGCCGGCGCCGAGGGCCTTGGCGGCGTGCACGTAGTCGGCCTGCTTCACGGTGATGACCGCGCCGCGCATGACGCGGTTGATCTGCGTCCAGCCGAGGAAGGCCAGGGCGAAGACGACCGTCCACACGGTGCGGTCGGTGAAGGCCTGGAGGACGACCATCGCGCCGAGCAGGAACGGGATGCCGAAGAAGACGTCGGTGATGCGCGACATGATCGCGTCGATGACGCCGCCGAAGTAGCCGGCGATCATGCCGGTGATGCCGCCGACCACGGTGACGATCCCGGTCACGCAGACGGCGACGATGATCGAGGCGCGGGTGCCGTAGATGAGGCGCGCGTAGACGCTGCGTCCCTGGCCGTCCCAGCCGAGCCACTCGGGGGAACCGACCTTGGACAGCTCCGGCTTGCCGAGGAAGTGGTTGACCAGGTCGCCCTTGGTGGGGTCGATGCTGGTGAACCAGCCCGGGAAGGCGGAGATCAGCAGGAGTACGAAGATCAGCGCCGAGGAGACGACGAAGTACGGGTTGCGACGCAGGTCGGCCCAGGCGTCGCCCCAGAGGCTGCGGGCCTTCTCGGCCTTCACCGGCTCCACCGGGGCGCCGGGCGCCACGGAGGTCTCGGCCGCCGCGATGTCGGTCTTGGTCAGATCAGGCATACCGGATCCTCGGGTCCATGACCGCGTAGAGGAGGTCGACGAGCAGGCTGGCTATCAGGTAGACGACGACCAGGACGGTGACGACACCGACCACGGTCAGTCCCTCGCGACGGACGACCGATTCGTAGATCAGCCCGCCGACGCCCTTGACGTTGAAGATGCCCTCGGTGACGACGGCGCCGCCCATCAGGGCGCCGATGTCGGTGCCGAGGAAGGTGACGACGGGGATCATCGAGTTGCGCATGAGGTGCACACCGATGACGCGGCGCTTCGGCAGGCCCTTGGCGACGGCGGTGCGCACGTAGTCGGCGCGCAGGTTCTCGGCCATCGAGGTGCGGGTCAGGCGGGCCACGTAGGCGAGCGAGAGCGAGCCCAGCACGATGGCCGGAGCGAGGAGTTCGCTCCACAGCTCATTGGTGCTGACGTTCGGGTCGATCCAGCCGAGCTGGAAGGCGAACACCGACTTGACGATGAAGCCGAGGACGAAGACCGGCATCGAGATGATCAGCAGGGTGAGGATCAGGATCAGGTTGTCGGCCAGCTTGCCGGCCTTGAGGCCGGCGACGATCCCGAGGGTCAGGCCCAGGACGATCTCGATGGCGAACGCCAGGAGGGCGAGGCGCAGGGTGACCGGGAAGGCGGCACCGATCACTTCGGTGATCTCACGTCCGCTGCGGATCTGGGATCCGAAGTCGAAGTGGAACAGGATGCCGGTGATGTAGTTGTAGTACTGCTGCCAGATCGGCAGGTCCAGACCGTGCTCGTGACGCAGGGCGGCCAGCGTGGCCGGGTCGGCGCCCTTGTCCCCGAACAGTCCGGCCACGGGGTCGCCGGGCAGGCTGTACACCATAAAGAAGATGAGCAGGGTCGTCCCGAAGAAGACCGGGATCATCTGGAGCAGTCGTCGTGCGACATAGCGCCCCATCATGCCTCCGTAGAAGATGCGGCAGGCGCAGCCGGACGGGCCCTTTCGCCACGCACGCGCGTGACGGTGTCGTCACTGCGTCGCGAAAGGGCCCCCCGGGCGCTGCATGTAGGCCCGGATGTGGGCCGGCTCCCCGCCGGCCCACATCCGTCGAAAGGAATTACGCGGTAGGACTTACTTCTTGACCTCGACCAGGTCGAGGATCGGGTCGCCGTCCTGGGCGTACTTCACGTTCTGGACCTTCTCGGAGTAGCCCGCGTTGACCTTGTAGTACCAGAGCGGGATGGAAGGCATGTAGTTGACGAGTTCCTTCTCGATGGCCTGGTAGGCCTTCACGGACTCGTCGAGGCTCGGGGCGGTGTCCGCCGCGGCGATCTTGGCGTCGAGCTCGGCGTTGGTGAAGCCACCCTGGTTGCCACCGGCGCCCGTACGGAACAGGTCGCTGATGAAGTTGGCGTTCACCGGGTAGTCGAGGACCCAGCCGGAGCGGTAGATCGACTTGACCTGCTTGGACTTGCGGGCCTGGAGGTCGGCCTGGAAGTCCGGCTTGGCGTCGCCGGTGCACTTGACGCCGGTGGACTGGGTGATGCTGCCGCAGACGGCCTCGACCCATTCCTTGTGACCGCCATCCGAGTTGAACTGGATGAAGATCTCGTTGTTCGGGACGCCGCCACCCTCGGCAATGAGGGCCTTGGCCGCCGCCGGGTCGAACTTGGTGACGTCACCGGAGCCGGTCGGCGTGTAGCCCAGGACGCCCTTGGCGACCCAGCCGGTCGCCGGCTCACGGGTGCCCTGGAGCACGGTCTTGGTGATGGTGTCGCGGTCGATCGCCTTCGACAGGCCCTGGATGACCTTCGGGTTGACCAGCTTCGGGGTCTTCCACTGGTCTGCGTAGAACGCGATGGCCAGCGTCTGGACGGCGGAGTACGCCTGGTCCACGGCGCGGTCACCGAGGTCGGCACGGTAGACCGGGAGGTCCTTCGGGCCGATGGTGCGCAGGACGTCGACGTTGCCCGACTTCAGGTCCTCGTAGGCGGTCTCGACGGTGGTGTAGTTCTTGAGGATCACACCACCGTTCTTCGCCTTGTCCTCGCCCTTGTAGTCGTCGAAGCGCGTGAGCTCGATCTGCTTCTTGTGCTCCCACGACTTGAACTTGTACGGGCCGTTGCCGACCGGCTTCTCACCGGCGGCCGCGGGGTCCGCGTAGAACGAGGCGGGCAGCGGGGAGAAGACCTCGTAGCCGAGCTTGTACCCGAAGTAGGGCACCGCGTTGGCGAGCTCGATGGTGAAGGAGTTCTCGTCGACGATCTTCAGACCCTCGAGCGCCTCGGCCGTGGGCTTGGCGCCCTCGGCCTCGGGGTGCAGGGCCTCGAAGCCCTTGATGTCGGCGAACCAGGACGCGTTGCCCTGCTTGTTGTTGATGTTCGCGGCCCAGTTCCACGCCTTGACGTAGGACTCGGCGGTCACCTTGGTGCCGTCGTGGAAGGTCCAGCCCGGCTTCAGCTTGACGGTCCACAGCTTGCTGTCGTCCGACTTGACCGACTCGGCGTTCACCATGACGAGCTTGCCGTCGGCGTCGTAGTCGACGAGCTGGGCGAACAGGCCCGACATGACGATCGAGCCGTTGGACTCCATCGTGTCGGCCGGCTGGAGGAGCTTCTCCGGCTCGCCCACCTCGATCGAGAAGATGCCGTTCGGGTCAACCTCGCCCTTGGCGCCGGCCTTCTCGCCACCGCCGCCACAGGCAGTCGCTGCCAGGGCGACGACAATCGCGCCCGCTACCCACTTGGCGCTCTTGGCACCGCGCATGGGTTTCCTCCTCATGAGTCCACTGTCTGATGTGAAGGACACAGGTGCGCTTCGCCGACACCCCTGACGGCGATAGGACCGGTGTCCCGAGTGTGCTCGTGAGTCGACGCTCCCCACAGCGTGTGACCCATTGACCCGAGCTCAATGGAGCCATCCTCAGGGACGCCCTGACCGTAAACCACACTTAAGTGGTCTCGTTTTCACAACATCGCACTACGGCTAAAACCCGAAATCCGGACAAACGGATAGGAGACAGACATGAACGAAACGGACTGTTAGCTCTTCTTCCGGAGTGTCACGGTCGGTATGCGGACACCGGACCGAAACAATCCGCTTGACAAAAGCGAACAGCCCCCTTCGTCACGGCGTGCGTGACGAAGGGGGCTGTTCACAAAAGCCCGTACCGGGCGGGACCCAGGTGTGACCCAGGTCCTACGCGACTACTTGCCGGACTTGGCGCGCGACGCGGAGCGCGAGCGCTCCTTCTGGTCCAGGACGACCTTGCGGATGCGGACGGCCTCCGGGGTCACCTCGACACATTCGTCGTCGCGGCAGAACTCCAGGGACTGCTCCAGGGAGAGCTTGCGGGGCGGCACCACGTTCTCGGTGTTGTCCGCGGAAGCCGCACGCATGTTGGTGAGCTTCTTCTCCTTGGTGATGTTCACGTCCATGTCGTCGGCGCGCGAGTTCTCGCCGATGATCATGCCCTCGTACACCTCCGTGCCGGGGTCGGTGAACAGGACGCCGCGCTCCTGCAGGTTGATCATCGCGAACGGCGTGACCGAACCGGCGCGGTCGGAGACCAGCGAACCGTTGTTACGGGTGACCAGCGGGCCGAACCACGGCTCGTGGCCCTCGTGGATCGAGTGGGCGATCCCCGTACCGCGCGTACCGGTCAGGAACTCCGTACGGAAGCCGATGAGGCCGCGCGACGGGACGACGAACTCCATGCGGACCCAGCCGGAGCCGTGGTTCGACATGTTGTCCATGCGGCCCTTGCGGATGCCCATGAGCTGCGTGACCGCGCCCATGTGCTCCTCGGGGACGTCGACCGTCATGCGCTCGACCGGCTCGTGCACCTTGCCGTCGATCTCCTGCGTGACCACCTGCGGCTTGCCGATGGTCAGCTCGAAGCCCTCGCGGCGCATCTGCTCGACCAGGATGGCGAGCGCGAGCTCACCACGGCCCTGGACCTCCCAGGCGTCGGGACGCTCGGTGTCGAGGACGCGGAGCGAGACGTTACCGACCAGCTCGCGGTCCAGACGGTCCTTGACCTGGCGGGCGGTGACCTTGCGGTCCTTGACCGCGGACTTGGCGTCCGCGCCCTTGCCGCTGCCGCCGCGGCCGACCATCGGGGAGGTGTTCGTACCGATGGTCATCGAGATCGCCGGCTCGTCGACCGAGATCAGCGGAAGCGCGATCGGGTTCTCCGGGTCGGCCAGGGTCTCGCCGATCATGATGTCGGGGAAACCGGCGACCGCGCAGATGTCACCCGGGCCCGCCACCTCGGCCGGCTTGCGGGTGAGCGCCTCGGTCATCATCAGCTCGGTGATGCGGACGTTCGACATCGTGCCGTCACGCTTGATCCAGGTGACGGTCTGGCCCTTGCGGAGCTCGCCCTGCTCGACGCGCACCAGCGCGATGCGGCCGAGGAAGTTGTCCGCGTCCAGGTTGGTGACGTGGGCCTGGAGGGGGGCCTCCTCGTCGTACACCGGGGCCGGGACGTGGGCCAGGATGGTGGAGAAGAAGGGCTCCAGGCTGTCGCTGTCCGCGGGGACGGTGCCGTCCTCGGGCTTGGTCAGCGAGGCCACGCCGTCACGGCCACAGGCGTAGACGATCGGGAACTCGATCTGCTCCTCGTCGGCGTCCAGGTCGAGGAAGAGGTCGTACGTCTCGTTGACGACCTCGTCGATCCGGGAGTCCGGACGGTCCGTCTTGTTGATGCAGAGGATGACCGGCATCTTCGCCTGCAGGGCCTTGCGCAGGACGAAGCGGGTCTGGGGCAGGGGACCCTCGGAGGCGTCCACCAGCAGGACGACGGCGTCCACCATCGACAGACCGCGCTCGACCTCACCACCGAAGTCGGCGTGGCCGGGGGTGTCGATGATGTTGATCGTGATCGGGGCCGACCCGTCCTTCGGGTGGTACTTCACCGCCGTGTTCTTGGCGAGGATCGTGATGCCCTTCTCACGCTCCAGGTCGTTCGAGTCCATCATGCGGTCGTCGAGGTGCTGGTGGGCGGCGAAGGCACCGGCCTGCTTGAGCATGGCATCGACGATGGTCGTCTTGCCATGGTCGACGTGGGCGACGATGGCGACGTTACGGATGTCGTGGCGCGTGGGCACTTCGGCGCTTCTCCCGGGATCGTGGATGGCGACGCGTACGGTCCGGCACGCGCGCCTCGACCGGGCGGAAAACCTGCCACGGCCTTACCCCATCGTACGTCGGCTGGAGGGAACCGCCTGCCGGGGGGTCTGTCAAGAGGCCGGACGACTGAGCGCGGCCGAGTCCTGGGTGGGGGGACCGGGCCGTAGGTGATGCCTGCAAACACGCGGGTCAACGGGTACGTACGACCTTGCCCGCCGGTGATCCGACGGGCAAGGGACTTGAGTCACATCTGAGCTTGCGGAGCCCCGCTCAACCCGGGATGCACCCGTTCGTCATCACTTCTTCGCCTTCTTGTCCTTCGCCGTCGCCGGCTTCTTCCAGCCGATGTCCTGGTAGCGCGGGGCCCCCATGCCGAAGGCGCCCGCGTTCGTGAGGCCCGGCTTCACTGCCACCAGCTCGGGGCGCTGGTAGAGCGGGATGGACCCGGCCGTCGCCCAGATCCGGGCGTCCGCCTTGCGCATCAGCTCGCGGGAGGCCGCCTCGTCCAGCTCGCCGAGCGCCTGGTCGAAGAGCTGGTCGATGTGGTCGGTGCCGACCCGGGTGTAGTTCTGTTCGACCAGCAGCGAGCCGTCGGCGGCCGGCTCCGGCTTGGCGAAGATGGGCCGGGCGTCGGTGGCCGGGTAGGCGGTCGCGGGCCACGAGTAGAGCGCCAGGTCGTACTGGCCCGAGGCGATGTGGTCCTTGAAGAAGCTCTCGTCGGCCACCTTGGTCAGCTCGGTCTGCACGCCGACCTTCTGGAGCATCTGGGAGATCCGCTCGCCGACCGTGCGCAGCGCCTCCGAGCCGGGGCCGGCCGGCAGGACGAAGCGCAGGGTGAGCGGCTTGCCGTCCTTGGCGAGCATGCTGCCGGAGGTGCGTACGGCCTGCTTGGCGGGGGTTGGCGCGGTGCTCGCCTGGTCCGCCGGTTCGGCGGCGGCCACGGCGTCCAGGGCCGGGCTGCGCTTGCCGTCGTCCACGGCGTCGGCCACGGCATCGGCCTGGGCGTCGGCCTGGGCGCGCAGGTGCTGCTCCTGGAGGGCCGCGAAGGGGGCCGGGGCGAGCACCGGGGAGGGGCGGCTCCGCCCGCTCGCGGCGAAGGCGTCGGCGTCGACGATCTCTCCGTCGGGGGCGGAGCGGCCGTACCGGCCTTCGGGCAGGCCGTCCAGGCCGGCCGGGTCCTCGGGGCCTTCGGGGCGGTCGTCGGGGTGGGCCGCGCGCAGGGCGGCCACGGCGGCCCGGGCGGCGTCGCCCGGCTTGCCGTCGTCGGTGCGGGCGCCGCTCTGCCCGTCGCCGTTGCGCTCGTCGTCCTGGCCGACGATGTAGAGGCCGTCGTTTCCGGTGCCCGGCCCTGACGGGGTCTTCGAGTCGTCCGTCTCCTTCTCGGCCTCCGGGCCCGCCTTCGCGCCCGCCGGCTCGGTGAGCTTGCCGCCGCGGCGCCAGCCGGCGTCGGCGAGCAGGGCCTGCGAGGCCTGGGTGTCCTGGCCGCCGAGGGCGTCGCTGTTGTCGGCGTACGCCTGCTGCCCGGCCAGCGCGAGGTGGCTGCCCACCGGCTTCGCGGGCAGGCCCAGCGGCTTCAGGACGATGTCTGCGAGCGCCTGGCGGTCCAGGGCGCGGGCCACGGCGCGGCGTACCCGCTCGTCGGCGAGCGGGCCGCTCGCGCCGTTCATGGCGAGCTGGGTGTAGGCCGGCTCCAGGGACTTGCGGACGGTGAAGCCGCGCAGGGCGGTCTGCTCCTCGGCGTACCGCTTCACCGCCTCCGCCTGCTTCTGGCGGGTGGCCTGCGCCTCCTTTGCCTTGTCCTCGTCCGCCCCGAAGGCGAGCGCCCACGACCGGGTGGCCTGCGCGGGGGTCACCGAGGCGGCCGGGCCGTGGGCCCCCGCACCCCCGGCGCCCTTGGCGGCCGCGCGGCGGGCCAGGGCGATCCGGTCGGCGCCGGTGCGGTCGATCTCCGCCAGGTCGAGCTTGCCGGCGGCCAGCGCGGCCGGGCGCTCGGAGCGGGGCACGGCGGTGAGGATCAGGGTGTCGAGCTTGGCGGGGCTGCCCCACCAGCGCGGGTTGCGGGTCAGCGAGGCCGTACCGGTCTTCTTGTCGATGGCGCCCAGCCCGAAGGGGCCCGCGGTGACCTTCAGGGCGCCCCGGGCTCCCTCGTTGAAGCTCTCCGGGGTGCCGGTGACCTGCTTGGGATAAAGGGGGCTGAAGAGGGAGCGCCAGTCGGCGTACGGCCTGACGAAGGTGACCTTGACCTCCAGGTCCGTCTTGCCGCGCTCGATCTTCTCGATCCGGTCGTAGCCGGCGTTGCGCGCCGTCCAGTACGCGGAGTCCTTGCCGTTCAGGGCCCGCCACTGGGCGACGAAGTCGGCGGCGCCGATCTCCCGGCCGTCGCTCCAGACCGCCTGCTGGTTGAGCTTATACAGGACGACCTGCTTGGGCTCCCGCTCTACGACCTCGGCCTTCTCCAGGTAGTCGGGATTGGCCACCGGCCGCCCCTTGCCGTCCAGCACGAACAGCTGGGGCAGGACCGCCCCGGCGATCCGGTTGGTGGTGGCGTCCGCATCGGCCTGGAAGGCGTTGAGCGTGCCCGGCATGGAGTCCACGGCCCACCGCAGCACCCCGCCGTCGGCGACCTTGTCGCGCGTGGCGGTCGCGATGTCCTGCCCGGCGGCGGCCGGGCCGCCCTCGTCTTCACCCGCGCCGCAGCCCGCGAGCAGCGGCAGTGCAAGAACTCCCGAGGTCAGGAGCGCCAAGGACCTGCGCCTTCTCTGGGACATGGGTGGTACCTCCGGGACGGGGCGTGGGGGGAGCCGTGAAAGGGGATGTTTTGATCACGTTCGGCGGTATATGGAGCTGATCACACTGGGTGCCGAAACCCACTGAAATCGACACCCCGCCGCACCCACCGCAGCCGACCCTCGCCACGCCGCGAACCCCACCCGTGCGGACCAATCCGGCTTGCGTTCCGAGCGGGCGTTCCCCCGTAAGAGGGATGAAAATGGGGGCAGGGAGGGGCGCACAGTTCGCGCCTGCGCGCCCGCAATCGCTGCACGTCCCTTCACAACCGGGGACGGGAGGCGCGACACTCTCAGGCGCACATGAGCGCTGCCACCGCACCCAAGCGGAAGTGAGGGCAAATCATGTCCCTGCAAGACGATTTGACCGCCGTACGGCGCAACCTGAACGAGCTGGTCCGCTCGGTGGAGCAGCTGGAGAGGGACGTCGAGAGCACGACCCGGCAGGCGCCGGCCGCCCCCCGGCCTCCCGGCGAGGGCGGAATGGTCAGCGTCCCGGACACCCCGTACGACAGCTCGCTGTGGACGGACGCCGACGACGAGGGTCTCGGCGCCCGCGACCGCCGCGCCCCCTGACCCACCCCTCCCGCACGCCCCACCGGGCCCGGTCACCCGCAGCGACGGCGGCCGGGCCCGGTGGGGCACCCCTCATCACTCCACCCGGAGTCCCTCTTGGCCACAGGCACCCAACCATCCCCACAGCGGCCCGGCGGCGTCCACGACGCCTCGCGGGCCGCGATCGAGGCCCGGCACCTGCGGACCGACCGGTGGTGGCTCTCCCCCGCCGGCACCGCGGCCGGGCTGCTCGCCTTCATCGTCTACTCGACCTGGCGGGCCTTCGCCAACGCCGACTACTACGCGGCGCCGTACGTCTCCCCCTTCTACTCCCCGTGCCTCGCGGAGAACTGCCAGGACATGCGCGGCGGCCCGAACCTCGACCTCTTCGGCAGTTGGTGGGGCCTGTCCCCCGCGCTGCTGATCCTGGTCTTCCCGCTCGGCTTCCGGCTGACCTGCTACTACTACCGCAAGGCCTACTACCGGGGCTTCTGGGCCTCGCCGCCCGCCTGCGCCGTCGCCGAGCCGCACGCCTCGTACAGCGGCGAGACCCGCTTCCCGCTGATCTTCCAGAACATGCACCGCTACTTCTTCTACGCGGCGCTGCCGGTCGCGGGCATCCTCACCTACGACACCGTGCTGACCTTCCGCGACGAGCAGTACGCGTGGGGCCACATGGGCCTCGGAACGCTGCTCTTCGTCGTCAACATCGCGCTGATCTGGGCCTACACGCTGTCCTGCCACTCCTGCCGGCACATCATGGGCGGCCGCCTCAAGCACTTCTCCAAGCACCCGGTGCGCTACCGCCTGTGGGGCTGGATCAGCAGGCTCAACACCCGCCACATGCAGCTGGCGTGGGCCTCCCTGATCAGCGTCGCCGCGTGCGACTTCTACGTGTACCTGGTGGCCAGCGGCGCCTTCTCCGACCCGAGGATCTTCTAGTGACCCAAGTCGAACGGCAGCAGTGGGACGTGGTCGTGGTCGGCGCGGGCGGCGCCGGGCTGCGGGCCGCGATCGAGGCGCGCGAGCGGGGCGCCCGTACGGCCGTGATCTGCAAATCCCTCTTCGGCAAGGCCCACACCGTGATGGCGGAGGGCGGGATCGCCGCCTCCATGGGCAACGTCAACGAGGGCGACAACTGGCAGGTCCACTTCCGCGACACCATGCGCGGCGGCAAGTTCCTGAACCAGTGGCGGATGGCGGAGCTCCACGCCAAGGAGGCCCCGGACCGGGTCTGGGAGCTGGAGACCTGGGGCGCGCTCTTCGACCGCACGCCCGACGGGAAGATCTCGCAGCGCAACTTCGGCGGGCACGAGTACCCGCGGCTCGCGCACGTCGGCGACCGGACCGGGCTGGAGCTGATCCGCACCCTCCAGCAGAAGATCGTGCAGCTCCAGCAGGAGGACTTCAAGGAGTACGGGGACTACGAGGCCCGGCTCAAGGTCTTCCAGGAGTGCACGGTCACGAGGGTCCTGAAAGACGGCGAGAAGGTGTCCGGGACCTTCTGCTACGAGCGCGAGACCGGGCGGTTCTTCGTCCTGGAGGCTCCGGCGGTGGTGCTGGCCACGGGCGGCATCGGCAAGTCCTTCAAGACCACGTCCAACTCGTGGGAGTACACCGGCGACGGCCACGCGCTGGCGCTGCTCGCCGGGGCGCCGCTGCTGAACATGGAGTTCGTGCAGTTCCACCCGACCGGCATGGTCTGGCCGCCCTCGGTGAAGGGGATCCTCGTCACCGAGTCGGTGCGCGGCGACGGCGGGGTGCTGCGCAACAGCGAGGGCAAGCGGTTCATGTTCGACTACGTCCCGGACGTGTTCAAGGAGAAGTACGCGGAGTCCGAGGAGGAGGGCGACCGCTGGTACGAGGACCCCGACCACAACCGGCGCCCGCCCGAGCTGCTCCCCCGCGACGAGGTGGCCCGCGCCATCAACTCCGAGGTCAAGGCCGGGCGCGGGTCCCCGCACGGCGGGGTGTTCCTCGACGTGTCCACCCGGATGCCGGCCGAGAAGATCAAGCGGCGGCTCCCGTCGATGTACCACCAGTTCAAGGAGCTGGCGGACGTGGACATCACCGCCGAACCGATGGAGGTCGGCCCGACCTGCCACTACGTGATGGGCGGCATCGCGGTCGAGTCCGATACGGCCGCCACCCTCGGGGTGCCGGGCCTGTTCGCCGCCGGTGAGGTCGCGGGCGGGATGCACGGCTCGAACCGGCTCGGCGGGAACTCCCTCTCCGACCTGCTGGTCTTCGGCCGCCGGGCCGGGCTGCACGCCGCCGAGTACGCGGCGCGGGACGCCCCGGCCGTCGGCGGGCGGCCCGAGGTGTCCCAGGCGCAGATCGACGCGGCGGCCGCGGAGGCGCTGGCCCCGTTCCACGCCGCCGAGGGCGCGGAGAACCCGTACACCCTCCACCAGGAGCTCCAGACGGCCATGAACGACCTCGTCGGGATCATCCGCCGCGAGGGCGAGATGGCCCAGGCCCTGGAGAAGCTCGCGGCCCTGCGCGTACGGGCCTCCCGGGCCGGGGTCGAGGGGCACCGGCAGTTCAACCCGGGCTGGCACCTGGCCCTGGACCTGCGCAACATGCTGCTGGTCAGCGAGTGCGTGGCCCGCGCGGCCCTGGAGCGCACCGAGAGCCGGGGCGGGCACACCCGCGAGGACTGCCCGGCGATGGAGCGCTCCTGGCGGCCGGTGAACCTGATGTGCCGGCCCGTCGACCCCGCTCCGTCGGACCCCGCGGCGGACCGGATCGAGCTGACCCGGGTGCGCACCGATCCCATCCGATCCGACCTGCTCGCGCTCTTCGAGAAGGAAGAGCTGGTCAAGTACCTCGCCGAAGAGGAGCTGTACGAATGAGCACCTACGATGCCGCGTTCCGGATCTGGCGGGGCGACGCGGAGGGCGGTGAGCTGCGCGACTTCACCGTGGAGGTGCACGACGGGGAGGTGGTGCTGGACATCGTCCACCGGCTCCAGGCCACCCAGGCCTCCGACCTCGCGGTGCGGTGGAACTGCAAGGCGGGCAAGTGCGGTTCGTGCAGCGCGGAGGTCAACGGGCGGCCGCGGCTGATGTGCATGACGCGGATGTCGACCTTCTCCCGCGAGGAGACGATCACCGTGACCCCGTTGCGGGCCTTCCCGGTCGTCCGCGACCTGGTGACGGACGTGTCCTTCAACTACCAGAAGGCGCGCGAGGTGCCCGCCTTCGTGCCGCCCGCCGGGGTGGCTCCGGGCGAGTACCGGATGCAGCAGATCGACGTGGAGCGCTCGCAGGAGTTCCGCAAGTGCATCGAGTGCTTCCTGTGCCAGGACACCTGTCACGTGGTGCGCGACCACGAGGAGAACAAGGGCGCCTTCGCCGGTCCGCGCTTCCTGATGCGGGTGGCGGAGCTGGACATGCACCCGCTGGACGCGGCGGCCGAGGCGGGCCTGGACCGCAAGCGCACGGCGCAGGAGGAGCACGGGCTCGGCTACTGCAACATCACCAAGTGCTGCACGGAGGTCTGCCCCGAGGGGATCAAGATCACCGACAACGCCCTGATCCCGCTGAAGGAGCGGGCCGTGGACCGCAAGTACGACCCGCTGGTGTGGCTGGGGAGCAAGATCCGGCGGCGTTCCGGCACATAGCCGCCCCCAGCTGTTCACTTGGCACGACAGAATGCCCCCTGAGCAACGTCGTTGACGTCATGTCAGGGGGCTTTCGCGGTGCGGGTGGGGGATCAGCTGGCGGACCGGTACCGCCTCGAACAGCGGCTCGGCAAGGGCGGCTTCGGCGAGGTGTGGCGGGCGCACGACACGGCACTGGAACGGGCCGTGGCGGTGAAGGTGCTCCTGGAGACGGCCATGTCCGACGAGGCGGTCGCCCGCTTCCGGCGCGAGGCCACCATCGGGGCGCGGCTCCAGCATCCCGGCATCACCGTCGTGCACGACGTGGGCCAGGAGGAGGGGCAGCTCTTCATCGTGGTGACTCCTCCCCCGGACGAATCCGGGGGCTTCTCGCTACGCCGTACCAGCGGTGCGACGGACCAGCCCGGCCCGTAGGACGTTGAGTGCTCCGACTGTGTCGGCGTGCGCCTGGTGGCCGCACAAGACGCAGTGGAACTTCTCCTGTGTGGGCCGGTTCTCCGCTGCGACGTGCCCGCATTCGGGGCAGGTCCGGGAGGTGTTGCGGGGGTCCACGGCGATCACTTCCCGTCCGGCGCTTTCAGCCTTGGCGTGCAGGATCGTCAGGAACACCCCCCAACCGGCATCGTTGATCGACCTATTGAGCCCGGCCTTGGCGGCGGCCCCATTGGGCAGGTAGGCGCCTACCTCGCGAGGGTCCGACTTCGGCGCGGGCGACCGGCGCATGTTTCGGATCTTGAGGTCTTCGTGCGCGATGAGATCGTGCGCGCGGACCAGGGCGAGGGCGGTCTTGTGCGCGTGGTCGAGCCGCTTACGGCGGACTTTGCCGTGCAGGGCGGCGACCTTCTCAACCGCACGGCGATGTTTGGCGGTGCGCTTGTCCCTGCGGACTCGCGGGAACCGAGCGAGGGCTTGCTGTGCGGACCCGAGCTGGGCGGCAGCGCGGCGGCCGTGACGTGGGTTGGGGACGTGCACGCCGTTCGAGTCGGTGAGGAACAACGCGATGCCAAGGTCGATGCCGACCACGCTGCCCGTCGACGGCAGGGGTTCGGGCTGGTCCTGCTCGGCGGTCAGCACGACGAACCACCTACGGCCCTCGCGCTTCACCGAGACCGTCTTGACCCTGCCGACCACGGCACGGTGCTGGTTGACCTTGACGTACCCGACACCCTGGAAGCGGACGCGGGTGACGGGGTCATGCGGGGTGGCGTGCCACCGGCAGCCGTCGCCGTCCTTCGGGAACTCCACCGAGTCGAACCAGCTCACGCCACGAAAGCGCGGATAGCCGGGAGCATCACCGGCCTTGACCCGGCGGAAGAACGCCGCGAACGCCTTGTCGAGACGACGAAGGGTGGCCTGTTGCGATGAGAACGACCACCGGCCCTGATGCTCCGGGTCGAACGCCCGGATGTCCTTAAGCTGCGCGGACTGCATCCCGTACTTGATGTTCGTCTTGGACCGGTGCCGGTAGGCGTCACGACGTTCCTGCAGTGCCCCGTTGTACAGCGAGCAGTGATCTCGGAGCATTTCGCCTAACGCGATCCTCTGGCCCACGGTGGGCCGCATGAGGAACTTGTACGCACGGATCATCACGGCCCCCTCACATCTCCGTATCAACCTAGCGGGGGCCACTGACAACGGGGGCCAGACCCGGGTCGCGCCCGAGCAGGCCGTCCAGATCGCCCGGGTCCACTTCGCGGACAGCCCGGCGGACAAACGGCTCCGGGCCCACATCGACACGGCCGTCGCGGCGGCCGATCCCGCCGGGGCGGAGCTGCAGTTGGCGCTGATACCGGACGCCGGGCAGCGCGGGGCCGCCACCTACGACATGGTGCTGGCCGTCGCCCCGCACAACGTGGCGGCGGCCCTGCGGCTCAGCGAGCGCATCGGCTCCGCCGGGGGCCGGCTGCTGGCGCTGTGCCAGGTGGCGCGCGACCGTTCGGGGGCCGGGGATCCGGCGGGCGGGGCCCGGGCGCTGGAGCAGGCCGAGGAGGAGCTGCCGCGGTTCCTGGAGGAGCGGGCGGCCTGGCTGCGCGAGGAGTCCGCGCACCACGCCGAGCAGGGTCGGCTCGTAGAGGCGGAGCGGCTGCGGAACCAAGCCGCCGCCCTGCTGGGCCGCCGGCCCGGGGAGGCCGCCGACGCGAAAGCCGACCACGCCCTGGCCTCGCTGGCCACGGCCCGGATCTACATCGAGCAGGACGCCGGGCCGCCGCTGGACCCGGCGGCGGCGCGGGAGTGGGCGGGCCGGGCGCGGAACCTGCCGGACCCCGGGAAGCGGGCCCAGCAGCTGGCCCTCGTCGCCCGGCTGTGCGTGGGGACGGGCCGGGCACCCTGGCTGGCGGAGGCCGCCGCCGCCGGGAGCCCGCCGCCGTCCGGGATCAGGGTCCTGGGCGGCCGGGACGCGGGGTCCGGGATGCGCACGAGCGGCCCGGGGCCGAAGCGTCGTCCCGAGCCCGGGGCCCTCGCCTGGCACACCGCCGCCCGGCCGGACGCCGCGTACGCGGCCGGCGCCCACGTGGTGTGGCGGTCGGGGACCGAGGTGGGCTGCGTACGGGCCGAGGAGGGCACGACCCGCTGGACGGCCCACTCCGACGAGGGCGTGGGCGCGGCCGCGCCGCCGCTGCCCGGGACCGGGCCGCTCCTGGTGTCCTGCGCGGCGGACGCGGCCACGGTGTACGTCGAGGTCCGGCGGGACGGCGTGCCCGGGGTACGGCTGCTCGCGCGCGAGCCGCGCGACGGGCGGGTGCGGTGGTGGCGAGACCTGCCCGGCACACGGCCGATGCCCGGCACACGGCCGCTGCCCGGCACCGGGCGTGCGGACCTCCCGGCCCTCCCCGGGCCGCGGCCGCTGCGCAGCGCCGGGCCGGTGCTGGTGCACGGGGCGCCGGGGGACCTGACCGCGCTGCGGGCGGCGACGGGCGAGGTGCTGTGGCAGCGCCCCGTACCCGACCCGACGACGCGCTCCCCCGCCGCGGTGGGCGACTGCCTGGTCCTCGCGGACGAGCTGCGGCTGCGGGCGCTGCACCTGCCGACCGGCCGCCCGGTGTGGTCCTTCCGGCGGTCCCGCCCCACGGCGCGCACGCTGCACGATCCGCGGCTGTCCGGGAGCGGACTCGTCCACCTCCTGGACGAAGGCGCGCTGCTGGCCCTGGACCAGGGTTCCGGCCGGGAGGTGTGGCGCCATGCGCTGGGCGCCCCGGCGGACGGGCTGCTGGTCGAACGCGGCACCGTGTACGCGGCCTCACACCGCCCGGAGGGCTGGGACGTGGTCCATGCGCTCGACGCGGAGACGGGCGCACTGCGCTGGCAGCGCCAGGCGGCCCGGTGCGGCGGTACGGGGTGCGGGCTGGACCTGCTGGGGCTGCGTCCGGGCGGCCTGTACGTGACGGTCCCCCAGGGCGGCCGTCGCGGTCTCCTCGGCCGCTCGTCGGACCCGTACGTGGCGGTCCTGGACCCGGCGTCGGGCAGACCGCGCCGGTACTGGGACCACCCGCCGCTGGCCACGGCCGACGCCCTGCTGATCGGCGACCACCTGGTGCTCTCCCGCCCGGAACTCACGGCGTACGGCCTGCCTTAGGGGGTGTCTTGCCGATCAGGCCGGGCTCGCGGCGTGACCGGCAAGACACCCCCTGGGGCGTGCGCCTCCGGGTGCGGGAGGCGTAAACCGCCCATACTCTCCCAAATGTGACTCCGCCGAGAAGCAGCACGAAGAGACGCATCACCGCCGAGATACCCGTCCGGACCGGCCTCGCCCTCGCCGCCGCGCTGCTCGCGCTCACCGGCTGGACGACGGCCGCCGCGCCGGCCGCCCGGGCCGACGATCCCGTCACCCTGTCCCAGCAGGGGCAGATCACCGACCGCGTGGGCGCCCTGGGCGACCGCAAGCCCGAGGTCACCGCCGCGCTGGACAAGCTGTACGCCGACCGGAAGGTCCAGCTGTTCGTCACGTACGTGCGCGACTTCTCCGACCGGTCCGCGCAGAGCTGGGCCGACGCCACCGCCCAGAAGAACGGCCTCGGCCAGAACGACGTCCTGCTGGCCATCGCCACCGGCGCCCGGCAGTACGCCTATTCGGCCGATGTCGACTCCGGATTCACCACGGAGCAGCTCGCGGCGGTCGCGCAGACCGCCATCGAGCCGGCCCTCAAGCAGAACGACTGGGCGGGCGCCGCGATCGGCGCCGCCAACGGCTACGACGCCGTCCTGGGCGGACTGCCCGTGCCGGTGCCGGCCATCGTCCCCGGCGAGGCCGACCCCGGAGGCGCCCCGGCGAGCGGCGGCGAGAGCGGCGCCGGGGACTTCGTCCTCCCGGTGGTCGCGGTCGGCGCGGCCGGCGCCCTCGGGGCGTACGCGTACACCCGGCGCAAGCGCAAGGCGGCGGGCGGCAGCGGCGGCTCGAAGACCACCGGCTGGTCCGGGCAGGGCCCCGCCGCCCTCCCGCTGCCGGAGCTGGACGCCAAGGCCAAGGCCATGCTGGTGGAGACCGACGACGCCATCCGCACCAGTACCGAGGAACTCGGCTTCGCCACCGCACAGTTCGGCGAGGAGGCGGTGGCGGCCTTCACCCAGGCGGTGGAGTTCGGGAAGGGCGAGCTGACGGCCGCGTTCCGGCTGCGCCAGCAGCTCGACGACGCGTACCCGGAGGACGACGCCACCCGCCGCCGGATGCTCGACGAGATCGTGGCCCGCTGCACGGAGGCGAGCCGGCGGCTCGACGCCGAGTCGGAGGACTTCGACCGGCTGCGGGACCTGGAGAAGAACGCCCCGCAGGCGCTCGCGACGGTGGAGAGCCACTTCCGCGCCCTGACGGGCCGTACGACCACGGCGGAGGCCACCCTCACGGCGCTCGGCCGCCAGTACGCGGACTCCGCGGCGGCGCCGGTGGCCTCCAACCCCGAACAGGCCAAGGACCGGCTGCTGTTCGCGACGACCAGCCTCGGCGAGGCGCGCGCCGCGATCGGCGCCGGCGACAACGGCAAGGCCGCCGTGCACGTCCGGGCGGCCGAGGGCGCCGTGGACCAGGCGGCGACCCTGGTCGACGCGGTGGAGCGGCGCGCGCAGGAGCTGGCGGAGGCGGCCGGGAAGCTGCCGGGCGCGCTCAACGAGACGGACACGGACCTCGCCGACGCGCGCGGGCTACTGACCGGCACCACCGAGGGCTCCTCGACCGCCGATCTGCGCGGCCGGATCAGCCGGGCGGAGGCCGTACTGGCCGACGTACGGCAGGAGCAGGAGGCCGGCCGGTACGACCCGCTGGACGCCCTGCGCCGCGTGGAGGAGGCCGACGCGGCCCTCGACGAGGCGCTGGCCGGGGCCCGCGAGCGGGAGTCGGGCCGGCAGCGGGCCGCGGCCCTGCTCGACCAGGCCCTGCTCACGGCCCGCAGCGCGATCGGCGCGGCCACCGACTACATCACCACCAGCCGGGGCGCGATCGGCAGCCAGGCCCGCACCCGGCTGGCGGAGGCCCAGCGCCACCTGGAGCGGTCCGCGTCCCTGGCGGGCTCGGACCCGGCGGGCGCGCTCGCCGAGGCCCAGCAGGCGGACTCGCTCGCGCGCCAGGCCCAGCAGTTGGCCGAGCAGGACGTACGGGGCTACCAGAACCCGTACGGCGGCGGACGGCAGCAGGGCGGCGGCATGGGAGGCGCGGTGCTCGGCGGGATCATCCTCGGCGAAATCCTCGGCGGCGGCCGCGGGGGCGGCTTCGGCGGCGGGGGCGGCGGCTTCGGCGGCGGCTTCGGCGGGGGCGGCGGACGCGGCCCCGGCTCCTTCGGCGGCGGCGGCACCCGCGGCCGCATGGGCGGCGGCGGCCGCTTCTGACCCACGCACTCCCTTCGCACGCGCTCCCCCTCACCCCCGTTCCCCCCGCTCCCAAGGAGACAGAGCACATGAGCAAGCAGAGCATCCTCGGCCGCGTCACCCAGCTCGCCAAGGCCAACATCAACTCCCTGCTGGACCAGGCGGAGGACCCGCAGAAGATGCTGGACCAGCTCATCCGCGACTACACGAACAACATCTCCGAGGCGGAGCAGGCCGTAGCGACCACCATCGGCAACCTGCGGATGCTGGAGGCGGACCACAAGGAGGACGTGGACGCGGCCGCCGAGTGGGGCGGCAAGGCCCTCGCGGCGAGCAAGAAGGCCGACGAGCTGCGGACGTCCGGGTCGGCCGCCGACGCCGACAAGTTCGACAACCTCGCGAAGGTCGCCCTCGGCCGCCAGATGCAGTCGGAGAAGGAGGCGAAGACGGCCGCGCCGACGATCGCCGCCCAGACCGAGGTGGTCGACAAGCTGAAGTCGGGCCTGGACTCGATGAAGACCAAGCTGACGGAGCTGACGGCGAAGCGCGACGAGCTGGTGTCGCGGGCCAAGACCGCGCAGGCGCAGAACACGATGATGGACGCGGTCAAGAACATCGACGTGATGGACCCGACCAGCGACATCACCCGCTTCGAGGAGAAGGTCCGCCGCGAGGAGGCCATGGCCCTCGGCAAGCAGGAACTGGCCGCTTCCTCCCTGGACGCGCAGTTCGAGTCCCTGGACGACCTCGGCAAGACCTCGGAGATCGAGGCCCGGCTGGCCGCCCTGAAGTCCGGCCGGGCCGCCTGAGGGCCTGTTCCCCGTCACCACCCGCCCGGGCCGGCCGCTGCCGGCCCGGGCGCCCCGCTACCCGTACATGCTCAGGAGTTGCTCCGCCGAGAGTTCCGTCACCGATTCCGCCACCGCGCCCGGAAGCGGGAGTTCGAACCAGACCGTCTTGCCCCGGTGGGTGCGGCGGGTGCCCCAGCCCGCGGAGAGCAGGCCGACCAGTTGGAGGCCGCGGCCGCCCTCGTCGGTGTCCCGCGCCCTGCGGCGGCGGGGCTGGACCAGGTTGGCGTCCCAGACCTCGCAGACGAGGGTTCGGTCCAGCAGCAGGCGCAGCCGGATCTCGCCCTCGCCGTAGCGCAGGGCGTTCGTGACGAGCTCGCTCACCAGCAGTTCCGTGGTGTCGAGCAGTCCCTCCAGGCCCCACGCGGGCAGCTTCGCCCGGGCCAGCTCGCGGGCCCGGCCCACCGAGCGGGCCTCGCGCGGGAGCTGCCAGTCGCCGACCGCGTCCACCGGGAGGCCCTGGACCCGGGCCATCAGCAGCGCGATGTCGTCCTCGCCGTGCCGGGTGTCCAGGGTGTTCAGGACGTGGTCGCAGACCTCCTCCAGGGGGCGCGCGGGGTCGGCCAGCGCGTCCCGCAGGCCCCGGAGGCCCTCCTCCAGCGGGTGGGTCCGGGATTCGACCAGGCCGTCGGTGTACAAGGCGAGCAGGGCCCCCTCGGGCAGTTCGACCTCGACCTCCTCGAAGGGTTCACCGCCCACGCCCAGCGGCATCCCGGTCGGGATCTCCAGCAGCAGCCCGGGGCGGGGCGTACCGCCCTCCTCCACCGGTTCCACCAGCACCGGCGGCATGTGGCCGGCGTTGGCGATGGTGCAGCGCCGGGTGACCGGGTCGTAGACGGCGTAGACGCACGTCGCGAGGTACACCTCCGAGCGGTCGGCGTCCCGCGAGTGCAGTGCGGCCCGGGAGGCCTGCTGGGAGCCGCCGGGCGCGCCGAGGCCCCGGGCGATCTCGTCCAGCGCGGTCAGCACCTCCGCCGGTTCCAGGTCCAGCAGCGCGAGGGTCCGTACGGCGGTGCGCAGTTCGCCCATGGCCACGGCCGCCCGCAGCCCGCGGCCCATGACGTCGCCGACGACCAGCGCCGTGCGGTGCCCGGGCAGCTCGATGACGTCGAACCAGTCTCCGCCGACCTCGGTGGCGGCGTTGCCCGGCAGGTAGCGGCAGGCGATGTCGAGTCCGGCGGCCTCCGGGTCGCCCGGGGGCAGCAGGCTGCGCTGCAGTATCAGCGCGCGTTCGTGTTCGCGCCGGTAGAGGCGGGCGTTGTCGATGCAGACGGCGGCGCGCGCGGCGAGCTCCACCGCGACGGCCCGGTCGCGTTCGCCGAAGGGCTCGCTGCCCTTCGTACGGGAGAACTGCGCGAGCCCGACCACCGTGTCGTGGGCGACCAGCGGGACGACGAGCGTGGACTGTACGAGGTCCCCGGACTCGGGTCCGCCGCCCTCCACCAGCCGCGGCCGCGCCGTGCGCAGGGCGAACGCCCCCGGCGACCCGGCCGGATAGCGGTGGACCTCCCCTACGGAGACCAGCGCGCCCGGACCGGACAGCGGGGCGTCCGACACGGCGGAGGAGAAGGCCACCCGCCGCAGCGGCGCCGAGGGCGCCCGGCCCGGGCCGTGGCCGGGCAGGCTGGGCACGCCGGGTCCCTGCGGGCGGGCGGGGCGGTCGTCGTCGCCGAGCAGCAGCCCCTGGTAGAGGTCGACGGCGGCCAGGTCGCAGAAGCCGGGGACGGTGACGTCGAGGAGCTCGCGGGCGGTGGTCTCCAGGTCTAGGGAGTTGCCGATGCGGTGTCCGGCCTCGTTCAGCAGGGCCAGGTTGCGCCGGACCCCGGCGGCCTCGCGGGCGGCGAGGTGGCGGCGGGTCACGTCGATGCCGATGCCGGCGACCCCGATGGGGCGGCCGGTGCCGCCGTGGACCCGGTAGAGGTTGATGGACCAGTGGCGGTTCTCCCGGCTGCCGGGGGCGGCGCCGGTGATCTGGAGGTCGTTGACGGAGTCGCCGGTTTCCAGGACCCTGCGCAGCGCCTCGGCCATCCGGTCGGCCTCGTGGGCGGGCAGGTAGTCGTGGACGGTGCGGCCGCGGTGCTCTTCGGCGGCGCCGCCGAAGACGGTCGCGAAGCGGCGGTTGGCGCGCTGCACGGTGAGGTCCGTGCCGAAGAGCAGGAATCCGAAGGGAGATTGGCCGAATATCGCCTGCGAGGCGGCCAGATCGGATTCGATGCGGCGCAGCGCGCGTACGTCGACCACGACGCAGAGCGCGGCCCGCTCGGCGGTTTCGGTCTGGGTCGGCATCACATAGATCTCAGCCACCCCGTGCGCACCGTCGCCGCCGGGGATCCGGAAGGGGATCAGGCCCGTCCATTCCTTGCCGTCGAGAATCTCGGCCACCCTGCGGTGTGCGCCGGCGCGCAGCTCCGGGGGCATGAAGGCGTCGACGGGGTCGCGGCCGACGGCCTCGGTCGCGGTCAGCCCGAAGAGTTCCTCGGCGCGCAGGCTCCACTGGTCGATCAGCCCGTCGGGCCCGATCGAGAAGGAAGCGACCTTTATGTAGTCATATATCGAGCCAGGCGGGCTGCTGTGCCACAGGGAGTCGCGCCAGGTCTCCCCAGACGCTTCCCCGGGCACACGGGCCTGATGTGCCTGTACAGGTATCTCGCTCACGCGACCGTCCCCTCCAGCTCACCGCAACCGGACCGGCCATGACCGAAGTATTCAGCACCACGGCGCTCTACGACACGACCTTCGCGATCACAAAAAGATCCCGTTGTTTTCCAGCCAAGCCTTGTGATCGTCGACTGCCCCTCACCTTGTTACTCACCAGGAAGAGCCAATTCGAACCACACGGTCTTGCCCGACTTCCCGTGACGGGTCCCCCAGCGCTGCGCGGAGACCGCCACGAGGTGCAGTCCGCGCCCCCCCTCGTCATCGGGTGCGGCGACGCGTTCGCGGGGTGGATCCGGAAGCGGATCCGAAACCTCCACGAGAAGCGCCGGACCCGAGGGAGCGTCCCGGGCGGCTGGATTGCGCCGTACGAGCCGGACTCCGATGGGGCCGGAGGCGTACCGCAGGGAGTTGGTGACCAGCTCGCTGACCAGCAGTACGGTGACGTCGCCGACGGAGTCGAGACCCCAGTCGCGAAGGGTGCCGCGCACCGCGTGGCGGGCGGTGCGGACGGCACCCGGTTCGGCGGGAAAGGCCCATTCGGCGCATTCACCGTCTGTGTCGATCACGCCGATCACTTCCCGGGCCGGCTGGCGACCCCAGTCCGGTTCGACAGGGAGGACAGAGCCTCGTGTACACGTACGAGATAGGGATTAATAGCGACATACCCGATATTCGAGGCGTCGTACCACTCGGCCCCTCACCGACCGGCGCACTGTGGCGCAGACGGCCTAGCGCGTGCGCGTCACGCGCCCCCGTGAACCCCGGCGTCAACATCGGCGTCGATGTCGACAGCCGCATCCGCATCGGCGCTCAGCCGGCGGCCGGCCTCGGCGACGGCCGGGCGGTCCTGGTCGAGCCAGTCCACCGAGTCCAGCTCCTCGGGCCGGAGCCAGCGCAGCTCGTCGTGGTCCTCCAGCGGGAGCGGATCGCCCGAGAGCAGCCGGGCCGTCCACACGTGGAGGACCAGGCCGGGCTTCAGCGGCCACTCCCCCGGGATCCGCTCCAGCGCCTCGGTCTCCACGCCGAGCTCCTCGCGCAGCTCACGCACCAGCGCCTCGGGTACGGATTCGCCCGGCTCGGCCTTGCCGCCCGGGAGCTCCCAGCGGCCGGCGAGCTCCGGGGGCGCGCTCCGGCGGGCGGCCAGCAGGCGCCCCTCATGACAAAGGGCTCCGCCCACGACCACTCGTACCGTCATGGGCGGAGCCTATGGCAGCGGCGACGGGTGCGCCGCACTGCTCAGTTCCTCGTGCCGGTCCGGCCGGCGGTGCTGTCCTGACCGAGCCGCTCGATCCAGTAGAGCTGCTTGTGCCCTCTGCTTTCGAGGCTGTCGGCGACCTTCTGGGCCTCGGCCCGGGTGGAGTACCGGCCCACCCGGTAGCGGTTGCCGTTGTCGTCCTCACGTATGACCAGCCACGGGAGCAGGGCACCGCTGTCGTTCATCGCGTTTCACCCTCCGCCGACGTACCTGCCCGGGAAACCGCATTGCGCATATGCCCGAGCCTACGCCCGACCTTTACTCAGCGGATACGGTTTTTCACGAAGAGGTACCTCGCAGGCGTACGCATCCGGCCATGCGTACGAGTGGGCCGTGCGCGCCGGTTCAGACCCCGCGCACGGTCGGAAGCGGAAGGATCACGGCGCCGCCCGGGTTCGCCTTGCGGCAGACGTCCCCGCAGGTCGCGTCGAGGGAACAGCAGAGCGAGCAGATCGGGCCGGAGACGACGGGGCAGTCGGCGATGTCCGGGAGTTCGTACGCGGACTCGCAGACGGCGCAGAGGTGCGTGGCGGTGACGTCCTCGACGGCCGCGTCCGGGCCGTTGACCGTGTTCGGCCTGGCCAGGTAGTACTTCCCCTTCGTCGCCCAGGCGATCAACGGGCAGAGGACGAGCGCGAGTCCGGCCGCGATGAAGGTGGAGAAGGCCTCGGCGTATGTCCCGAAAAGGCCGAAGAAGGCGAGGATCGAGACGGTGGAAGCGATCACCATCGAGCCGAATCCGGCCGGATTGACCGAGTAGAGGTAGGCGCGCTTGAACTCGATGTACGGCGGGCTGAGCCCGAGCCGCTTGTTGATCACGAGGTCGGCGGCGACGGCGACGATCCAGGCGATGCCCACGTTGGAGTAGAAGCCCAGCAGCTTGCCGAGCATCGCGAACATGTTCATCTCCATCAGCGTCAGCGCGATGCCGAGGTTGAGGAAGATGTACCAGACGCGGCCGGGGTGGCGGTGGGTGACCCGGGAGAAGAAGTTCGACCAGGACAGCGAGCCGCTGTAGGCGTTCGTGACGTTGATCTTGATCTGGGACACGATGACGAACACGGCGGCGACGGGCAGCGCGAGACCGCCGAGCCAGGGGCGCAGCGCCTCCAGCTGCGGGGCGATCGGCTCCAGCGCGTGGGTCTTGCCGACGGCCTCCAGGGCGACGAAGGCGAGGAAGGCCCCGCCGAGCTGCTTGGCGGCGCCGATGATCACCCAGCCGGGGCCGGCGGCGAGCACCGCGAGGTTCCAGCGGCGGCTGTTGGCCGGAGTCTTGGCGGGCATGAACCTCAGGTAGTCGGCCTGCTCGCCGATCTGCGCGATGAGCGAGAGCGCGATGCCGGTGCCGAAGCCGAAGCCGATCCAGGAGAAGCCGGAGCCGGCCCCTTCCGTCCCGCCGAAGTGCGCGAAGGCGCCCCAGGCGTCGGGGGCCTCGAAGGCGAGCACGAGGAAGGGCAGGACCAGCCCGATCAGCCAGATCGGCTGGGTCCAGGCCTGCACCTTGGCGAGGGCGCCCATGCCCTTGAAGACGATCGGGATGACGATGAGCGTGGTGAGCAGGTACCCGATCTCCAGGGGCAGTCCGACGGCCTGGTGCATGGCCTGGGCCATGATCGAGCCTTCGAGCGCGAAGAAGATGAACGTGAAGGAGGCGTAGATGAGGGAGGTGAGGGTGGAGCCGAAGTACCCGAACCCCGCGCCCCGGGTGACCAGGTCCATGTCCAGGCCGTACGTGGCGCACGCGCGGGCGATGGGGATGCCGGTCAGGAAGATGACGGCGGCGGCCGCCAGGATCGCGGCGGCCCCGCTGGTGAAGCCGTAGGCGAAGACGATGGAGGCTCCGATGGCGAAGTCGGCGAGGTAGGCGATGCCGCCGAGGGCGGTGCCGGCGACGGTGCCGGGCCCCCAGCGGCGGAAGGAGTGGGGCGCGTACCTGAGCGAGTAGTCCTCGCGGCTCTCGTCGGCGGCGAGCTTGGCGTAGCTCCTGCGGGGTGGCTGCGCCGGGGGTGCGGGGGTGGTGGCGGTATCGGTCATACCGCCGGAAGGTAGGCCGCTTACGTGACGGCCCGTCACCCTTGGGCATTGCCCGGGGGTTACACCCCCGCACCGCGCGTCACGGCGGGGTTACACCCCCCGACACCCCCTGTCCGGGTTCCGGAACACCGCAGCGGGGCTCCGCCGGAGCCATCCGGCTCGCCGCCGTTGCGGGGGCCAGCCCCCGAGCCCCCGCTCCTCAAGCGCCGGAGGGGCTGGATTTGGCTGACGCCGACCTCGCAGTGGCTCCGCCCCCGAGCCCCCGCGCCTCAAACGCCGGCGGGGCTGGATTCGGCCAAGGGCTGCGCACACGTGCAGGCTGGCGTCAGCCAAATCCAGCCCCTCCGGCGTTTGAGGAGCGGGTCCGGGGGCTGGCCCCCGGCAACGGCGCCGCAGGCTGCACGGGGCAGCGCACCCCCGGGTGCCGCCGCCCGCCCGCCAGGGAACCGGCACCCCCCGGGTTCACCTCACCGGCAGGTGGTACGCCAGGCGGTAGCGGTCGGCCGGGACGATGACGTCGGCGGTTTCCACGGCGCGGCCGGACGCGAAGTACGTGCGCCCGATCACCAGGACCACGTGCCCCGGCACCCCGCCGAGCTGCATGCTCTCCTCCGCCAGGCCCGGGCGTGCCCCGACCTCCTCCACCACGTTGTCGACGACCACGTCGATCGCCGCCATCCGGTCGACGACCCCCGCGCCCCCGAGCGGCCCCTCCTCCGGCAGCATCACCGGCGTCCGCCCGGTCACCGTCAGCGGCTCCCAGGAGGTCGACAGCATCATCGCCTCGCCCGCGTCGCGGTAGACGTACCGCGTCCGCATCACCCGCTCGCCCGGTTCGATGCCGAGCCGTTTCGCGATGTCCGCCGGGGCGGCGGCCTGTTCGCTGCTGGAGTCCCAGGTGCCGCGGGCGCCCGCCTCCGCCTGTTCCTGCCGGAAGGGGGTCGAGGCCCCGCCGGTGCGGTAGCCGGAGCGGGCGACGCGCCGCGGGACGGGTTGTTCGCGTACGTACGTGCCGGATCCGGACCGGCCCTCGACCAGGCCCTCCGCCATGAGGACCTTGCGCGCCTCCAGGGCCACTGTGTCGGAGACCCCGTACTCCTCACGGATCCGGGCCTGTGAAGGGAGCCGGGCGTGCGGAGGCAGGGACCCATCGACGATCTTCCGTCGCAGATCCCCGGCGACGCGCAGATAGGCCGGCTGCTCGCCGAAAGTCACAGGCCACTCCCATCAGGTTGACAGACAGCTACACCCTGGCAACCGACGGTTGTCCCTCGCAAGCAAGGGCCAGAGTTTCACCCGAAGTGATGAAGCCAGGTCACCCAAACCCACGCGTTACGCGGACTCCCGCGAAGGGCTCCGCGCGGGACCCGGCGAGGTGTTCCCCTCGGATTCCGCCAGCCACTCGGGAACCGTCGTCGACAGCCCGTACGCCCCGCGCAGCGCCTTCTCCACCGCGACCGGCAGTGCGGCGACCGCCCGGTCCCACGCGTCCAGGAACGCGTCCTCGGTCCTCGCCCGCGCCGCCTGCTGCCACGCGAGCCGTGCGACCTCCAGCCGCTCCCGCTGCACCCCGGCCGGACCGGCCAGCTCGGGCCGCCCCTTCACCGTGTCCAGGAACCGCGCCTCGGCGCCCAGCGCCTTGTCCATCTCCCGCGCCCAGCCCTGGTAGGAGGGCAGCGCGTCGGCCACGTCCTCGTCCGGCTGCTCCAGCAGCGCCGCGTCCACGCCTCTCATGACCCGGAGGAAGGCCACTTGCTCTGGCCTCAGCGTGCCGGCGTCGTTGCGCAGGCTGCCGCGCTGCTCCCCGCGCTCCGTGCCGATCACGCACACGATCCGCCGGTCCCCGTCGCTCCAGCTGCCGCGCGAGGGCGCGAAGTAGTACATGCCCGCGGACGAGGGCAGGGCCCAGGTGTCCATCGCGTACGCGTCCTGCGCGCGCCAGCAGTCCCGCATCGCGGTGTCCCGCACCTGATGCACGCCCGGGAACCGCTCTTCGGTCATCGAGGTCGCGGAGGTGACCTCCGCGTCGTGGACCTCGGCGCAGTCGATCCGGTACACGGGGGCGTCCTCGGCGAGCAGGTCCCCGTCCGGGACGTTGAAGCAGTGCCCGACGCGCAGTTCGGCCGCGTCCACGAGGGTGCCCGCCACGGCCCCGTAGGCCCCCGCTCCGCGCCGGGAGCCGCTCCGTTCGTCGAGCGCGTCCACGGCCCGTACGGCCGCGGGGACGGCTAGGACGGCGGCGACGCTCATCACCAGCGAGACCACCAGCCCCCAGACGGCCAGCGCTCCGCCCCGTTCGCCCTTCTTCTTCACCTGTACGAGGGCCACGAGCGCGAAGACGACGCCCAGAGGCGGGAAGCAGAGCAGCCCGACGAGTAGGGAGGCGAGCGCGAAGCCGTTGAGCGGGGGCGGCCCGTACCCGTACCCCTGCGGGGGCGGGGCGGGCCAGTGGTGCGGGGGCTGGGTGCTCACGGTGCTCCAGGAAGCGGGCGAACGAATGCGCGAATGGTACGCAGCGGGGGCGACCGTCGAAACGGTCGCCCCCGCCGGTTCACCGCGTCCCTACCGCCCGGGCATCAGAACCCGAGCGTCGGAACCGGAGCGTCGGAACCCGAGCGTCAGAACTGCAGCGCCCAGGAGTCGATCTTTCCGGTGTCGATGTTCGCGTTGTCGTTGACCCGGAGCTTCCACACGCCGTTGGCCACCTCGGAGGAGGCGTTGACCGCGACGGTCTTGATGATGTTGTCCGCGCTGCCGCCGGTGCGGTTGTGCAGGTTGTACAGGGTGCCGTCGGGGGCGACGAGGTCGACCTTCAGGTCACCGATGTAGGTGTGCTTGATGTCGACCGAGACGCTCAGCGTCGCCGGGGCGTTGCCGGAGATCCCGCTGACGGTGAGCGGCGAGTCGACGGTGGCGTTGTCGGCGATCGCGTAGTCGTTCAGGTTCTCGAAGCGGGTGCCCGGGTTGGGCGGGGTGGTACCGGTGCCGACGCGGAGCAGGCGGTTCGGGGAGCCGGTGCCGGGGCTGGTCACCACGTTCGGGGTCGAGGCGGCGACGAGGCCCGCGGAGATCTGGGCCGGGGTGCTGCCCGGGTTGTCCGCGAGGTAGAGGGCGGCCGCGCCCGCGACGTGCGGAGAGGCCATCGAGGTGCCCGAGATGGTGTTGGTGGCCGTGTCGCCCGTGCCCCACGTGGAGGTGATCGAGGAGCCCGGGGCGAAGAGGTCCAGGACGGTGCCGAAGTTGGAGTAGCTGGCCTTGGCGTCCGTGCTGGTGGTGGCGCCCACCGTGATCGCCTCGGCGACGCGCGCCGGGGACTTGGTGGAGGCGTTGGCCGTCTCGTTGCCCGCCGCGACGGCGTAGGTGATGCCGCTGGCTATGGAGTTGCGCACGGCGGTGTCGAGCGCGGAGTCCGCGCCGCCGCCCAGCGACATGTTCGCCACGGCCGGCTTGACGGCGTTCTGGGTCACCCAGTCGATGCCGGCCACGACCTGGGCCGTCGTGCCCGAGCCCTGATTGTTGAGGACGCGGACGCCGACGATCTTCGCCTTCTTGGCCACGCCGTACGCGGTGCCCGCGACGGTGCCGGCGACGTGCGTGCCGTGGCCGTGGCCGTCCTGGGCGGTGTTGTCGTTGTCGATGGCGTCGTAGCCGTCGGCGGCGCGGCCGCCGAAGTCCTGGTGCGTCTTCCGCACGCCCGTGTCGATGATGTACGCCGTCACACCCTCGCCGGCCTTGTCCGGGTAGGTGTAGCTCTGGTTCAGCGGGAGCGCGGCCTGGTCGATCCGGTCCAGGCCCCAGGAGGGCGGGTTCGGCTGAGTGGCGTCGACGGTGAACACCCGGTTCTGCACGACCGACTTGACGGCGGGGTCCGCGGCGAGCTTCTTGGCCTGCGCCTCGGAGACCTCGACGGAGTAACCGTTGAGGGCCGCGCTGTAGGTCCGGTCGATCCTCGCGCCGTACCGCTTGGCCACGGCCTTTCCGCTGTCGGCGGTGGACCGGGCGGCGGAGTCGTTCAGGGTCACGATGTAGCTGCCGGAGATGGTGCCCTGCGCACCGGCGTTCTCGATGACGCCTTCCGGGGCGAGCGGAGCCGCGGAGGCGGGTAACGCGAGGGCGGCTCCTAGAGCGAGGGCCAGGGTGGCGGTCGCTCCGATGCCGGCGATCCGGCGGGTGTGACGCGTGGCGGACATGTGAGGGGTCCTCCTCATAGGTCGTGCGTTGCGGGGGGTGCGCGGCCGGTGGGCTCCGCCGTCAGGGCATGACTTTTAGCCATGCTCATGACAAACAATTCGGCCCAACGATGCGCCGCTGACGAAAGGTTGGCGCACGGAGTCGCTCCACCACAAGAGGACAACGAACGCGTAACATCCGTGCCATACCTCAGCCATGAACGAGCAAAGGCTCACCGCACATGACGCACGCACTACCCGGCTACGTCTGCGCCGAGGACGGCACCCGTGCCGACGTGCGGACGGCGCCCTGGTGCTGCCCGGTCTGCGGTGGTCCGTGGGACCTCGACTTCGCCCCCGATCCGGCCGCCGCGCTGGATCCCGCAGCCGGCCCCAACTCGCTCTGGCGCTACGGCTGCGCACTGCCGATCACCGGGGCCTTCGGCGTCACGCTGGCGGAGGGGAACACTCCGCTGGTGCCGCTGTCCGAGCGGGTGCACGCCAAGCTCGACTTCCTGATGCCCACGCTGTCCTTCAAGGACCGCGGTGCGGTGATGCTCGCGGAGCTCGCGCGCCGGCTGGGGCCGGAGCGGGTCGTGGCGGACAGCAGCGGCAACGCCGGTACCGCCTTCGCGGCCTACTGCGCGCGGGCCGGACTGACCTGCGAGGTCTTCGTGCCGGAGGGCACCTCGCCGAAGAAGACGGAGCAGATGCGCGCGCACGGCGCGACGGTGACGGTGGTGCCGGGCGGCCGCGAGGCGGCGGCGGTGGCGGCCCGCGAAGCGGCCGACCTGCCGGGGGTGTTCTACGCCAGCCACGTCTTCAACCCGTACTTCCTGCACGGCACCAAGACGTACGTCTACGAGGTCTGGGAGGCGCTCGGCGGCCACCTGCCCGAGGTGGTCGTCGTCCCGGTCGGCAACGGCACGCTGCTGCTCGGGGCCGCGCTGGCGGTGGAGGAGCTGGCCCGCCGCGGGGTCCGCCCGCCGACGCTGATCGCCGTCCAGTCGGCGGCCGTCGCCCCGCTGGCCTCCGCCTTCCACGCGGGCGCCGAGGACGCCGAAGCCGTCCCCCAGCTCCCCACCCTGGCCGAGGGGATCGCGATCCCGGCGCCGCCGCGGGCCCGCCAGATCCTGGCGGCCGTCCGCAAGTCCGGCGGGACCTTCCTGACCGTCACCGACGAGCAAGTCCGCGCGGCCCAGCTCGATCTGGCCCGGCGCGGCCTCTTCGTGGAACCCACGGCCGCCGCCTGCTGGGCCGCGGTCGGCCCCACCGCCCCCGACGACCCCCTCCAGGGCCGTACTGCGGTGGTCCCGCTCTGCGGCGCGGGCGCCAAGACGGGACTGGCCGCGCCGGCGGCCTGACCGGGGCGGGCTGACCGGGGCCTGACCGGGGCGGCCCGACCGGAGCGCCCCGGTCCGGGGACCCCCCGATGGGTGCAAGGGGCAACGACATAGGCTCCGCGTCATGCGCACCTCAACGACCCGTGTCTGGATCGCCCTCGCCCTCGTCTACGTCGTCTGGGGTTCGACCTACCTCGGCATCCGGATCGTCGTCGAGACCATGCCCCCGTTCCTCTCCGCCGGAGCCCGCTTCATCACCGCCGGCCTGATCCTGGCCGGCATCGTCGCCTGGCGCGACGGCCCGGCCGCCCTCAAGGCCACCCGCGGCGAGGTGCGCTCCGCCGTCGTGGTCGGGCTGCTGCTGGTCCTCGGCGGCAACGGCCTCGTCGTCCTCGCCGAGACCACGATCCCCTCGGGGCTCGCCGCCCTCCTGGTGGCCGCCGTACCGATGTGGCTGGTCGTCCTGCGCGCCGGCTCCGGCGACCGCCCCTCCCCCCGCACCCTGGCCGGGGTGCTGCTGGGCCTCGGCGGGCTCGCCGTCCTGACCAGCCCGGGGCTCGGCGGGGACATCGCGCTCGGCGGGGCGCTCCTGGTGCTGGCCGGCTCGGTGTGCTGGGCGCTCGGCTCGTTCTCGGCGGCGAAGCTGACCCTGCCCGAGAACCCCTTCACCGGCAGCGCGTACCAGATGCTCGCGGGCGGGGCCGGCGGGATCTTCGTCGGCCTGTGCCGCGGCGAACAGCACGGGCTGGACCTCACCTCGTACTCCACCGCGTCCTGGCTCGCCCTCGGCTACCTCGTGCTGTTCGGCTCGCTCGTCGGCTTCACCGCGTACGTGTGGCTGCTGCGCGCGGCTCCGCTCTCGCTGGTGGCCACGTACGCCTACGTGAATCCCGTCGTGGCCGTCGCCCTCGGCTGGCTCATCCTCGACGAGGCCCTGACCTGGCCGATCCTGCTCGGTGGCGCGATCGTCGTGGCGGCAGTGTGCGTGATCGTGAGCACCGAGCGCCGCGGCTGACGGGCCCGCCGGGCGGGCCTCAGCCCGTGGGCTTCGCCGCCCGCTCGTACAGGGCCTTCGCCCGGTCGTCGAACAGCGCGGCCGTGGAGTCCACGTCGGTGTCCCCGCCGCTCAGCACCCCGATGAGCTGCCCCGGCCGCCCCGGACCGCCGCGGTCGGCGATCCACGGGCTGCCGCTGGTCCCCGTCCAGAACCCCGAGCAGTTGATGTAGAGCATGGCGGGGTCGTCCTCGTCGTGCCGGCTCTGCGTCGTACAGGCGACGGGCTTGTTCTCGGGGTTGTGCTCGGACTCCGGATAGCCGACGACGGTCACCTCCCGCTCGTAGCCGGAGGTCCAGACGGGCTTCGGGGCCTCCCCGCGTCCGACGACCTCCTGCAGGCTGCGCCCTTCCGCGTCCGGTTCGACGCTGAGGAAGGCGAAGTCGGCGGTGTCCTCGCCCCACTTCGACCAGCGCTCGTCGACCTGGACGGAGCGCACCTTCCACACCCCGAGCGGCCGCTGCCCGGAGCCCCCGCCGGAGAAGGCGGGGGCGAAGGCGAGCTCGCCGATGGCCAGCCCGTCGTGCGCGGCCTCGCCCGGCCGCCCGTCCTCGCCGGCCGGAGCCACGCAGTGCGCGGCGGTGGCGACGACATTGCCCTGCGGGCTGTCGACGACGCTGGCCGTGCACCAGTGCTCGCCGTTGGCCATGAGGACGCCGACGGTCGGGAAGGGGAGCACTCCGCGGTCCTCGTAGCCGCCGGAGTCCTCGACGAACACCACCGCGAGCAGCGCCGCGACCCCCGCGAGGGCGGCCGAGACGATCCCGATCCCCTTGAGGCCGGGGCTCACCGCGAGGCGGCGCCGCTCGCGCCGCCGCTCGGGGCCGGCCGGGGCTTCGGGGTGGGTGCGGACATCACCTTGCTGATCCACTCCAGTGCGCCCTCCCTCATCCCGCGTACGTACGACTTCCCGTTGTGCTCACCATCCTGGATCACCTGCAGGGTGGTGTGCACGGGACCCTTGCCGTAGTCCTTCATGAACCGCTCGGCCTTGTCCCGGCCGGATTCCGCGGTGCCGATCTGGAAGTTCACGTAGACGTCCGGGCCGCCCGCCGCGATCAGCTTCGCGGCGAGCTTCTCGGGGTTGTTCTCGTCCATGGCCTGCGTGTTCCCCTTCCACAGCGGGGAATCGGGGACGATGTCGACCCCGCTCGCGATGGCCGCCTTGAAGCGGTCGGGGTACTTCAGGACGTGCTTGAAGGCGCCGAATCCGCCCGCCGAGGAGCCCATGAAGGCCCACCCGTCGCGGGAGGTGAAGGTCCGGAAATTGGCCTTCGTGAAATCCGGGACGTCTTCGACCATCCAGGTGCCCATCTTGGGCTCTCCGGGGATGTCCGAGGCGTCGAAATGGTTCTTGGTGTCGGCGTTGTGCACCGGCATGACCAGGATGAAGGGCAGGCTCTTGCCGGACTTCGCCCCGTCGCTCACGGCCTGCTGGAGGCCGAGGCCGGGGCCCGTCCCCCAGTAGTTCGTGGGGTAGCCGCGGCCGCCGGGCAGGGAGATCAGGACCGGGAAGGCGCTGTCGGCGTACGCCGGGTCGTCGTACTCCTTCGGCACCCACACCCACACGTCGCCCGTGAATCCGGACTTCTTGCCCGTCAGGGTGGTCTTGGCGATCTGGGTGCCGTCCGGCAGCCGGGAGGTCCGGACGAACTCGGCCTTCGGCCCGGTCGGCATGCGCACGCCGGGCCCGGTGTCGGAGGCGGTGGAGGCCGCGGGCTTGGGCTTCCCGAACGACACGGGATCGCCCACGTCCGAGAAGAGCCCGTAGTGGTACGCGGCCGCCCCGCCGCCCGCCACGAGGGTGAGACCGAGCCCCCCGCTGATCAGGATCAGGCGCAGCCGGCGCCCGGGGCGGCGGCCCCCGGTCGTCGCGGCGGCCCCCGTCGCGGCTCCGCCGTCCCCGGCCGCGGCGGCGCCGCCCTCGGTCGTGGCCCCGGCGTCCCCGGTCGTGGCGGCGCCGTCACCCTGCAGGTCTTGGTGCACGGATCGTTCCCGTTCCTTCTCCGGCGCTCCCTGGGAGCGCGGGTTGGACCGTTTGGTCCCCCTCACATCCTTAACAGAGGTAGGAACGACCGGATGGGTTGCCTGGGAGCGGTGGACGTGGCGAGGGCCACGCCGGGGACGCGCGCCGTGCGCGGTGCGCGGGGCGGCCGCTCCCCCGGGCGGGTGCGTCCGATCGCGGTCAGCCCGTCTCGGGCTTCGGCCCCTTGAGCACCTTGCTGACCCACTCCAGCGAGCCTTCCTTCATGCCGCGGACGTAGTGCCAGCCGTTGTGCTCGCCGTTCTGGATGTCCCGGATGGTCATCTTGATCGGGCCCTTGGCGTACTTCTGCTGGAACTGCGTCATGCGGTCCTTGCCGCTCTCCTTGGTCCCGATCTGGAAGTTGACGTAGACCTCGGGACCGCCCGTGTCGATCAGCTTCTGGGCGAGCTTCTCGGGGTTGTTCGCGTCCATGTCCGCCTGGTGGCCCTTCCAGAGCGGGGAGTCGGGGACGATCTCGCCGCCGCTGGCGATCACGGCCTTGAACTTGTCCGGGTGCTGGAGGACCTGCTTCATGCCGACGAAGGCGCCGGAGGAGGAGCCCATGAAGGCCCAGCCGTCGCGGGACTTGTACGTACGGAAGTTGGCGCGGGTGAAGTCCGGGACGTCCTCGGCGATCCAGGTGCCCATCTTGGGCTGGCCGGGGATGTCGGAGCCGTCGTAGTAGTACTTCGCGTCCGGGTTGAGCACCGGCATGATCACGATGAACGGCAGGCTGGTGCCGGCCTGGACGCCGTCGCTGATGGCCTTCTGGAGGCCGAGGCTGCGGTCGGCCCAGTAGTTGTTCGGGAAGCCGTTGCCGCCGGGGAGCGCGATGAGCACCGGGAAGCCGCTCTTGGCGTACTTCGCCTCGCCGTACTCCTTGGGCGTCCACACCCAGACGTCGCCTTCGAAGCCGGACTTGGCGCCCTTGAGGCGGGTCTTGGCGATGATCGTGCCGTCGTCGAGCTTGGTGGTCTGCTTGAACTCGGAGGCCGGGCCGGTCGCCGGCTGCACGTCCGGGTCGCCGGTCGGTGCGGGCGGGCTCGCGGGGGCCTGCCCCGGGCTGCCCTTCTCCGGCTCCGCGGCGCCGGGGGGCGGGGTCTTGCCGAAGCTCACCGAGGAGCCGTTGCCGGAGAACCACTCCAGCTTCCAGGCGGCGAAGCCACCGCCGCCGAGGACGAGCACGAAGGCCACGGCCGCACTGGTCCACAGCACGCGGCGGGAGCGGGGCCGGCGGGGCGGCCGCGGGGGCTCGTGCGAACCGGGGCCGGCGGGGGGCCCGGGTATGTGCGGGGGGACGTACGGCTCGTCGCGGTACGCCTCGTTGCCGTGGGCGGCGTTGTCGTCGGGTCGGTACGGCTGGTTCGACTGGTACGGCGGGTACGGCTGGTTCGACTGGTACGGCTGGTCATCGGGCCGCGGGCGCTGCGGGTCCTGGTGCACGAACTTCGCTCCGAACGGTCATGACTGCCCCCCGGTGGGACAGAAGGGACTGGGATCCCCCTAGTCCTGATGTGTGAATCCCCCGGACAGTTCCAAATCAACGCAAAAACATGATCCGAATCCCGGCCGTCCGGAACCTGAACGGCGCCCGCTCCCGCCGTCAGCCCCGCAGGTAGGCCAGGACGGCGAGGACCCGGCGGTGGGATTCCTGCGCCGGGGGCAGGTCGAGCTTCATCAGGATGTTCCCGATGTGCTTGCCGACCGCCGCCTCGGAGACGGTGAGCCGGCGGGACACCTCGGCGTTGGAATGCCCCTCGGCGACCAGCGCGAGCACCTCCCGCTCGCGGGCCGTCAGCCGCTCCAGGGGGTCGCGGCGGCGGCTGATGAGCCGGCGCACCACCTCGGGATCGACCACGGTCCCGCCGGCGGCCACCCGCGCGACCGCGTCGTGGAACTCCTCCACCTGCCCGACCCGGTCCTTGAGCAGGTACCCGACGGCCGTCCCGTCGCCGGAGTCGAGCAGCTCGGCGGCGTACGAGCGCTGCACGTACTGGGAGAGGACCAGGACGGGCAGGTCCGGCCGGGTCTCGCGCAGCCGCACGGCCGCGCGCAGTCCCTCGTCGGTGTGGTCCGGGGGCATCCGCACGTCGGTGACGACGATGTCCGGCCGGTGCTCGGCGACGGCGGCTTCGAGGGCCGCGGCGTCGCCGACGGCCGCCACCGTGCGGTGGCCGAAACGGGCGAGCAGGCCGACGAGGCCCTCGCGGAGCAGCACGGAGTCCTCGGCGAGGACCACGCGCAGCGGCTGCCGGGCGGCTCCCGCACGGTCCGCCGGGGTCAGCGGGTCTTCGGTTCCTTCGGTGTTTTCGGAACGCAAGGGATCTCCACACGCAACAGGGTCGGGCCTCCGGGAGGACTGGTCAGGGTCAGTCTGCCGTCCACGACGGACACCCGGTCGGCGAGTCCCGTGAGTCCGCTCCCGCGCCCCGCGTCCGCACCGCCGCGGCCGTCGTCGGACACCTCCACGGTGAGGCGGGTTCCGTCGTGCCGGCCGGTGACGGCGATCCGGCCCGCCCCGCTGTGCTTGGCGGCGTTGGCCAGGGCCTCGCTGACGAAGAAGTACCCGGCGGATTCGGCCTGTTCGGGCAGCCGGCCGGGGAGGTCGAAGTCGGTGTCGACCGGGATCGGCGAGCGGTCGGCGATGTCGGCGACGGCGTCGGGCAGGCCCCGGTCGCTGAGCACCTGCGGGTGGATCCCGTGGACGAGTTCGCGCAGCGAGGTCAGCGCCTGCCCGGCCTCGGCGTGCGCGGCGGCCAGTTGCGCGGCGAGCGGGCTGCCGGGCGGGGCGTCGAGCCGGGCCAGGCCCAGCGTCATGGACAGTGCGACGAGCCGCTGCTGCGCGCCGTCGTGCAGGTCCCGTTCGATGCGCCGCCGCTCGGCGTCGAAGGCGGCCGCCAGCCGGGCCCGGGAGCTGGTCAGCTCGGTGACCTTGACGGCCAGGTCGCCCGGGCCGGGGCCGAGCATCAGCCGGGCCAGGGCCGCGCGGGCGGCCGCCACCGCGCCGAGCGCGTAGAGGAGGAGCGGGAGGAGCAGCAGGCCGACGGCGGCGCACAGCAGGGCCTCGGGGTAGCCGGTGATGCCGTGGATCTTGAGGGGGTTGGCCTGTTCCCCGTCGAGGGCGAGCAGGACCGGGGTCGCGAGGAGGTCGGCCGGGACGAGGAGCGCGGCGGCGACGGCGATCAGTTCCAGCGGCCACAGGAGGGTGGCGGCCAGCACCGCGTAGCCCAGTTCCCGCCAGGTCGCCTGCTCGCGGAAGCGGGTGCCGGCCCACGCCGCGAGCCCCGTACGGTCCGGATCGCGGTGCGGGTCGGGCAGGGGCGCGGAGCCGGGGTCGAGCAGCCGCAGCCGGCGGCGCTCCACCGCCGCGAACGGTACGCCGGACAGCGCGAGCGCGGCGAGCAGCGGGAGCCCCACCAGAACGACGGCGAGCACCGTCCCGCAGACGGCGAGCAGGATCAGCACGACGAAGGCGAGGGCTCCGGTGATGCCGCCGCCGAGCAGGTAGCCGGCGGCGCGCCAGGGCCGGGCGGAGCGCAGGTACCGGCCGGGTTCCGGGCCGAAGAGGGAAGGCGGCATGGGTTCACGGTAGGCGGCGGGCGCGGGCGGTGCGGTAGGGCTGGCCATACCTTCGGGACTCGCCCCTGCCCCGCTGACCGGGGGCCGCGCGGCCGGTTGGCTGGGAACCATGCTGAAGATCGCGTTGAGGTCGCTGCGGCGGCGGTGGATGACACAGGTGGGAACGTTCACGGCGGTGGCCCTGGGGGTCGCGCTGATGACCGTCATGGGGCTGGGGCTGGCCGCGTCGACCGGGCTGCCGGCGGGGGCCGAGGTCGTGGGCCTCAACTCGATGCTGGGCACGGCGGGCGGGGTGAGCTCGTTCGTGGCGGCCTTCGTGGTGGCGTCGACCTTCTCCTACGCCGTGGCCGCGCGCCGCCGCGAGCTGGGGCTGCTGCGGCTGGCCGGGTCGACGCCGGGGCAGCTGCGGCGGCTGGTGATGACGGAGGCGGCGGCGGTCGGGCTGGCCGGGTCCGCGGCCGGGCTCGTCCTGGGCCGGGAGGGTGCCCCGCTGATGGCCCGCTGGGCCGTGGCGCAGGGGCTGGCGCCCGCCGGGTACGCGATCGGGGACCAGACCTGGCCGCTGCACACGGCGTTCTGGACGGGACTGCTGGTCGCGCTCTCGGGTGCGTACGCCGCTTCCCGGCGGGCCGGCCGGGTCGGTCCCCTGGAGGCGCTGCGCGAGGCCGTGACCGACGAGCGGCCCATGACTCCCGGGCGCTGGGTGGCCGGGGGCGGGCTGCTGCTGTGCGCGGTCGCCTTCGTGGGGTGGCGGCTCGGCGCGGACCCGGGCTCGCTGCTCAAGCGCAAGACGTACACCTGGCAGCCGATGCTGCTGATCTCGGCGTGCGGACTGCTGGCTCCGGTGCTCGTACGGCCCGTCGTGCGGCTGCTGATGTGGGTCCCGGCCCGGCTGACCTCCTACTCGGGCCGGCTGGTGCGGGCGAACGCCGGCGCCGGGGTCCGCCGGACGGCCGCGGTGGCGGCGCCGGTGCTGGTGATGGTCGCGCTGACCGGATCGCTGCTGGGCTCGGCCTCGACCCTGAAGGAGGCGAAGGCGGTGGAGGCCCGTGCCCGGACCGGCGCGGACTACGTACTGACCGGCGGGCGGCTGCCGCAGTCCGCGGGGATCGCCGGCGTCCCGGCGAGGAACGCCCTCGCGGTGGCCGACACCCGGCTGACGGTGCTGGAGGAGGGGTTCGTGAAGGTGCCGACGGAGGCCTCGGCGGTCGACCCGGCGGCGCTGGCGGAGGTCTCCCGGCTGCCGGTGGTGGCGGGTTCGGTCGCGGACCTGGACGACGGCGGCATCATCGTCACGGAGGAGTGGTGGCAGCACCGGGTCGGTGACTCGGTGCCGATGTGGCTGGCGGACGGCACCGCCGCCCGGCTGCGGATCGTGGCCGTGATGCGGACGGGCACCGGCGACAACGGGGCCTACGTCACCCCGCGCAACGCGCCCGGCGCGAAGGTCTCGCGCATCGAGGTCAAGGCCCCCGCCGCCGCGGCGCCCGCGGTCCGCGAGGCGGCGGCCCGGTACGGGGCCACGGCTCACACCACGGAGGAGTGGCTGACGGCGACGCACCCGCGGACGAACCGCTTCACGGTGCTCGGCTACATCCTGGTCCTCGGCATCGCCCTGGTCTACACGGCGATCGCGCTGGCCAACACCCTGCTGATGGCCACCTCCGACCGGGCCGGGGATCTGCGCCTGCTCCGGCTGGCCGGGGCGACCCGCGGCCAGGTCCTCGCGGTGACGACGGCCGAATCCCTGCTCGCGGCCGCGGTGGGAGCCCTCCTGGGGACGGTGGTCACCGCGGTCAACCTGGCGGGCATGCGCGCCGCCCTGGCGGTCCTCGGAGTCGACTCGCCGGTGGTCGTGCCCTGGCTCCCGATGGGTGCGGTCGCCGGAGTGTGCGCCGCGCTCTCGGCCCTCTGCACCCTGGCGCCGGCGGCCCGCGCCCTGCGCCGCCGGACGGGGCGGCGCAGGGCGCGGTCGGGTGGAGCACCCGCCGTGGCCGCCGGGTCGGCCTCGGGCTGAGGTCCCGGCGGCCCCGGATCGCCTGCCGTCCGGCGCGGTACAGGGCCAGGCTGAAGAGTTCGCAGCCGTATTCGCGGAGCGGATGGGCCTGGGTGAAGCCCGCCAGTTCCGAGACGGCCACTTCGTGGGCGCCCACGGCGATCAGGGCCGCGCAGCGGCCTTCGACCACCGAGAGGCGCAGTTCTTCCAGGCGTACGACCTCGGGCGACACGTGGGTGGCATCGGAGACTTCCGCGTACGCCTCCCCGCGCCAGCCGGCGGGCGGCCAAGCCAAAGGGGCCGGCCCGGGGGGCGGCCCCTTGTGACCTGCTTCAGGACCCCGTCAGGTGCTCGGGTCGCACCGGCGTCCTGGTCAGTTCGAGCCCGGTCGCGTCGCGGATCGCCGCGATGACGGCCGGGGTGGACGACAGGGTCGGGGCCTCGCCGATGCCCCGTACCCCGTACGGGGAGTGCGGGTCGCCCAGTTCGAGGTAGTCGACCGGGAGCGTCGGCGTGTCGAGGATGGTCGGGAGCAGGTAGTCCGTGAAGGAGGGGTTCTTCACCTTCGCGGTCTTCGGGTCCACGATGATCTCCTCCATGATCGCGACGCCCAGGCCCTGGACGGTGCCGCCCTGGATCTGGCCGATCACGGACAGCGGGTTGAGCGCCTTGCCCACGTCCTGGGCGGTGGCGAGCTCCACGACCTTGACGAGCCCGAGCTCGGTGTCCACCTCCACGACCGCGCGGTGCGCGGCGAAGGAGTACTGGACGTGCCCGTTGCCCTGGCCGGTCCGCAGGTCGAAGGCCTCGGTGGGGCGGTGCCGCCACTCCGCCTCGATCTCCACGGCCTCGTCCTCCAGGACGTCCACGAGGGCGGCGAGGACCTCGCCCCCGTCGGTGACCACCTTCCCGTCCTCCAGGAGGAGTCCGGCACCGGCCCACGCCGCGTGCTCGGCGCCGAACTTGCGCCGGCCCAGCTCCAGGACCTTCTCCCGGACGAGCCCGCAGGAGTTCTTGATGGATCCGCCGGTCATGTACGTCTGGCGGCCCGCCGACGTCGAACCGGCCGAGCCCACCTGGGTGTCGGCCGGGTGGATGGTGACCTGGTGGACGCCGAGCTCGGTACGGGCGATCTGCGCGTGGATGGTGATGCCGCCCTGGCCGACCTCCGCCATGGCCGTGTGGACCAGGGCGACGGCCTCGCCGTTGATGACCTCCAGGCGCACCTTGGCCGTGGAGTAGTCGTCGAAGCCCTCAGAGAACCCGACGTTCTTGATGCCGACCGCGTAGCCGACGCCCCGGACGACGCCCTCGCCGTGCGTGGTGTTCGACAGACCGCCCGGCAGCGCGCGCACATCGGCCGCGCCGTCGGCGCTCGCCCACTGGCGCTCGGGCGGCAGCGGGCGGGCCTTGACCCGGCGCAGCAGCTCGGCGACCGGGGCCGGACCCTCCACGACCTGGCCGGTGGGCATGACCGTGCCCTGCTCCATGGCGTTGAGCTGCCGGAACTCCACCGGGTCCATGCCGAGCTTCGCGGCGAGCTTGTCCATCTGGGCCTCGTACGCGAAGCAGGCCTGGACGGCGCCGAAGCCGCGCATCGCGCCGCACGGCGGGTTGTTCGTGTAGAGGCCGACCGCCTCGATGTCCACGTCGTCGATGACGTACGGGCCGACCGAGAGGGAGGCCGCGTTCCCGACGACCGAGGCCGTGGACGAGGCGTAGGCCCCGCCGTCGAGCACGATCTTGCACTTCATGTGCGTGAGCTTGCCGTCCCGGGTGGCGCCGTGCTCGTAGTACAGCTTCGCCGGGTGGCGGTGCACGTGCCCGAAGAAGGACTCGAAGCGGTTGTAGACCATCTTCACCGGCTTGTCCGTGCGCAGCGCGAGCACGGAGGCGAGGATCTGCATCGAGATGTCCTCGCGGCCGCCGAAGGCGCCGCCGACGCCGGCCATCGTCATGCGGACCTTCTCCTCGGGCAGCCCGAGGACCGGGGCGATCTGCTTGAGGTCCGAGTGCAGCCACTGGGTGGCCACGTACAGGTCGACTCCCCCGTCCTCGCAGGGCACCGCGAGTCCGGACTCGGGGCCGAGGAAGGCCTGGTCCTGCATGCCGAAGGTGTACTCGCCGGTGACGATGACGTCGGCGCGCTCACGGGCGGCCGCCGCGTCTCCGCGGAGGATGGGCTGACGGTGCACGATGTTGGGGTGCGGGACGTGGCCGGAGTGGTGGTCGTCGCGGTTCTCGTGGACGAGTACGGCGCCGGGCGCGAGCGCCGAGGCCTCGTCGGTGATGAGGGGCAGCTCCCGGTACTCGATCTTGATCTTCGCGGCCGCGCGGCGGGCGGTCTCCGGATGGTCGGCGGCCACCAGGGCGACCGGCTCGCCGTGGTGGCGGACCTTGCCGTGCGCCAGGACCGGAGTGTCCTGGAACTCCATGCCGTAGCACTTCATCGGGGCCGGCAGGTCCTCGTAGGTCATGACCGCGTGGACGCCGGGCAGGGTCAGGGCCTCGGAGACGTCGATGGACAGGATCTCGGCGTGCGCGACCGTGGACCGCAGGGTCTGGCCCCACAGCATGTCCTCGTGCCACATGTCCGAGGAGTACGCGAACTCGCCGGTCACCTTCAGGGTGCCGTCGGGGCGCAGCGTCGACTCGCCGATGCCGCCCTTGGTGCGGGCGCCCTGGGTGCCCTGGGTGACCTCGGTGGGGATTCCGGTGGTGGTGCCAGCCATGATCAGACCGCCTCTTCCTGGAGTCCTTCGTGTTCCCGGCGGGCAGCGGCCAGGCGGACCGCGTCCAGGATCTTCTCGTAACCCGTGCAGCGGCAGAGATTGCCGGACAGGGCCTCGCGGATGTCCGCGTCGGACGGCTCGCCGACCCGCTCCAGGAGCTCGTCGGCGGCGACCAGCAGACCCGGCGTGCAGAAGCCGCACTGGACGGCGCCGCAGTCGATGAACGCCTGCTGGACGGTGGAGAGTCCGCCGTCGCCGTCGGTCTCGCTGTCGCTCTCGCTCTCGCTCTCGCCTACGACCGTGCCCGTGCCGCGACCCCCGTGCGCGGCACGCTGCTCGGTACGCTGCTCGGCGTAGGCGGCCAGCCCCTCGACCGTCACCACGTCCCGGCCCTCGACCTGACCGGCCGCGACCAGGCAGGAACAGACCGGCACATCGTCGAGGCGGACGGTGCAGGAACCGCATTCGCCCTGCTCACAGGCGTTCTTGGAGCCGGGCAGACCCAGCCGCTCGCGCAGCAGGTAGAGGAGGGACTCCCCCTCCCAGACGTCATCCGCTTCCCTCGGACGGCCGTTGACCGTGAGATTGACGCGCATGGTCACCCAACTCCTTCCGCGCCGCGGCTCGTTCCGCGGCGGTACGACTCCCAGGTCCAGCCGAGCGCGCGGCGGGCCATGACGCCCACGGCGTGCCTGCGGTAGCTCGCGGTGCCGCGGACGTCGTCGATCGGGTTCGCGGCCCCGGAGCAGAGCTCCGCGAACCGCTTGGCCACCGACGGGCTGAGGGTCCGGCCGTTGTCCCAGAACCCGCCCTCCTCCAGTGCCGCGTTCAGGAACTCCTCGGCGGCCTTCGCCCGGATCGGGGTCGGCGCCGCCGAGCCGATGCCGGTACGGACCGTCCTGCTGCTCGGGTGCAGGGCGAGTCCGAAGGCGCAGACGGCGATCACCATGGCGTTGCGCGTGCCCACCTTGGAGTACTGCTGGGGACCGTCGGCCTTGGTGACGTGGACGGCCCGGATCAGCTCGTCGGGGGCCAGCGCGTTGCGCTTCACCCCGGTGTAGAACGCGTCGATCGGGATCAGCCGGGAGCCCCGTACGGACTCCACCTCCACCTGGGCTCCCGCCGCGAGCAGCGCCGGGTGGGCGTCGCCGGCCGGCGAGGCGGTACCGAGGTTGCCGCCCACGCTGCCGCGGTTGCGGATCTGCGGCGAGGCCACGGTGTGCGCGGCGAGCGCGAGACCCGGAAGCTCCGTGCGGAGGTTCTCCATAATCCGCGTGTACGGGACGGACGCGCCCAGCCGGACCACGTGCCCGGCCGCGCCGGCGCCCTCACCCACCTCCCACTCCCGCAGTTCCCCGACGCGGTTCAGGTCCAGCAGGTACGCGGGACGCCGGTGGTCGAAGTTGACCTCGACCATCACGTCCGTCCCGCCCGCGATCGGCACGGCCGTGGGGTGGGCGGCCTTCGCGGCGAGCGCCTCCCCCCAGTCGGCGGGGCGAAGAAATTCCATGAGCGGCTCTCCTCGTTCGCATGTGGCCAGAAGTCGTCGTCGGCCGCATGCGCAGAAGTAGACCGCGCGCCCCACGGGGCGAGGCAGTCACCGATCGCTCAGAACCGGCTTCTCCGACGGCTGTGGACGAGCGTGCTTTCGCACGTCCGCACCCCGCTGAGCTGCACCGATCCACCTCCCGCACACCACGATCCATGCGAAGGTAGCGATCATGCGGCTACGTGAACTCCTGGACGCCACCGAGCTCGGACTGCTCCTGCTCGTGGGCCATGCCATCGACGACACGGACACCTCGCCCGATGCCCCGCCCGGCACCCCACGCGACACCCCGCTCGACCGAGTCGTTTCCGCCGTCGCGACCAACGACCTGGCCGACCCCGGCCGCTTCCTCACCGGCGGCGAGCTCGTCCTGACCGGACTCGCCTGGTGGAACGGGGACGGCGACGCCGAGTCGTTCGTACGCGTCCTGCGCCGGGCGGGCGTCACGGCCCTCGCGGCCGGCGAGGTGGAGCACGGACTCGTCCCGCACGACCTCGTGCGCGCCTGCCGGCGGCACGGGCTCCCGCTGATCGCCGTGCGGCCGGAAACCTCGTTCGCCGCGATCACCGAGCACGTCCTGCGCCGGCTGCACCGCCGGGACCCCGGCAACCTCGCCGGCCTCGCCGCCCTGGTCGAACGCCACCGGCGGCTCCTCACCGACCGGGCCGCCCCCGACTCCGTACTGGAGCTGCTGCGGCACACCCTCGGCCATGACGTGCGCGTCCTGTCCGCGACCGGACGCCAGGTCGCCGGAGCCCGGCCGCCGCTGCGCGCCAAGACGGCGGCGGCTCTGGCCGCCCGCTACCTCGCCGCCCGCCGCGCGCGCGAGACGGCCCCCCACCACGTCACGGTCGGCGCCCGCCCCTACTCCCTCGTGCCGGTGCCCGCGCCCGCGCCCCTCCGCGCACCCGGACCCGAACCGGCCCCGCACGCCGCCGAACTGGGCGACTGGCTGCTCGTCGTCGAGGCCGACACCTCCCGCTGGCCGGCCCCCGACCGGGAACTCCTCGACCGCACCGTCGAACTGGTCGCCGACGCCCGGTCCGCCCACGAACAGGCCAAGACGGCACGCAACGACCTGGCCGACCGGTCCCTCGCCCTGCTGCACAGCAGCGTCCCGGCCGAGGAGATCCCCATCCGGCTGCGCAGCACCGCGCAGGCCGTGGTCAGCGGAGTCGGCTACTGGCCGCGCTGCCAGTTCGTGGTCGCCGCGGGCGAGTGGCACGGCACCCGCCCCGTCCCCGCCCCGGCCCTGCGCGTCCTCCTGGAGGAGGCCCTGGTCCAGGAGGACGGCCCGGTGCCGGTCTCCACGGAGGACATCGCCGCCACCGTCGACGGCGACCGGGCCGTACTCCTGGTGCTGGTCCCCGAGCCCTCGGAGGCGCACCCCGACCCGGCCCTCGACCACGCCGCCCTCCAGCGCAGGCTCTCCGCGGCACTCGCCCGCTGGCTCGGCCCGGCGGACGGCGTCTCCATCGGCGTCAGCTCCCCGGTGGCCGAGCCGGGGAACGCCCGCCGAGCCCTGGAGCAGGCCCACAACGCCCAGCGGATCGCCCACGCGGGCCCCGACCGGGTGACGGTCCGCGGCCCCGAGGACCTCACCTCGCACATCCTGTCCCTCCTCCCCCTCATCCCGGCCGAAGCCCGCCGGGCCTTCGCCACCCGCCTGCTGGGCCCCCTGCGCGAGCACGACAGCCGCCACCGGACCGACCTCCTGAACACCCTGGAGACCTTCCTCGACTGCGACGCCTCCTGGACCGCGTGCGCCGCCCGCCTCCACCTCCACGTGAACTCCCTGCGCCAGCGCATCGCCCGCATCGAAGACCTCACGCACCGCGACCTGTCCCGCCTGGAAACCAGGCTGGACTTCCTGGCGGCCCTGAAATCCGGCTGACGGCGGCGGGGAATCCCGTGGCACCCCGGCGGGACCGTCAACCAGACTGCGCGGATGAGCGACTCCCACCCACCCCTGCCCTCCCTCCCCTGTCCCTGCTGCGGCCACCGCGTGCTGGCCGAGATGCCCGGCTCCTACGAGATCTGCCCCGTCTGCTTCTGGGAGGACGACGGCATCCAGTTCCGCTGGCCGACCACGTCCGTCGGCGCGAACCGGGTCTCCCTGATCGAGGCCCAGCTCAACTACCGGACCTTCGGCGCCTGCGACCGGCACGGCCGCCAGTACGTCCGCCCGCCCTCCGCGGACGAGCCCCTCGACCCCGCCTGGCGCCCCATCGACCTGACGCGCGACTCCTTTGAGGACTGGGACTCGGAGGAACGCATCCCCTGGCCCGACGACCGCTCGGTGCTCTGCTGGTGGCTCCCCACCTTCTGGCGCCGCGACCACCCGGCAACGCCCCCCTCTTGACGGCCGCGATCGCTAGGGTTGACCCATGACCGAACTGCCCGACTGGATGCGCCCGCCGCGCGCGGAAGGCTGGTTCGCGGAGGACCTCGACCGCCTCCCCGAGGCGCCCCGACACACCGAGCTGATCGATGGAGCCCTCGTCTTCATGATGTCGCCCCAGCGGTCCTGGCACGGCCGCCTTGTCACCGCGCTGACCACCACGCTGATGAATCAGGTACCCGCAGGCTTCGAGGTCGAGCGGGAGATGACGATCCGCCTCGATGCCCGCAACCGTCCCGAGCCGGACCTCCTGCTGACGGACCTGCCCTATGACCCCGACCGCACCTGGTACGCCCCGGAAGACGTGAAGCTCGTCGTCGAGGTCGTCTCCCCCGAATCCGCCCACCACGACCGCACCGTAAAACTTCGCAAGTACGCGGAGGCCGGCATCCCGCACTACTGGCGCGTCGAGGATGAGGACGGGGCACCCGTCGTGCACGTCTTTGAGCTCGAAGGACCCGTCGGCGCCTACGCGCCCGCCGGCATCTTCCGTGGCACCTTCCAGCGCCCGGTGCCCTTCGAGATCAGCCTGGACCTCGACAAGCTCACGCCACCCCGAAGCAGCTGAAAAGCCGGCAGGGAACGCGGAAGGGGTCGGACTCGCCAGGTTGAATCGGAACGTGCACCACAGCGCTCCCACCTGCGGAAACGCGCTCCCCGCCGCTCCAAGTCAGCACAGAATCAGCACCGTCACAGAGACCGTCTCACGAATATTCCGACTCCTCGCTCAGGGGCTCCACAGGGAGCCACACGCGCCCAGCGACGGCCCGTCTCTTCACCCGAATGCCCCTGCCACGTTGACCCCCATCCGCCCCGGCCATCGCATGGAGTGGGGAACACGAGCCCGCGCGGGGCCACCGGAAGGCAGGAAAGAGCGCTATGTACGTTCGCAGCATGTATGCAACGGGCGATCCGGCCGAGCTCGACGGGGTCGCCGAGGCTCTCCGGACCGACGGGCGGGCGCTGCTGTCGACGCAGCCGGGCTTTCGCGGGATGGGTCTGTTCGCCGACCGCGAGCTCGGCAAGCTCCTGGTGGGATCGTGGTGGGAGGACGAGGCCTCCCGGCAGGCCAGCTACGAGAACCTGAGCAAGCGGCGGGCCGAGATGATGGCGCCCTTCGCGCAGACCGTGACGGTCGACAACTGGGAAGCGGCGGTCGCCCGGCGCGCAGAGGAACTCGGGCCGGGCGCGGGGTTCCGGCTGGTCCGCATGGACGTCGAGCCGCCCGACATCGACCTGCTGGTGGACACGTTCCGCGACACCTCACTGCCCAAGGTCCAGAAGATCCCCGGACTGGCCGGCATCTCCCTGCTCATCGACCGCGATCGAGGCAGAGCCGCTGTCGGCGCGCTCTACACCGACCGCGACGCACTCGTGGCATCCCGTGGCGCCGTCGCGGCGGTCCGCGGAGAGGCCGCGACGAAGGCCCACGTGACCACCCGCAGCTTGGAGGAATTCGAGGTGATCCTCGCCACGGCGGTCCCCCACGCCTGATCCTGCGCCCCCTCGCGCGCCGGGCCACTCGGACTGACACCGCGATTCCAAGTCAGCACCAGGTCATCACGGGAGTGCAGCGGTCACACGCGATCGGCATCATCACTCAACGGCTCCACGGGGATCTCAAGGAGGGCGGGTTCCACCGAGTCAGGAACGTCGGCGTCCGACCGGCGCTCCGAGTCCTGCCGCTCAACACTCCTCTGAATCTCTTGACTCAACGCATCAATCGACCGCGCCTGCCGCCCCAGCACTTTCACAGCCTCCCCAAAGTGTTTGGCGACCTGATGCACACTCCACTCCACCGAGTCGGTCTCAAGGGTGCTGTCCCTCAGGGCCTCAAGATCCACTGTGTAGGTCAGCATGCCCACGCGGCCGAAGGGGCCGTCCGCGTCAACCTGAAACTCGTACACCTTGGGCAGTTCCGAGGAGAAGAGCTGATGACCCACGTCCATAACGAAGGGGATGCGGCGCTTGGGAGCCGAGATGCGCACGTTGCGTGCCAACGTCTGGCCGACGTTCTCAATCACCAGCACAAGCAATGACGAACCAGGGATGCGGGGCCTGATGTCGACGATGACGTACGGTTCCGCCTGCTCCCGTTGAGCCTTCTCCGTGAGGGCGTTGGCCTGGGCAACCGCCCTCGCCTGACGCCGGTTGTAGACGAGAGCCCAAAACGCGGCCGTCGTGGAGAAGACGAGAGCCGCCACGGAAATGACCACCGTGGCGATCTGAACCGCTGAGTCGCTCATGACCGGATGCTAGGCAGGTGGCTGGTTACGGCGTGGAAAGTTGCCGAAAATCATCCGGCCGAGATCGTTGGCTCTCCAGCCTGAGCTTCAGGCCGCTACCGTGAAGCCATGACCGCACTGCCCGACTGGATGCGCCCGCCGCGCGCGGAAGGCTGGTTCGCGGAGGACCTCGACCGCCTCCCCGAGGCGCCCCGCCACACCGAGCTGATCGACGGAGCCCTCGTCTTTATGATGTCGCCCCAGAGGTGGTGGCATGGCCACCTCGTCACGATGCTCACGGTCGCACTCATGGAGCAGGTGCCCGCCGACACCAGAGTCGGCCGCGAGATGACCATCAAGCTCGACCCGCGCAACCGTCCCGAACCGGACCTGCTGGTGACGACGGCCGACTTCGACGGTGACCGCACCTGGTTCGCACCAGAGGACGTCCAGCTCGTCATCGAGGTCGTCTCCCCCGAGTCCGCCCATCGCGATCGCACAGTAAAGCTCCGCAAGTACGCAGAGGCCGGCATCCCGCACTACTGGTGCATCGAGGACGAGGACGGGGCACCCGTCGTCCACGTCTACGAGCTCGACGAACCCACCGGCGCCTACGCGCCCGCCGGGATCTTCCGGGGCACCCTCCAGCGCCCAGTGCCCTTCGAGGTCAGCCTGGACCTCGGCAAGCTCACGCCGCCCCGAAGCAGCTGAAAAGTCAGCACCAAGTCAGCACGGGAATACGGAAGGGGTCGGACTCACTAGAGTCCGACCCCTCCTGACCTGCACATTTGACGAAACTAGCTAACATATAGTAACGAAACAACTACACGTTGAAGCGGGACGTCGAGCACGGAGCTCCCACCTGCGGAAACGTTGCTCCGGGTGATCGCATCCAGCACGGATCCTCCACGGTAGAAACCCATCCAGCACAAGCGATGGAACACCACAGACCCGAGCCGTTGTGTACACATGGGACACTCGGTACGCTTGTGCGCATGACGCAGCCGCTACCCATAGAGTCCATCCGCGACGTGCGCGCGCATCTGGCCGAGGTCGTGGAGCGCGCCGACCGCGACGACGTACCCACGGTGATCACGCGCCGGGGCAAGGAGGTCGCCGCCGTCGTCTCCATCGAGGTGTTGCGCAAGTACCAGGAATGGGAAGAGCGCGAGATCAACCGGATCATCGACGAGCGCATGGCCAATCCCACGCCCGGCATCCCGATCGAGGACATCATGAGGGAGACGCTGGCACGCGGTGAGTGAGTACCGAACCGTCTTCCGCCCCGAGGCGCAGGCCGAGCTTCGGAAGATTCCCCGCGACATGGCGCTGCGCATCCTGGCCAAGCTGACCGAGCTGGAGACCGACCCCCTCGGTTTCAACACCACTGCGCTGGTGTCCCAGCCCGAACGTCGCCGCCTGCGCGTCGGCGACTACCGCCTCGTCTACACGATCGACAACGGGGAGCTGGTGGTCTGGGTCGTTCACGTGGGACACCGGTCCACTGTTTACGAGACCTGATCGCCGCTGACCCCACGTCAGAATATCCAGCACCACTCCAGCACGGTGACGACGAAGGGGCCGGGCTCGACAGAGCCCGACCCCTTCTCACCTGCATGTTTGCCAGATCAGCGACGTGGTGTTATTCCATCCGCTCAGACGTTGAAGCGGAACTCGACGACGTCGCCGTCCTGCATGACGTAGTCCTTGCCCTCCATGCGGGCCTTGCCCTTGGAGCGGGCCTCGGCGACCGAGCCGCACTCGACCAGGTCCGCGAAGGAGATGATCTCCGCCTTGATGAAGCCGCGCTGGAAGTCCGTGTGGATCACGCCGGCGGCCTCGGGGGCGGTGGCGCCCTTCCTGATGGTCCAGGCGCGGGTTTCCTTCGGGCCGGCCGTCAGGTAGGTCTGCAGGCCCAGGGTGGCGAAGCCGACGCGGCCGAGGGTGGCCATGCCGGGCTCCTCCTGGCCGACCGACTGGAGGAGCTCCAGCGCCTCGTCGTCCTCGAGCTCGATGAGCTCGGCCTCCAGCTTGGCGTTGAGGAAGATCGCCTCGGCCGGGGCCACCAGCGCGCTCTGCTCGGCCTTGAAGGCGTCGTCCGTCAGCTCGTCCTCGTCGACGTTGAAGACGTAGAGGAACGGCTTGACCGTGAGGAGGTGCAGCTCGTGGAGGAGGTCGCCCTGCTCCGTGCCCTTCGTGATGCCGTGCGAGAAGAGGGTGTCGCCCGCTTCGAGGATCTTCACGGCCTTCTCGACGGCCGCCAGGACCGCGACCTTCTCCTTCTGGAGGCGGGACTCCTTCGTCAGGCGCGGCACCGCCTTCTCGATGGACTGGAGGTCCGCGAGGATCAGCTCGGTGTTGATGGTCTCGATGTCGTCCTTCGGCGAGACCTTGCCGTCGACGTGGACGACGTTCTCGTCCTTGAAGGCGCGGATGACCTGGCAGATCGCGTCCGACTCGCGGATGTTCGCGAGGAACTTGTTGCCGAGGCCCTCGCCCTCCGACGCACCGCGCACGATGCCCGCGATGTCGACGAAGTCGACCGTGGCCGGGAGGAGCTTCTGCGAACCGAAGATGCCGGCCAGGACGCCGAGGCGCGCGTCCGGAACGCCGACGACGCCGACGTTCGGCTCGATCGTGGCGAACGGGTAGTTGGCCGCCAGCACGTCGTTCTTGGTCAGGGCGTTGAACAGGGTCGACTTGCCGACATTCGGCAGGCCGACGATTCCGATCGTGAGCGACACGTTGGCGACTTCCCGTAGCTGGAGGGGGCGGCGGCCCGGAGTGGGCCATCGGACAGTTTACTTTCCGATGAGGGGGCCCCGATGTACGCGTGTCCGGGCACGCGATCGGCGGCCTCCCCGCCTAGTTTTGAGGGGTGGAGCGATACAAGGCGCGTACGGTACGTCACCCGGCGGAGCGGTCTGCCGAGCGGTCCCCCCAGCGAGCGCCGACGCCGGTACGCCGGCTGCCGCGGCCCCGGCTGACCGGGCTCGGCGGCGGGCTCTTCGCCTGCGCCGCGATGTTCCTGATCGGCGGCATCGACTGGCTGCTGTTCGACGCCTCGCTGTTCCTCTACGGGCTGTTCTTCCTGCCCGTAGCGGCCGCCACCGCCCTGTGGGTGCGGCCCGCCGACCTGATCACCGCGCCGATCACCGCCCCGATCGCCTTCGCCGCCGGAGTGTGGCCCGTGTCGGGCGGCTCCGGCGGCTTCGCCGGCGAGGTGATGGGGCTGGTGTCCGCGCTGTCCCTGCACGCCGGCTGGCTGTACGCCGGCACGCTCGTGGCCGCGCTGATCACGGTGGTGCGCAAGGCCGTGCTCATCGGCCGCCGGCGGATGCCCCGCCGGGTCGCCTGATCCCGGCGGGGCCGGGGCCGGCGGCTACTCCGACGCCGCGCGCGCCGCCATCGCCGCGCCCACGATGCCCGCGTTGTTCTGCAGCTCCGCCGGCACGATCCGGGCCCGTACGCCCTCGATCAGCGGCAGGAACTTCTCCGGCTTGCGGCTCACGCCCCCGCCGATGATGAAGAGGTCCGGGGAGAACAGCATCTCCACGTGCGCCAGGTACTTCCCCACCCGGTGCGCCCAGCGCTCCCAGGTCAGGTCCCCGTCGTCCTTCGCCTTCACCGAGGCCCGCGTCTCCGCGTCGTGGCCCTTCAGCTCCAGGTGGCCCAGCTCGGTGTTGGGCACCAGCCGCCCGCCCGTGAAGAGCGCGCTGCCGATCCCGGTGCCCAGCGTGAGCAGGATGACGGTGCCGTCCACCCCGCGCCCCGCCCCGTAGGCCATCTCCGCGACCCCGGCCGCGTCCGCGTCGTTCAGGACCGTCACCGGGCGGCCCTGAAGGCGCGAGGAGAGCAGCGCGGCCGTGTCCACACCGACCCAGGACTTGTCCATGTTGGCCGCCGACCGGGTCACCCCGCCCGTGACCACCCCGGGGAAGGTCACCCCCACCGGGCCGTCCCAGTCGAAGTGGCGCACCACCTCGACGACGCAGCCGGCCACCCCGTCGGGGGTGGCCGGCTGCGGTGTCAGCACCTTGTGGCGCTCCTGCGCCAGGTCGCCACGGTTCAGCTCCACGGGAGCGCCCTTGATCCCGGAACCGCCGATGTCCACGCCGAAGATCTCCATGGACCCAACCGTACGAAAAGACCCGCCGGAGCGCCCTGCCGGGGAGATGCCTACTTCTGTACGCCCGAAGCCCCGCCCGAAGCCCCGCCCGGCGCCGCCACGAGCTCCGCCGCCTCCGCGCGCAGGTCGCGGCGCAGTTCCTTGGGCAGGGAGAAGACGATGGACTCCTCGGCCGTCTTGACGATCTCCACGTCCCCGTACCCGCGCGCGGCCAGCCACTCCAGCACCTCGTCGACCAGCACCTCCGGCACCGAGGCGCCCGAGGTCAGACCGACGGTGGTGACGCCCTCCAGCCAGGCCTCGTCGATCTCGCTCGCGAAGTCCACGAGGTACGAGGCCCTGGCGCCCGCGTCGAGGGCCACCTCGACGAGGCGGATCGAGTTCGAGGAGTTCTTGGAGCCGACGACGATGACCAGGTCGCAGTCCTTGCCCATCACCTTGACCGCCTCCTGGCGGTTCGAGGTGGCGTAGCAGATGTCGTCGCTCGGCGGCGAGACGAGCAGCGGGAACTTGGTCTTCAGGGCGTCGACCGTCTCCATCGTCTCGTCGACGGAGAGGGTGGTCTGCGACAGCCAGACGACCTTCGACTCGTCGCGGACGGTGACCTTCTCCACGTCGTGCGGGCCGTCCACGATGGTGATGTGGTCCGGGGCCTCGCCGGAGGTTCCGATGACCTCCTCGTGGCCCTCGTGGCCGATGAGGAGGATGTCGAAGTCCTCGTTCGCGTAGCGGATGGCTTCCTTGTGGACCTTGGTGACCAGCGGGCAGGTGGCGTCGATCGTCGCGAGCTTGCCGCGCGCCGCCTCCTCGTGCACCACGGGGGCCACGCCGTGCGCGGAGAACATCACGATGGAGCCCTCGGGGACCTCCTCCGTCCGCTCGACGAAGATCGCTCCCTTGTTCTCCAGGGTCTTCACGACGTACTTGTTGTGCACGATCTCGTGCCGCACGTAGACGGGCGCTCCGTACTGTTCGAGAGCCTTCTCGACGGCGATCACGGCTCGGTCCACGCCCGCGCAGTAGCCGCGCGGGGCGGCGAGCAGGACGCGGCGGGATGCGGGAGCGGGGGCGTCAGCAGTCATGGGCTCCATCGTACGGGGGTGTCCAGCAGGCCGGGGGTCCCCCGTTCGGCACAAACTGGGTCGAACATCCGCACCGGCCACACCCCCGGAGGAAAGATGGCGTCCGCGACGGATCCCCGTACGCCTGCCGGCCCGCCCGGCCCGCCCGGCGGCCCGTCCGGCGACCCCGGCACCTCGCTGCGCCGCAGTCTGGGCTTCCGGGACCTGGTGGTCTACGGGCTGCTCTTCATCGCCCCCATGGCCCCGGTCGGCGTCTTCGGCACCCTCGACGCCAAGTCGCACGGCGCCGTCGCCCTCGTCTACCTCGTCGCGACGGTGGCGATGGCCTTCACGGCCTTCTCCTACGCGCAGATGGTGCGCGTGGCTCCGCAGGCCGGCTCCGTCTTCACGTACGCCCGCAAGGGCCTCGGCGAGGGTCCCGGGCTGATCGCCGGCTGGATGGCGATGCTCGACTACCTGCTGATCCCGGCGGTCGCGTACCTCTTCTCCGGCATCGCCATGAACGCCCTGGTCCCGGAGGTGTCCCGGTGGGTGTGGACGGCCCTGGCGGTGGTCGTGACCACCCTGCTCAACCTGTGGGGCGTACGGGCCGCCGCGCGCGTGGGCTTCGCCGTGCTGGCCATGGAGATCGCGGTCCTGCTGGTGTTCCTGGTCTCGGCGGTGACCGTACTGGTCCAGGGCGCGGAGCACCGGGACTGGCTCTCCCCCTTCACCGGCGACGGCTCGCTCGGTGGGTTCTCCACGGCCGCCGTGCTCGGCGCGGTCTCGGTCGCGGTCCTGTCCTACCTGGGCTTCGACGCCATCGCCTCCTTCGCCGAGGAAGTGACGGGGGGCAGCGCGAAGGTGGCGCGGGCCGTGCTGTTCTGCCTGGCGCTGACCGGGGTGCTGTTCATCGCCCAGACCTATCTGGCGGCCCTCCTGAGCCCGCTCTCGGCGGCGGAGCTGGCCGCCGAGCCGGGGAAGCAGGGCTCGGCCTTCTACACGACGGTCGAGGCCTCCGTAGGAATGTGGCTGCACGACCTGGTCGCCATCAGCAAGGCCATCGGGGCCGCCTTCGCGGCGCTGGCCGGGCAGGCCGCGGCCGGCCGGCTGCTCTTCGCGATGGCCCGCGAGCGGCGGCTGCCCCGCGCGCTCGCCCACACCTCCCACGGGACTCCGCGCCCGGCCCTGCTGGTGGCGGCGACGGTCACGCTGGTCGCGGCCGTGTGGGCGGCCCGGCGCGACGACGGGCTGGACCACCTGGTCTCGGTGGTCGACGTCGGGGCGCTGGTGGCGTTCACGCTGCTGCACGCCTCGGTGGTCGGCTGGTTCGTGGTCAAGCGGCGGGAGGGGGCCCCGAACTGGTTCAAGCACCTGGTGATCCCGGTCCTCGGCGCCGCCGTGACCATCACGGTGATCGTCGAGGCCTCGTGGACGGCGCAACTGGTGGGGGCGGTGTGGCTGCTGGTGGGCCTGGGCGTCCTGGTGGCCCAGCGCGGGCGACGCGCGCGGGACGAAGGCTCCCGGCCCGACGCCGGTGTCGGTGCGGGCGGTTAGCCTGCGTGCATGGGTCTGAATACGTCGGCTGACGCGCCGCTGCCGGTCGGTCAGGTGTCCCGGCTCATCGGGGGCTGGATCGACAAGCTCGGTCAGGTGTGGGTGGAAGGGCAGATCACGCAGCTCTCGCGGCGGCCGGGGGCGGGGGTGGTCTTCCTGACGCTGCGCGATCCCTCGCACGACATCTCCTTGAGCGTGACCTGCTTCCGGCAGGTCTTCGACGAGGTCGCGGACTCCGTGACGGAGGGCGCGCGCGTCGTCGTGCTCGCCAAGCCGGAGTGGTACGCCCCGCGCGGTCAGCTGTCCCTGCGGGCCACCGAGATACGGCCCGTCGGCATTGGCGAGCTCCTCGCCCGGCTGGAGCGGCTCAAGCGCTCCCTCGCCTCCGAGGGGCTCTTCGCGCTGGACCGCAAGAAGCCGCTGCCGTTCCTGCCGCAGCTGATCGGGCTGGTGGTGGGGCGGGCCTCGGCGGCCGAGCGCGACGTCCTGGAGAACGCCCGGCGCAGGTGGCCGGCGGTCCGCTTCGAGGTGCGCAACGTCGCCGTCCAGGGGGTGAACGCGGTGCCCCAGGTGATCCAGGCGGTCAAGGAGCTGGACTCCATGCCCGAGGTGGACGTGATCATCGTGGCCCGCGGCGGCGGCAGCGTGGAGGACCTGCTGCCCTTCTCCGACGAGGAGGTCGTACGGACCGTCGCGGCGGCCCGTACCCCCGTGATCTCGGCGATCGGGCACGAGCCGGACTCCCCGCTGCTGGACCTGGTCGCGGACCTGCGGGCGTCCACGCCCACGGACGCGGCGAAGAAGGTGGTCCCGGACGTCGGCGAGGAGCTGGAGCGGGTGCGCCAGCTCCAGGGCCGGGGGCTGCGCGCCGTGCGCGGGCTGCTCGACCGGGAGGAGCGGGGGCTCGCCCACGCGCTCGCGCGGCCGGTCTTCGTCCACCCCCAGCGGATGGTGGAGACCCGGGAGGCGGAGGTGGACGCGCTGCTGGCGCGCGGCCGCCGGACCCTGGGGCACCTGCTGGACCGGGCCGATTCGGAGCTGGCGCACACGCTCGCCCGCGTGGTGGCGCTATCCCCGGCGGCCACGCTGGAGCGCGGGTACGCGGTGCTCCAGCGGGCCGACGGGCACGTGGTGCGCTCGCCCGGGGACGTGGCGGCGGGCGACGTGCTGCGGGCGCGGGTGGCGGAGGGGGAGTTCGCGGTGCGGGTCACCGGGGAGCCCTCGTAGCGGGTCGTTCACAGGCGGCTCGCTTCGCGCTGCCGCAGCAAATTTCGGTGTACTACACAATTGAGGTGGGAGCGGGAATGGCCGAGACCGATACGGCGCTGGGATACGAGCAGGCCCGGGACGAGCTGATCGAGGTCGTCCGCAAGCTGGAAGCCGGCGGCACCTCGCTGGAGGACTCCCTCGCGCTCTGGGAGCGCGGCGAGGAGCTCGCGAAGGTGTGCCGCCACTGGCTGGAGGGGGCCCGCGCCCGGCTGGACTCGGCGCTGGCGGCGCGCGAGGCGGCGGAGGGGGACGGCGGGGAGTGATCCCGCTCACCCGGACGCGGATTTAGTTGAATATTCATCTATTTCCGTCGTAGTATCTGGGCATCCGGTTATCGCTTCAGCAGTTCCGTACAGAAGTAAGGCTTTCCGATGTCTCTCGTTCTCGACGCCGCCGCTCAGGACCTCCTCTTCCGCGAGGCCCGCACCGCCAACACGTTCTCCGACGAGCAGGTGACCGAGGAGCAGGTCCAGGCGATCTACGACCTGGTGAAGTTCGGTCCGACCGCCTTCAACCAGACGCCGCTGCGCATCACCCTGGTCCGCTCCCCCGAGGCCCGCGAGCGCCTCGTGAAGCACATGGCCGAGGGCAACCGGGCCAAGACCGCCACCGCCCCGCTGGTCGCGATCCTGTCCGCGGACAACGAGTTCCACGAGGAGCTCCCGCAGCTCCTCCCGCACTTCCCGCAGGCCAAGGACGCCTTCTTCTCCGAGCGCCCGGTCCGCGAGCAGTCCGCGCTGGTCAACTCCGCGCTGCAGGCCGCGTACTTCATCATCGGCGTCCGCGCCGCCGGCCTGGCCGCCGGCCCGATGACCGGTCTGGACTTCGCCGGCCTCCAGAAGGAGTTCCTGGACGGCGACCACACCCCGCTGATGGTCGTCAACATCGGCAAGCCGGGCGACGACGCCTGGTTCCCGCGCTCCCCGCGCCTGGAGTTCGACCAGGTCATCACGACCGTCTGAGCCCAGCCCCGCAGGCAGTGAACGAAAAGGCCGCGCTCCCCGGATTCCGGGGAGCGCGGCCTTTTCGTTCACTGCTGCGCCCTAGGCGCCCTGCTTGAACTCCAGCGCCGCGGCCATCACCCCGAGCTGCTCGAAGGAGGCCGTCCCGGTCACCACCGTGACGTAGCCCTGCTCCTGCCGCACGAGGGCGTCGTACTTCTCGCCGTCCCAGCGCTCCCAGACCTGGTCGCCGACCTGCTGGGTCTCCCCGGTGGCCTGCGCCTTCTTGGTGACCTTCTCGACGTACTTGTCCGTGGCGTCCGCGGACTGCTCCACCGCCACGTACTGCTGCTCCGGGTTCAGGAAGCCCAGGTGCCAGGCGCTGGCCTCCTTGCGCACGTACGACACCGAGGTCGCCCGCCACTCCGGCGACAGCCCGGCGGGGACCGCCACGGGGTACGGGGCCGCGCGCCGGGCCGTGAGCGTTTCGACGCGGTAGTCGACCACCCGCGTCGGATCGGCCTTCTCGTCATGCGGGATGACCAAATAGATCCCCCCGACCACGAGCCCGATCACCGCCAGCGACCGGACCATGTCCACGACCGTCTGCTTGCCTTTCATACCTGCCACGACACCATCGTCCCGCATGCCCCCGGGCGATCACCGCCGGGGTCCGAAAGGCGCGCCACGGGCGGCGCAAGATGTCCGCTCAGGACAATCAGCTGACCGATATAGCGCTCATACGTGACCCGGTCTGCTCAATATGTCGACGTACCGATAGAGTCCAGGGACCCTCACTCCCGGCCGTCGCCGTACAGAAAGGTGCGCTCCGATGACCGAGCACAACCTGCCGCCCCAGCTCGAAGTCTCTCCGGAGGCACCCGACCGCAACCTCGCCCTGGAACTCGTCCGGGTCACCGAGGCCGCCGCCATGGCCGCGGGCCGCTGGGTCGGGCGCGGTGACAAGCTCGGCGCCGACGGCGCCGCCGTCAACGCGATGCGGACCCTGATCTCCACCGTCTCGATGAACGGCGTCGTCGTCATCGGCGAGGGCGAGAAGGACGAAGCCCCGATGCTCTTCAACGGCGAGCGGGTCGGCGACGGCACAGGTGCCGAGGTCGACATCGCCGTGGACCCCATCGACGGCACCACCCTGAACGCCAAGGGCATGCCGAACGCCATCGCCGTTCTGGCCGCCGCCGACCGCGGCACCATGTTCGACCCGTCCGCGGTGTTCTACATGGAGAAGCTGGTCACCGGTCCCGAGGCCGCCGACTTCGTCGACATCAACGCCCCGGTCTCCGTCAACATCCGCCGCGTCGCCAAGGCCAAGAACATGGCCGTGGAGGACGTCACGGTGATCATCCTCGACCGCCCCCGCCACGAGGGCATCGTCAAGGAGATCCGCGAGACCGGCGCGCGCATCAAGTTCATCTCCGACGGCGACGTCGCCGGCTCGGTCCTGGCCGTCACGGAGGACAGCGGCATCGACCTGCTGCTCGGCATCGGCGGCACCCCCGAGGGCATCATCTCGGCCTGCGCCATCAAGTGCATGGGCGGCACCATCCAGGGCAAGCTGTGGCCCAAGGACGAGGCCGAGCGCCAGAAGGCGATCGACGCCGGCCACGACCTGGACCGCGTCCTGTTCACGGACGACCTGGTCTCCGGCGACAACGTGTTCTTCGTCGCCACCGGCATCACCGACGGCGAGCTGCTGCGCGGCGTCCACTACCGCTCGGAGACCGCGACGACCTCCTCGCTGGTCATGCGCTCGAAGTCGGGCACGATCCGGCAGATCGACTCGACCCACCGCCTCTCGAAGCTCCGCGCGTACAGCGCGATCGACTTCGACCGCGCCAAGTAGGCGACGGGCGGCACGGCACCACGGAAGGGGCGCTCCCGCGTGCGGCGGGGGCGCCCCTTCCGTGTGTCCCGCGACAGGACCGCGCGCTACGAGGCTTCGCGCCTGCGGGGCGCGCCTACGAGGCTTCGCGCAGCTCCCCCGCCCGGCGCCGCCGGCGGGCCAGCACCACCCGGCGCTCGGCGGCCGTGAGCCCGCCCCAGACCCCGTAGGGCTCGGGCTGGATCAGCGCGTGCTCCCGGCAGGCGACCATGACCGGGCAGCGGGCACAGACCCTCTTGGCGGCGTCCTCACGGGACAGCCGGGCCGCGGTCGGCTCCTTGGAGGGGGCGAAGAACAGCCCGGCCTCGTCGCGACGGCACACCGCGTCCGCGTGCCATGGGCCGTCCTCTTCCCTGGCCGGCACCCGCGGCTTCGGCACGACCGCCGCCGGGCGCCCCTGAAGACTCTGGACGGCGGCTACCTGCAGGGACTGGCGCGGCGGATGCGGCACGGTCTACTCCTGACGACGTATACGCGAGCGAGAGGCGACGCACCTGTCCCTACCCGTTGTGCGCGCCCCTATGCACCCTGTGCCGCTGATCCGGCCGGTTCGACCGAAAGGTGCTCCTGCCCCACCCGGCTCCGCGCGACCCCGCCCGGCCCCGCCCCCGACACCCGGACGTCACGCGACGGACGGCGTCCAGTCGGGGCGGCGGCCCAGGAAGGCGAGCAGCGCACCGGCCGGATCGGCGTCCGGATCGGGCGCGGGGGTGAGCGCCGGGGCGTACGCGAACCCGCGCAGCGGCTCGGCGAGCGCCCGGGCCGCCGGGGTCAGCGCCGCCGCGAGGGCGGGGGTCAGCGGCGAGGCCTGGCCGGTGGCGACCGCGAGGTCCCAGGCGTGGACGGCCGCGTCGAGGGCGGCCGCGGCGACCGCGGTCTCGGCGCGGAGGGTGAAGGGAGGCAGCGGCAGCGCCACCTCGGCGGTGCCCGGCTCGACCCCGGCGAAGGCCTCGGTGGCGGCGTCGAGGGCGGGCTCCAGCAATGCGGCGGGGCTGCCCGTCAAGGCGCCGGTGGGCGCGAAGGGGTCCTCGGCCGGCCCCGGCCCCCCGGTGAGGCGGCCCGCGTAGGCGAGCTGGTCGCCGGCGGCGTGCTGGAGCACTTGGCCGACATTCCACTGGTCGCACGGCGTCGGCGCGCCCAGGGCGGCGGCCTGGATGGCGCCGACGACGGAGCGCAGCGCCTCGTGCGCCTGGTCGAGAAGGTCCCACTTGGATGCGGCCATGGGCGGACCCTACGAGTACTTACCGGCCAAAGGGGCTTGTTTCAGCGGCAGTTGCCCACGTGTCGACCTTACCGGGTGCCCTCCCAGCCCTTGCGGATCCTGTTCGCCAGGTCCACCAGGCGGGCGCCGAGCTTGGGGCGGGCCTCGATGTTGCCCAGCAGTGCGAAGCCGCGGACGATCACGACCGGCGCCTGCGGGTCGGTCTCCCCGCGCCCCTCGCCGTGCACCTCGAAGTTGCCGAGGACCCCGCTCCCGTAGCCCCGCAGGGTGACGTTCTCCGGGACCAGGATCTCGACGTTGCCGAGGATGCTCGTCACGTTGATCTCGGTGACCTGCTGCTCGAAGACCGCCTGGGTCAGGTCGATGCTGATGTCGCCCATGACGGAGACCGCGCGGGTGTGCGCGCCCGGCCGCCAGCGGCCCTTGCGGGAGGAGCTGCTGCACACCGCCACGACCGTCTCGACCGGGGCGCCCGCCGGGGCTCCCACGGCGTACGCGACCTCCGGCCGGGTGCCCGCGCCGGGCGCGGGCAGGTCCCGCACGAGCACGTCCAGCTCGGCGACCGTCTTCAGCGCGTACAGCGAGTCGAGCCGCTCCGAGTGCTCCTCGGCGTTCAGCCGGCCCTCGGCGACGGCGTCGGCGAGGATCTGCGCGATCCGGTCCCGGTCCGCGTCGGAGGCGCGCAGCCCGGGGGCGGGCGCGGGGGCCGGCGCGGGGGCCGGCGCGGATGAGGGCTGCTTTTCCAGGTCCACGCGACCCAGCATAGCGAGACACGATAGATCGCGATACTGGCCAGTGAGCCTTACCTCACAACAAAAGCCGCCGGAAGAGGTCCTACGCTGGTTACCGCGCTGCCAAACGGTCGTCAGCGCCGTCTGCCGAGTGAGGGAATGACTGCCGTCATGCCAGAGTTTGCGTACACCGACCTGCTGCCCCTGGGCGAGGACTCCACCCCGTACCGGCTGGTGACCTCCGAAGGCGTCTCGACCTTCGAGGCCGACGGCCGTACGTTCCTCAAGGTCGAGCCGGAGGCGCTGCGCAAGCTCGCCGAAGAGGCCATCCACGACATCCAGCACTTCCTGCGCCCCGCGCACCTCGCGCAGCTGCGCCGGATCATCGACGACCCCGAGGCCTCGGCGAACGACAAGTTCGTCGCCCTCGACCTGCTGAAGAACGCGAACATCGCGGCGGCCGGCGTGCTGCCGATGTGCCAGGACACGGGCACGGCGATCGTGATGGGCAAGCGCGGCCAGAACGTCCTCACCGAGGGCGGCGACGAGGCGGCCCTCTCCCGCGGCATCTACGACGCGTACACCCGCCTGAACCTGCGCTACTCGCAGATGGCCCCGGTCACCATGTGGGAGGAGAAGAACACCGGCTCGAACCTGCCCGCGCAGATCGAGCTGTACGCGACCGACGGCGGCGCGTACAAGTTCCTCTTCATGGCCAAGGGCGGCGGCTCCGCCAACAAGTCCTTCCTCTACCAGGAGACCAAGGCGGTCCTCAACGAGGCCTCCATGATGAAGTTCCTGGAAGAGAAGATCCGCTCGCTGGGCACGGCGGCCTGCCCGCCGTACCACCTGGCGATCGTGGTCGGCGGCACCTCGGCCGAGCACGCCCTCAAGACCGCGAAGTACGCCTCGGCCCACTACCTGGACGAGCTCCCCACCGAGGGCTCCCCGCTGGGCCACGGCTTCCGCGACGAGGCCCTGGAGCAGCAGGTCTTCGAGCTCACCCAGAGGATCGGCATCGGCGCGCAGTTCGGCGGCAAGTACTTCTGCCACGATGTCCGCGTCGTCCGCCTCCCCCGCCACGGCGCGTCCCTCCCGATCGCGATCGCCGTCTCCTGCTCCGCGGACCGCCAGGCCACCGCGAAGATCACCGCCGAGGGCGTCTTCCTGGAGCAGCTGGAGCGGGACCCGGCGCGCTTCCTCCCGGAAACCACTGAAGAGCACCTCGCCGACTCCGCGGACGTGGTCTCCATCGACCTGAACCAGCCGATGGACGACATCCTCGCCACGCTCACCAAGTACCCGGTCAAGACCCGCCTCTCCCTCACCGGCCCGCTGGTCGTGGCGCGCGACATCGCGCACGCCAAGATCAAGGAACTGCTGGACTCGGGCGCGGAGATGCCGCAGTACCTGAAGGACCACCCGGTCTACTACGCGGGCCCCGCGAAGACCCCCGAGGGCTACGCGTCCGGCTCCTTCGGCCCGACCACGGCCGGCCGCATGGACTCCTACGTCGAGCAGTTCCAGGCGGCGGGCGGCTCCAAGGTCATGCTGGCCAAGGGCAACCGCTCCCAGCAGGTCACGGACGCGTGCGGCACGCACGGCGGCTTCTACCTCGGCTCCATCGGCGGCCCCGCGGCGCGCCTGGCCCAGGACTGCATCAAGAAGGTCGAGGTCCTGGAGTACGAGGAGCTCGGCATGGAGGCCGTCTGGAAGATCGAGGTCGAGGACTTCCCGGCCTTCATCGTGGTCGACGACAAGGGCAACGACTTCTTCGTCGATCCCGCCCCGGAGCCGACCTTCACCCACATCCCGGTCCGCGGCCCGGGCCTGGCGTAACGACTCACCGTGCCGGGGCGGGCGAACGTCCCGCCCCGGCTTGCAGGCAGGTCACCTGCCGAACGTAGACGCACTCGCTCCTGGGAACGATCAGGTAGACGAACATGCCGTCGTCAAGGTTCATGACGGCGCCCTTCGGCCCCATCTCGCGGTAGGCGGCGCCGCCGAGGTAGAGCGCCTCCGCTGCTCGCACCAGCTCGTCGGCGGCTCGCGCCACTTCCGCAACGAAGGCCGGTGGAGCGCCTCCGGTGACGTACTCCTCACTGGGGTCGTACTCCCACCTCCAGGTCACTCATCCACCGCCTGCGCGGCCTCGGCCTCGACAGCGGACAGTTCATCCATCGCAGGGCGGAAGCCCGGATCTTCTTTGCCGATAGTGCGGTGGATGGTGGCCAGGGCGTCATTCCGGCGGGCGAAAAGATCTGGACGCCGTTCGATCTCCACCTCGCGCATCCACCAGTCGAGCCAGTGGGTAAGGTGGCCGATCTTCCCGCTGCGGATGGCGGCGGCCAGCGCGTTCTCCTTGTGCTGCTCCAGCTCCGCCAAGCGGTGCGGGGCGATGCGGGCGAGGGCGACACGCACGGCCTCGGGGGTGCGCTCGGGGCGCGGGATCAGCGCCGCGCCGTGGTCAGGCTGTGTGGTCACGGTGTCCTCCAAGGGTGGCCCGGCCAGGGTAACCACTCCCGGGCGCCGCGGAGCTGGAGCGCCGGGCTCGCGCCTACTGCGTACGGGCCCTGAAGCCGGACTCCCGGAGAAGGGCCGTCAGGTGGCGGGCCTCCACCGGGGTGGCGGGGTAGCCGTCGCGGACGGCGGGCAGGAGCTCCTGCATCGTCAGGCCGAGCTCGTCGCGGAAGGCCTTCAGGGCCGCGCTGCCGGCGCCGCCCACCCGGAGCAGGACCGTGCCCTCGGCCGCCACCACGGCCGCGCGGACCTCCTCCGGGGGCCGGCCCCAGCCTTCGTCGCGGTTGCACGTCTCCGGGGCGCCGAAACCGCAGGTGTCGCACTCCCACTCCGACCTCCACAACAGCCGGCCCCGCTCGATCAGCTGCCACGCGTGGAAGACACAGCGCGGGCAGGGCTCGCAGTACGAGATCAGCATCATCGGCTCCGGCATGGCGCCACCCTCCCCTGCCCGGAAGGGTCACCGCATCCGGTTAACGTCGGGGACACGACCCCGCACCAGCGCGTTCACCCCGGTTTGCAAGGATTTCCGTATGGCAGCGACGACCCACCTCCCCCCGGCCCGCGCCACGCGGGTCATCGCTCATCGCGGGGCCTCCCACGAGCATCCCGAGCACACCATGGCCGCCTACCGGCAGGCCATCGCCGACGGGGCCGACGCGCTCGAATGCGATGTGCGCCTCACCGCCGACCACCGGCTGGTCTGTGTGCACGACCGGCGGGTCGAGCGGACCTCCGACGGGCGCGGGGTCGTCTCCGAGATGACGTACGAGGAGCTGCGCGCCCTCGACTTCGGGGCGTGGAAGGGGTCCGGGCACGCCGGGGCCAGGGTGCTGCTGTTCGAGGACCTGGTCAAGGAGGCGCTGGCCGCGCCGCACCCCGTCGGGCTGGCCGTCGAGACCAAGCACCCCACCCGCGCGGGCGGCCGGCTGGAGGCCGAGCTCGTGCGGGTGCTCGGGGAGTACGGGCTCGCCGACGGCTCCGCCGGCCGCGTCGAGGTGATGAGCTTCTCCCGGACCGCGCTGACCCGAATGCACCGCCTCGCGCCGGGGCTGCCCGCCGTGTACCTGATCGAGCGCAGGGTCCGGCCGGTCCGTCCCCCGTACGCCACCCACGCGGGCCCGGGCATCGAGCTCGTACGGCGGGATCCGGGGCTGGTGGGCCGGCTGAAGGCGAAGGGGCTCCGGGTGCGCGTGTGGACCGTGGACGAGCCCGAGGACGTGGAGCTGTGCGTCCGCCTGGGCGTGGACACGCTCATCACCAACCGGCCCCGGGACGTACGGAAGCTGCTGCTCGACCTGTGAGCACCCGGCCGGGGTGCGCCGGCCGGGTGTGGGGGGTCGTACGGAACGTCGGACCCACGGGGGCACGGGTCCGGTGGCGGGGTTACACGAAGCGCTGGTTGGCCGAGCCGTTGCAGGTCTGGAGGCGCAGCGGCTCGTGGGCGGCGGCCACCGTCAGGCACATGCCCGGGGCGGCGGCGGGCCGGAAGGTGGCTCCGTCGCGGACGAACTGCTGGTTGGCGCCGCCGTGGCAGTTCCAGATGATCAGCGCGGTGCCGTTGCCGTAGGTGGCGCCGGGTGCGTCCAGGCAGCGGTCGTGGGTGAGTTCGATGTGGAGGGACTTCTTCGCGGAGTCGTACCACCAGCCCTGGTTGCGGCCGCCGTGGCAGTCCCAGCCGAGGACCTTGGTGTTGTTGGCGCTGGCGCCGCCGTTGGAGTCGACGCAGTTGCCCGTCGCCTCGTTCTTGAGCGGCTTGTACAGGTCGTCCCAGGCCCCGGCCTGCAGGACGGGGGTGCCGGTGCTCGCCGGGTCGGCGCAGGAGGCTTCGCGCAGGCCGGAGGCGTAGAGCTGGGTCAGACAGGACGCGAAGGCGCCGTGGCCGCGGTAGTTGGGGTGGAAGGACTGGCGGGCGGTGTTCTCGTCCCACGGGAAGTGGTCCCCGAGGTCGAGGTAGAGCCCGCGGGCCCAGGTGTCCTCCATGCAGACCTCGTGGCCGTGGAAGAGCCGCGAGTTGTCGAGGTAGGTCGCGCCCGCGGCGAGGGCGGCCGCGCGCATGCCCTTCTCGAAGGTGGGCACCGCGTAGTTGCGGCCCCAGGTCGCGTCGGAGTCGTAGCCGGCGCAGCCTCCGGGGAGCTTGCCGGGGAAGTCGGGGTTGTCGTTGAAGTCGGGGCCGATCGGGCTGGGGTAGCCCATCACGACCAGCTTGTAGTCGGAGTCGGCGTAACCGGCGTCGCGCATGACAGACTTCAGGTCGCCGATCGTCGACTGCACCTTGGGCTTCAGCCCGTCGACGCGCGCCTGCCAGCCCGGCGCGTACTTCGGCTCGCAGGTGCCCTGGCTGAGCACCCAGCGGGTGACGCAGTCGGTCATGACCGGGCCGAACTGCAGGTCGTCGTTGGCCCCGGCGACCAGCACCACCATCTTGATCTTGGTGTTGCGGGCCTTGACGGCCAGGCTGTCGCTCTGCACCAGCTCGTCGGCGTACTGCTTGCTGCCGCCGATCTTGATGTTGCCCGTGTAGCCGCCGGAGCAGGCCGCGTTGAAGGTGTAGTCGGCCGCGATGCCGGTGCGGTGGATCGCCGCGTCGGGCGACCGGTGGCACTGGTTGGACGGGGTGTTGGTCGCGGGGTCGTAGTTGCCGACGCCCTCGCCCGAGATCTCGCTGTCGCCGAGCGAGATCAGACCGGTCTTGCGGTCCGCGAGCGGGCGGATCGCGGAGTCGCCGTAGATCTTGACGGCCTCGGCGGCCCGGATGGCCTCCAGCTCGGGTGTGAGGGGTGTGGCCGCGGCCACTGCGGAGGACCCCGCGGAAGGCCCCGCGGTGGTCGCCGCGTGGGCCATGGGGGTGATGGCGGTGACGCCCCCGAGGGCGGCCGCCGCCGCCGCGACGGCGGCGAAGGTAGATCTGAGCCTGATCCTTGATTGTGTACGGGCACGTGCCATGAACGCCTCCCCGATCTCGGTGTTACCCCCGGTATTTACTGGCCGGTAGGCGAGTTGGGAACAGTCCGAACAAGACAATTGCTCAACTTTTTGAGGAGGCACCACAGATGACCGACGATCAGCAGCAGACCGGCGACGGCCGCGACACCCCTGAGGGGTTCCGCATCGAGCACGACTCCATGGGCGACGTACGGGTCCCCGCGCACGCCAAATGGCGAGCTCAGACCCAGCGCGCCGTGGAGAACTTCCCCATCTCCGGACAGCGGCTGGAGCGCGCCCACATCGAGGCGCTGGCCCGGATCAAGGCCGCGGCGGCCGCCGTCAACGCCCGGCTCGGCGTGGTCGACGAGGACATCGCCGCCGCGATCGTCTCGGCGGCCGCCGAGGTCGCAGAGGGCCGCTGGGACGAGCACTTCCCCGTCGACGTGTTCCAGACGGGTTCCGGCACCTCGTCCAACATGAACGCCAACGAGGTGATCGCCACCCTGGCCGCCGAACGCCTCGGCCGCGCCGTCCACCCCAACGACCACGTCAACGCCTCGCAGAGCTCCAACGACGTCTTCCCGTCCTCCATCCACATCGCCGCCACCGCCGCCGTCACCGGCGAGCTCATCCCCGCCCTGGAGCACCTGGCCGGCGCGATGGAGCGCAAGTCCGCCGAGTTCGCCCAGGTGGTCAAGGCCGGCCGGACGCACCTGATGGACGCCACGCCGGTCACCCTGGGCCAGGAGTTCGGCGGGTACGCGGTCCAGCTCCGCTACGGCGTCGAGCGGCTGCGCGCGGCGCTGCCGCGGCTGGCCGAACTGCCGCTGGGCGGGACCGCCGTGGGCACCGGGATCAACACCCCGCCAGGGTTCTCCGCGGCCGTGATCGCCGAGGTGGCCGCGGCGACGGGGCTGCCGCTGACCGAGGCCCGGGACCACTTCGAGGCCCAGGGGGCCCGGGACGCCCTCGTCGAGACCTCCGGAATGCTCCGTACGGTCGCCGTCTCGCTCACCAAGATCTGCAACGACCTGCGCTGGATGGCCTCGGGCCCGCGCACCGGATTGGCCGAAATCAATCTCCCGGATCTCCAGCCGGGGTCCTCGATCATGCCCGGGAAGGTCAATCCGGTCGTCCCGGAGGCCGCGCTGATGGTCGCGGCCCAGGTGATGGGGAACGACGCGGCGGTCGCGGTGGCGGGCGCCGCGGGCAACTTCGAGCTCAACGTGATGCTCCCCGTGATGGCCCGCAACCTCCTGGAGTCCATCCGGCTGCTGGGCTCCGTGAGCCGCCTGCTGGCCGACCGCACCGTGGACGGAATCACCGCCAACACGGCCCGGGCCAGGGAGTACGCCGAGTCCTCGCCCTCCGTGGTGACCCCGCTGAACCGGTACATCGGCTACGAGGAGGCCGCCAAGGTCGTCAAGAAGTCCCTCGCGGAGCGCAAGACGATCCGCGAGGTCGTCCTGGAGTCGGGCTACGTGGACCGCGGCGACCTCACCCTGGAGCAGCTCGACGAAGCACTGGACGTGCTGCGGATGACCCGGCCCTGACCCCGGCGCGGCCACCCCGCCCCGGGGTCCGGATCCGGTCGTTTCCCGCCCTCGGACACCTCGGTGACCTGCAGCGCAGCGATCCTCCGGACCCCCGCCCTAAGATCTGCCCATGACAGGTACCGGAGGCCGCGGGGGCGGCAGTGCGCGGAGCTCGGCACGGGACTCGGCACGGAGTGCGGAGCGGGGCGCCGCGGAGGGCGCCCGCTGGGCGCCCGGGGAGCAGATCCTCTGGCGCTACCGCGACCACGCGCCCGACGCGAAGGGCGCCGTCCACATCTGCCGGCCCGTGACCGTGGTGACCGACACCGACGAGCTGCTCGCGGTGTGGATGGCCCCCGGGACCGAGTGCGTCAAGCCGGTGCTCGCCGACGGGACCGCGGTCCACGAGGAGCCGCTCGCCACCCGGTACACCGCGCCGCGGACCACCGTACGGTCACGCTGGTTCGGGGCGGGCGTGCTGAAGCTGGCACGGCCCGGGGACCCCTGGTCGGTGTGGCTGTTCTGGGAGCACGGCTGGCACTTCAAGAGCTGGTACGTGAACCTGGAGGAGCCGCGGACCCGGTGGTCCGGCGGCATCGACTCCGAGGACCACTTCCTGGACGTCTCCGTCTACCCGGACCGCACCTGGAAGTGGCGGGACGAGGACGAGTTCGCCCAGGCCCAGCGGTCCGGTCTGATGGACCCGGAACAGGCCCGGCGGGTGCGCGAGGCCGGTCGCGCGGCGGTGGACGTGATCCGGGCCTGGGGTCCGCCGTTCTCCGAAGGCTGGCAGGATTGGCGACCGGACCCGGCCTGGGGCGTACCGGCCCTGCCGGAGGACTGGGACCGCACTCCGGCGCATATGACGTCATGAGACCCTTGATGCGCCCCCGGGGGGCAATCGTAGGATCGTCCTCCGCCGGGGCGTCGGCGGTCAAATGTCGCCAGCAGCACAGCATTTGACCTAGGCCGACGCGATAGCGAGAGGTAACGAGCGGGACGCGGAAACGCGGGGTGATGGTGTCCCCGCCGCTGAGCGGGTATACCGCGACTGACCGAGTTGAGTGCAGCGCACATCGAGCGCAAACGGACGGAATGCCACGCGTGACGGAGTACCCCACCTCTCAGGAGGGCCCCCAGCCGGTTGCCTCCGGCGGTCGGACGGACGAGCCCGGCCACGGCACGGAGGAACTGGGCCACGGCAAGGCCCCGCTCCCGGCGGCCGAGGCCGTACGCACGCATGCGCAGCCCCAGGCGGCGGACCTGCCCCGCCCCCGCGCCACCGCGGAGGCACCGTCCGCCTCCGACGGGGCCGGGGAGCCCGGCGATGCCGCGCCCGGCCAGGGCGCGGCCCGGGTACGGGCCGGCCGTGACACGGCCGCGGCCGCGGAGGCGGGCAGCGCCCGCACCCGCGACGCCGAGGCCGCCCGCGAGGCGCAGGGCCGGCAGGCCGGCGGCATCGGGGCCGACGCGACCATCGCGCGGCGGGAAGGCGACCGGCTGCGGTTCGTCGGAGCCGCCACCCGGCGGATCGCGCGCGGGATCGACCTCGACGAGATCGTGCTCGGCCTGTGCCGGGCCACCGTGCCCACCTTCTCCGACGCGATCCTCGTCTACCTGCGCGATCCCCTCCCCGTCGGAGACGAGCGGCCCGTCGGACCGGTCGTTTTAAGGCTCCGTCGAACCGACCGGCTCCGGCCGATCGACGAGTTCACGGGAGCGGGGGCCGGAGCGGGAGCGGCGGCCGGAGCCGGCCCGGCCGGCGTGATGACCCCCGACGGCGAGCTCGACTTCAGCCAGCTCGCCCTGGTCGGCCCGCAGGGTGACCTGCCCGCGGCCGAGCTCTGCGAGATCCGCCCCGGCGGGGCCCTCGCCGAGGTGCTGCGCGGCGTACGGCCCGTCTTCGGGTCCTCCGCCGCCGCCCGCGCCGCCCTGCCGGAGCTGCTGGGCGCGGACCACCCGGTCCCGCGCGGCCAGCGGGCCATCCTGGCCCCGCTGCGGGGCCGCCGACGCGTCATCGGCGCGGCGGTGTTCCTGCGCACCCCGGAGCGGCCGTCCTTCGAGACGAACGACCTGCTGGTCGCCGCCCAGCTGGCCACCCACACCGCGCTGGGCATCGACAAGGCCGTGCTCTACGGCCGCGAGGCGTACATCGCCGACGAGCTCCAGCGCACGATGCTGCCCGACAGCCTCCCCCAGCCCACCGGGGTCCGGCTCGCCAGCCGCTACCTGCCCGCCGCCGAGACGGCCCGGGTCGGCGGCGACTGGTACGACGCCATACCCCTGCCCGGCAGCCGGGTCGCACTCGTCGTCGGCGACGTCATGGGCCACTCCATGACCTCCGCCGCGATCATGGGACAGCTCCGTACGACGGCCCAGACGCTGGCGCAGCTCGACCTGCCGCCCGCCGAGGTCCTGCACCACCTGGACGAGCAGGCGCAGCGCCTGGGCTCCGACCGGATGGCCACCTGCCTCTACGCCGTCTACGACCCGGTCTCGCACCGGATCACCATCGCCAACGCCGGCCACCCGCCGCCGGTCCTGCTGCACCTGGGGGGCCGCGCCGAGGTGCTGCGCGTACCCCCCGGCGCCCCCATCGGCGTCGGCGGCGTGGACTTCGAGGCCGTGGAGCTGGACGCCCCGGCCGGGGCCACCCTCGTGCTGTACACCGACGGCCTCGTCGAGTCCCGGCTGCGGGACGTCTGGACGGGCATCGAGCAGCTCCGCGAACGCCTGGCCACCACCGCGCAGCTGACGGGCCTGGACCATCCGCCGCCGCTGGAGGCCCTGTGCGACGACATCCTGGACATGCTCGGCCCCGGTGACCGGGACGACGACATCGCGCTGCTCGCGGCCCGGTTCGACGGGATCGCGCCCAGCGACGTGGCGTACTGGTTCCTGGACCCGGAGGAGACCGCTCCGGGCCGGGCCCGCCGGTTCGCCCGCCGCGCGCTGGCGCGCTGGGGGCTGGAGGAGCTGGAGGACTCCCTGGAGCTGCTGGTCAGCGAGGTCGTGACGAATGCCGTGCGGTACGCCGAGCGGCCCGTGACCCTACGGCTCCTGCGGACGGACGTACTGCGCTGCGAGGTCGGCGACGACTCCCCGCAGCTGCCGCGCCAGCGCCGGGCCCGGGACGACGACGAGGGCGGCCGCGGCCTGTTCCTGGTCAACCGGATGGCCCGCCGCTGGGGTGCCACCCGGCTGAGCAGCGGCAAGGTCGTCTGGTTCGAGCTCGCGCTGCCGGCCGCACCGGGCAAGCCGGGGGCCCCGGCCGCCGCACCGGGCACGCCGGACCGCCGCTGACCGGACCGCCACCCGGTCCCGTACGCACCACTGCCCCGCCGGCTCGAAGCCGCGGGGCAGTGGTGTGTTCGGGACCGGGTCCTGCGGTGCCTACCGTTCGGGCGCCAGGTTCGGCGGCGAGGGCTTCGACGAGCCCGACTTCGTCGGCGTCGGGGTCGGCGTCGGCGTGGGAGTCGGCGTCGGGGTCGGCGTCGGGGTCGGCGTCGGCCGGCTCGGCGTCCGGCTCGGCGACGGCGTGCCGCTGGTCGGCGGCTGCGAGCTCGCGGACTGGCTCGGCGTGCTCGACGGGCTGATGCTGGCACTCGGCGACTGGACCTTGCCCATGTCCGCCTCGTCCAGGTCGAAGGAGCCCGTCTTGCCGCCCTTGAGCGCGGCGAGGGTGTATTCCTTCCAGATCGCGGCCGGGAAGCTGGAGCCGCCCGCGCGTCCGCCGCCGGCCGTACCGGTCAGGCTGACCTGGGTGTGGGTGCCGGGCTCGTCTCCGAACATCGCGACGACGGTGACCAGTTCCGGGGTGAACCCGGTGAACCAGGCGGCCTTGTTCTGCTCGGTGGTGCCGGTCTTGCCGGCGGCCTCGTAGGCCGAGCTCTTCACGGCCTCGCCGGAGCCGTCCTCGACGACGCCGGTGAGCACCTTGGTGACCGTGTCGGCGGTCTTGCGGCTGATGGCCTGGTCGCCGATGGCGCGGACCGGCTTGTACTCGCGGTCCGCGTGCTGGGCGGACTTGATGATGCTCGGCGTGACCAGCTTGCCGTGGTTGTCGAGGGTGGCGTAGACGCCGGCCATCTCCAGGGTGTCGGCGCTCATGGTGCCGAGCGACATGGCCGGCTGGTCCTCGGGCCAGCCGTCGCGGTCCTGCATGCCGAGCTCGAGGGCGGTCTTCTTCACGTTCCTCGGCTTGACGTCCACGATCATCTGGGCGTACACGGAGTTCACCGAGGAGTTGGTGGCGGACTGCACGGTCATCATCGGGTTGCCGTAGTCGCGGTCGTCCTGGTTCTGCGGGTTGAACGGGACGCTGCTGCCGACCACCGGGCGCTTGCTGGTGCCGTCGTAGAGGGTGTTGGGCGTGATCGGCTTCCCCTCCTGGGTTCTCGCCTTGCCCTCCAGGGCGGAGGCCAGCACGACCGGCTTGAAGGTCGATCCCGGCTGGAAGTCCTTGCGCAGGGCGTTGCTGGCCCACTGCTCGCCCTGCCCGGTGCCGCCGTACATCGCGACGATCGCGCCGGTCTTCGGGTCCACGGAGGTGGCGCCCGCCTGCACGGCGGCGTCGACCGGGCGGCCCTTGCGGTCGAGCTTGGATTCCAGCTCGTCGTGGACGGCCTTCTCCAGCGCCGCCTGCTTCCTCGGGTCGATGGAGAGGGTGATCTCCCAGCCGCCGGCCTTGAGCTGGCCGTCGGTCATGCCGGTCTGCCGCTTGAGCTCCTCGTCGGCGGCCTGGATCAGGTAGCCCTTCTGGCCTTCCGTCCCGCTGGGCGCCTTGGGCTTGATCGGCTCCTGGAACTTCATCTCCTGGCGCTTGGCCGGGTCCAGCTTGCCCATCTCGACCATGTTGTCGAGGACGCCGTTGAAGCGGATCATGACCAGCTGCTTGCCGTTCGGGCCGGCGGTCGCCCAGTCGTACTGGCTGGGCGCCTGGAGGACGGCGGCCAGGTACGCGCCCTGCTCCAGGGTCAGCTTCTCGGCGTCGACCCCGTAGTAGGCCTGGGCCGCGGCCTGGATGCCATAGGCGTTGCGGCCGTAGAAGTTGGTGTTCAGGTAGCCCGCGAGGATCTGGGGCTTCTCCATCTCCTGGTCGACCTTGAGGGAGATGATCAACTCCTTCAGCTTGCGGGTCGCCGTCTGGTCCTGCGTCAGGTAGAAGTTCTTGACGTACTGCTGGGTGATCGTCGAACCGCCGGCCTTGCCCTTGCCCGTGACGGTGTTGAACACGCCGCGGGCGATGCCCTTGAGGTCGATGCCCTTGTCGCTGTAGAAGGACTTGTTCTCGATCGCGATGAAGGCCGTCTGCACGTCCGCCGGGATCTTGTCGATCGAGACGATCTGGCGGTTCATGTCGCCGACGCGGGCCATGATCGTGCCGTCGGCGAGCTTGTAGACGTTGTTCTGCGTCAGCGCGTTCTTGTTCGGGTTCGGCGGCTCCACATAGAAGTAAAGGCCGATCAGGGCCGCCATGCCGAGCAGCACCGCCCCGAAGAAGGTGCCGAGCAGCTTCTTCCAGGTGAAGAAGCGGCGTATGCCGGCCGGCTTGCCGCCCGGCTTCCCGCCCTTGCCCTTGCCGCGCCCGCGCGGCGCTCGTCGCGCACCGCGCTGCTGCTGCGCCTTTCGCGCTTCTGCTCGGCCCATCGCTCCCGCTCCGCTCGATAACCCCCCGACGTCAGCTCAGAAAGCTAACACCGCAGGCTGTGACAAAAACCGGCCACCCGATGCCCATATCGGGCAATTCGGACGTGAGAATGAGCACCCACCCCACCGGAACCGACGCAGCCGGAGCCGGTGAGGTTGCCGGGCGCCGGGCCACCTTCCCATCAACCCGCCCCCACGCGCCCCACGCACCCCCCACCCAACTCCCATCCGACTCCCATGCCGCCCGAAAAAGTGATATCACTTTGCTAAGCGGCTCGACCGGCCGCCACTGAAGGAACGGGGCATTTGATGACGAACACCATGGGCGGCACCGAGACCGGCGTACGGGAGTTCCCCGCGCGGAGCGTGGGCGGCGGGCTCGCGCTGCTGCTCGGCCTGGCGGGAGTGGCCGCCGGGACGGGCCTCATCGCGCTCGGCGCGGTGTCCGGGACCGACGGAGCCAAGATCGCCCTGGTCGCGGCGGGCGTCGCCCTGGCCCTCGCCGCCCTCATCGCCATGGGCGGGCTGAACACCGTCGCGCCGGGCGAGGCCCGCGTGGTCCAGCTCTTCGGCCGCTACCGCGGCACCGTCCGCACCGACGGACTGCGCTGGGTCAACCCGCTGACCTCCCGCCGGCGCCTGTCGACCCGGGTCCGCAACCACGAGACCGCCGTCATGAAGGTCAACGACGCCTACGGCAACCCGATCGAGCTGGCCGCCGTCGTGGTGTGGCGGGTCGAGGACACCGCGCGCGCCGTCTTCGAGGTCGAGGACTTCACCGAGTTCGTCGAGACCCAGACTGAGGCGGCCGTCCGGCACATCGCGATCGAGTACCCCTACGACGCCCACGAGGACGGCGGCCTGTCGCTGCGCGGCAACGCCGAGGAGATCACCGAGAAGCTCGCCGTCGAACTGTCCGCCCGCGTCGAGGCGGCCGGCGTCCACATCATCGAGTCCCGCTTCACCCACCTCGCATACGCCCCGGAGATCGCCTCCGCGATGCTCCAGCGCCAGCAGGCGGGTGCGATCGTCGCGGCGCGCAAGCAGATCGTCGAGGGCGCGGTCGGTATGGTCGACCTCGCCCTGAACCGCCTCGCGGAGCAGGACATCGTGGACCTCGACCCGGAACGGAAGGCGGCGATGGTGTCCAACCTGATGGTGGTCCTGTGCGGTGACCGTGCGGCCCAGCCGGTGATCAACACGGGCACCCTCTACCAGTGAGCCCCGACGACGGCGCCCACTCCCCCGCCGAGGGGCCGGCGCCGGCCCCCAAGGCCGGCCGGCAGGCCCGCAAGCAGGTGCTGCTGCGGCTCGACCCGCAGGTGCACGACGCGCTCGCGCGGTGGGCGGGGGAGGAACTGCGCAGCGCCAACGCGCAGATCGAGTTCCTGCTCCGCCGCGCCCTGGCCGAAGCCGGCCGCCTCCCCGGCGGGGCGGGCCCCATCCCGCCCCGCGGCCGCCCCCGCGCCTCGCCGGATTCCTGAAGCCGCCCGGCGGACCCCGGACCGGCCGTCGAACCCCGGACGGCCCGTCAGGAAGGCCGGTTCAGCAGGACGAAGCCGTCCTGCTCGGCCGCCGTCCGGTACCCCTGGACCCGCGCCCGGTCCAGGGCGAGGGACTCCTCCACCACCGACAGCGGCCACCGCCGCTCCGGCGCCACCCCGGTGTCCACGATGATCCACTCGGGGTCGACCCGGCTGTCCGCCCAGCCGTACAGGCTGACGCTCGTACGGTTCACCAGGTGCGGTACCAGCCCGTCCGAGGCCTGGACCGTGGCTCCGTCCGGGATCCGGTCCATCAGCCGCTGCGCCACGGCGACCCGCGGGTCGGTCCGCCAGAAGGCCGGCTTCCCCAACTGCCCCAGCGAGTGCACCGGCAGCAGCAGCACGCAGACCCCGGCCGCGCCCGCCAGGTAGCGCCGCAGCCCGGCGGCGGTGGTGCCGCGCCGCTCCAGGGCGTCGACGAAGGCCGCGAAGACGATCGGCATCACCGTGAGGGAGTAGTGGTACCCGGTCCCCCAGTGGACCGGGTTGTCGGAGATCCCCCGCCACAGCAGGCCCGGTACGGCGATCAGCACCAGCGGGGAGCGCAGGGCCAGGAACAGGGTCGGCGCGAGCACCGTCAGCAGCGTGGCCACCTTGGTGTCGGGGGTGACCAGCCCGATCGTGGCCTTGAACAGCAGGTCCCCGAGGCCTCCCCCGGCCCCCGCCGCCTCCCCCGCTCCGACGGCCGCTTCCGCGCCCCCGCCCAGGAAGGAGGCGTAGAAGTACGAGCCGCTCGGGCTCAGGGCCGGCAGCACCACCGTCATGGCCAGCAGCGTCCACGCCGCGCCCGTCGCGGCGAGGGCGATGCCCAGCCGGCGCCCGCCCCGGCCGCCGCGCCACGCGATGAGCCCGCCGATCGCGGCCACGGTCAGCCCGAGGTCCTCCTTCACCAGCACCAGCGGCAGCGCCCAGCACGCGGCGGCGCGCAGCCGCCCGCTGCCGAGCGCGGCCAGCGAGCAGGCCAGGAGCGGGACGGCGAAGGCCCATTCGTGGAAGTCGAACCCGATCGCGTTCGCGAGCCCCCAGGAGAGCCCGTAGCAGAGCCCGGTCACCACGGCGGCGGCGTCGCCCAGCGTCCGGCGCGCCCAGAGGGTCAGAGGGAGCACGCTCGCGGCGATCAGCGCGGCCTGCGCCACGAGGAGGGTCCGCGGTGAGGGGAAGAGCAGGTAGAGGGGGGCCAGGACGGCCAGGACCGGGCTGAAGTGGTCGCCCAGGACGGGGAAGTCCGGCCCCTTGACCTCCGAGACCGGCAGCCGGCCCTCGGCGTAGGAGCGGACGGCCTGTTCGAAGATCGCCAGGTCGAAGCTGTGGGAGTGCAGCCGCGCGTGGGTCCGCAGCGACAGCACCGTGTAGACGAGGAAGAGCCCGCCGGCCAGCGTCCACACCCACCACGGGACCGACCGCGGGGCCTCCCGGGAGGGCTCCGCCCCCGACTGCCCCTCGGGGCCCGACTGCTGGGGCGGGAGCGCTGCGGTGACGCCGGCGGGAGGTGCGTGCATGGCGGGCCTTTCGGGTGCGGGGCCGATGCCCACAACGTGCCAGCCGCCCCGGGCCCCCGTCCCGATCCGCGCTCCGGACGCCCAACGGTCCCTACGAATGGGTGCAAAGCATCCGAAGATCATCTCTGCACCGCGTGTATACATCGAGCGTATACACCGCGTGTATAGTCATCGGCATGTCCATCAGTCACGCACTCCTCGGCCTCCTGGAGGCCGGTCCCCGGCACGGTTACGACCTCAAGCGGACCTTCGACGAGAGATTCGGCCACGACCGGCCCCTGGCCTACGGGCAGGTCTACTCGACCATGTCCCGGCTGCTGAAGAACGGTCTGGTCGAGGTCGACGGGGTGGAGAGCGGCGGCGGCCCCGAGCGCAAGCGGTACGCGATCACCGACGCCGGGATCACCGACGTCGAGGGCTGGCTCGCCCAGCCCGAGAAGCCCGAGCCGTACCTCCAGTCGACCCTCTACACCAAGGTCGTCCTCGCCCTCCTCACCGGCCGCAGCGCCCAGGAGCTGCTGGGCACCCAGCGCGCCGAGCACCTGCGCCTGATGCGCATCCTCACCCAGCGCAAGCGCAAGGGGGACCTCGCCGACCAGTTGGTCTGCGACCACGCCCTGTTCCACCTCGAAGCGGATCTGCGGTGGCTCGAACTCACCGCCGCCCGCCTCGACCAGCTCGCCCAGGAGATACGCCGATGACCCCGGCCGGCACCCTGCTCAGCGCCACGGACCTCCGCAAGGCCTACGGCACCACCCACGCCCTCGACGGCGCCGAATTCTCCATCCACGCCGGCGAGGTCGTCGCGATCATGGGACCCTCCGGGTCCGGCAAATCGACCCTGCTGCACTGCCTCGCCGGGATCGTCACCCCCGACTCCGGCACCATCACCTACGCCGGACGCGAGCTCTCCGCCATGAACGACGGCGAGCGCAGCGCCCTGCGCCGCGGCGAGTTCGGCTTCGTCTTCCAGTTCGGCCAGCTCGTCCCCGAGCTCACCTGCGTCGAGAACGTCGCCCTGCCGCTGCGCCTCACCGGCGTGAAGCGCAAGCAGGCCGAACGGACCGCCCTGGAATGGATGGAGCGGCTCCAGGTCGACGACCTCGGCCGCAAGCGCCCCGGCGAGGTCTCCGGCGGCCAGGGCCAGCGCGTGGCCGTCGCCCGCGCCCTCGTCACCAGCCCCCGGCTGATCTTCGCCGACGAACCCACCGGCGCCCTCGACTCCCTCAACGGCGAGCTCGTCATGCAGCTCCTCACCGAGGCCGCCCGGTCCACGAACGCCGCCGTCGTCCTCGTCACGCACGAGACCCGCGTGGCCGCGTACTCCGACCGCGAGATCGTCGTGCGCGACGGCAGGTCCCGCGACATGGAGCGCGCGGTATGAGTCACGGGAACCACGGCAAACACAGCAGCCCCGGCGGACCCGGCGGGCAGGGCGCACTCGCCGTCTGGCTGCGCGACCTCGGCCTCGGCGCCCGCTTCGCCTTCGGCGGCGGCCGCGAGGGCTGGACCCGTACCCTCCTCACCGGCGTCGGCGTCGGCCTCGGCGTCGCCCTGCTGCTCGTCACCAGCGCGATTCCCAGCGCCATGGCCGCCCGCGACGCGCGCGGCGCCGCCCGCCAGACGTTCACCTCGCCCACCGCCGAGCAGCCCGGCCCCGACACCCTGCTGATCACCGATGTGAACCAGTCGTACCGCTCCCACGGGGTCGACGGACGGCTCGTACAACCCGAGGGTCCGGACGCCCCGCTGCCCCCGGGCGTGAAGAAGTTCCCCGGCCCCGGCGAACTGGTCGTCTCCCCCGCCCTCGACAGGCTGATGAAGACGGGCGAGGGCAAGCTGCTGCGCGACCGCCTCGACGGGAAGATCGTCGCGACCATCGGCGAGGCGGGCCTGGTGGGCCCCGGCGACCTCTACTTCTACGCGGGCAGCGACCGGCTCGCCGAGCTCCAGAAGGAAGCGCCCACCTACATCCAGCGGGTCACCGCCTTCGAGAACACCGTGGAGAAGGAGGGCCTGGACCCCGTCCTCACGCTCCTCGTGGTGCTCACCTTCGTCGCCCTGCTGATGCCGGTCGCCGTGTTCATCGGCGCCGCCGTCCGCTTCGGCGGTGACCGCCGCGACCGCCGGCTCGCCGCCCTGCGCCTGGTCGGCGCCGACGCCCGGATGGTCCGCCGGATCGCCGCCGGCGAGGCCGCCGCCGGATCGCTGATCGGCCTGGCCCTGGGCACCGGCTTCTTCCTGGCCGCCCGCCGACTGGCCCCGGCCATGGACCTCTACCAGCGCAGCGTCTTCCCCTCCGACCTCAACCCGGCGCCCTGGCTGGCCGCGCTCATCGCACTGGCCGTACCGGCCGCGGCCGTCGCCGTGACCCTGTTCGCCCTGCGCGGCGTGGTCATCGAGCCGCTCGGCGTGGTCCGTACGACGACCCCGGGCAAGCGCCGGATCTGGTGGCGGCTGCTGCTCCCGCTGGCCGGACTCGGCCTGCTGGCCCCCCTGATCGGCAAGGGCAACGACAGCGGACAGTTCAACCAGTGGCAGGTCTCGGGCGGCGTGGTCCTGCTGCTCGTCGGCATCACCGTCCTGCTCCCCTGGGTGCTGGAACGGGTCGTCGGCCGCATCGGCGGCGCGGGCCCGGTCTCCTGGCAGCTGGCCGCCCGCCGGCTCCAGCTCACCAGCGGCAGCTCCGCCCGGCTGGTCAACGGCATCGCCGTCGCGGTCGCCGGAGCCATCGCCCTGCAGATGCTCTTCGCCTCCACCGAGGACTCGTACACCCGCGAGACCGGCCACGACCCCACCCGGGCCTCGATCTCCGTCATGCAGCGCTCCCGCGGCGGGGGCGAGGCCGTCGCCCAGGCCCTGACCGGGACCAAGGGCATCACCCAGGTCGTCGCGGAGTCCTCGACCAATGCCGGGCGCAGCGCGGGCATGAGCTACTCGGACACGGCGATCTCGGTGACGACCGGCACCTGCGCCGCCCTCCAGGAGTACGCGGAGCTGCCCTCCTGCAAGGACGGTGACGCCTTCGTCATCGCCGGCGGCGGCGCTCCGAGCGGCATGACCGGCGATACCGCCGAGCCGGGCGAGAAGCTGTTCGCCGGGAACATCTTCAAGGAGGACGAGGGCGACGGCGCGAAGCCGGTCGCCTGGACGGTGCCCGCCGACGCCCGCACCGTGCAGGCCCGCAAGGGCCCCATGGGCGAAACGCTGACCGGGCTGCTGGCCACCCCGGCCGCCGCTCCGAAGGGCATGGGCGGCTACCAGTCCTCCCGGGTGTACGTGAAGCTAGACCCGAAGGTGCCCGACGCGATGGAGCTGGCCCGCAACGCCGTCTTCAAGGCCGACCCGCTGTCCGTCCCCATGACGATCCAGGCCACCGAGGTCAACGACCGCTACTCCTCCATCCGGACCGGCCTCTTCGTGGGCTCCGCGCTCGTGCTGATGCTGATCGGCGCCAGCCTGCTGGTCTCCCAGCTGGAGCAGCTGCGCGAACGCAGGCAGCTGCTGTCGGCGCTGGTCGCCTTCGGCACCAAGCGCTCCACGCTCAGCCTCTCCGTGCTGTGGCAGACCGCCCTCCCGATCGGCCTGGGTCTGGCCCTGGCCACGGTGGTCGGGCTCGCGCTCGGCACGGTGCTGATGCAGATGGCGGGCGCCACGATCCGGATCAACTGGACCGCGGTCCTGTCGATGATCGGCATCGGCGGCGGCGTGGCCGTCCTGGTGACCCTGCTCAGCCTGCCGCCGCTGCTGCGCCTGATGCGCCCGGACGGGCTGCGCACGGAGTAGCCGCCGTACGCGACCCGCCGCGCCCGCTCCTCAGTCCGTCAGCCAGACGGGGAGCGGGCGTACGGCTTCGCGCAGCGCGTCGGCGACGGTACGGAACTCCTCCTCACGGGCCGTTCCCGTCCGCATGGCCAGCGCGATCCGCCGCGAGGGCGCCGGTTCGGCGAAGTACCCGGTGGCCAGGTGCTCGTTGCGGGCGGTCTCCAGGCGCAGCGCGGTGCGCGGCAGCAGTGTGACGCCGAGCCCCCCGGCGACCAGCTGTACGAGGGTGGACAGGCCGGCCGCGGTCGTGGTGACGTCCGCCCCGGCGGTGCGTCCCGCGTCGTGGCAGATGTCGAGGGCCTGGTCGCGCAGGCAGTGCCCCTCGTCGAGAAGCAGCAGCCGCAGCCCGCGCAGTTCCTCGCGCGGGATGTCCTTGCGGCCGGCGAGCGGGTGATCGCGCGGCGCGAGCAGCACGAAGTCCTCATCGAAGAGAGGCAGTTCGGTGACCCCGGGCATCCCGAGCGGTACGGCGAGCAGCAGCAGGTCGAGCCGCCCGCCGGCCAGCCCCTCCAGCAGCGAGGCCGTCTGCTCCTCGTGCACCTGGAGGTCGAGCCGCGGGTAGCGCCGGTGGAAGAGCCCGAGCACGGTCGGCAGCAGGTACGGGGCCACGGTGGGGATGACCCCGAACCGCAGCGCCCCGGTGAAGGGGGCCCGTACCGCCTCGGCCTCCTCCAGCAGCCCGCCCATCGCGTCGAGGACGGCCCGCGCCCGCCCCGCGATCCGCTCCCCGGCGGGCGTGAGCAGCACCTTGCGCGTGGTCCGCTCCAGCAGCCGCACGCCGAGCGCCTCCTCCAGCGCGGCCACGGCCCCGGAGAGCGCGGGCTGACTCATCCCGATCGCGGCGGCCGCGTCCCGGAAGTGCAGCTGCTCGGCCACGACGACGAAGGCGCGGAGCTGCGCGAGCGTCGGCTGCTTCGCTCCCCTGCCGGCTACTGCCACTGATAGGGACCTCCGATCATTTGTCACTAGGCTAGCTATTTCTGCAATCAATGTGGCTGTGTCAGCATGTGAGATACGTCCAACCCCCTCGGAAAGCCCCCAAAAGGGTCACTTTCCTTTCCGCAAGGAGAGCGCGTGCTCACTGTCGGCGACCAGTTCCCCACCTACGACCTGACCGCTTGCGTCTCGCTCGACGCCGGAGCCGAGTTCGCGCAGATCGACCACAAGACCTACGAGGGCAAGTGGAAGATCATGTTCTCCTGGCCGCTCGACTTCACCTTCGTGTGCCCGACGGAGATCGCCGCCTTCGGCAAGCTGGACGACGAGTTCGCCGACCGCGACGCCCAGATCCTCGGCTTCTCGCTCGACTCCGAGTACGTCCACCACGCCTGGCGCAAGGACCACGCCGACCTGCGCGACCTGCCCTTCCCGATGATGTCCGACATCAAGCGCGAGCTCTGCGCCGACCTCGGCATCCTGGGCTCGGACGGTCTCCCGATGCGCGCCGTCTTCATCGTGGACCCGAACAACGAGATCCAGTTCTCCATGGTGACCGCCGGTTCCGTCGGCCGGAACCCCAAGGAGGTCCTGCGGGTGCTCGACGCCCTGCAGACCGACGAGCTGTGCCCCTGCAACTGGACCAAGGGCGAGGGCACCCTCGACGCCGGCGCGCTGCTGGCCGGTGAGTGAGCGATGTCCCTCGACTCCCTGAAGTCCGCCCTGCCGGACTTCGCCAAGGACCTGAAGCTGAACCTCGGCTCGGTCATCGGCAATCAGGACACCCTGACGCGGCAGCAGCTGTGGGGCACCGTCCTGTCCTGTGCCATCGCCGCCCGTTCCCCGCGCGTCCTGCGTGAGCTGGAGCCGGAGGCCAAGGCGGCCCTGTCCCCGGAGGCGTACACCGCCGCCAAGTCGGCCGCCGCGGTCATGGCGATGAACAACGTCTTCTACCGCACCCGCCACCTGCTCTCCGACCCGGAGTACGGCAACCTGCGCGCGGGCCTGCGGATGAACGTCATCGGCAACCCCGGCGTGGAGAAGGTGGACTTCGAGCTGTGGTCGCTCGCCGTCTCCGCGATCAACGGCTGCGGCCAGTGCCTGGACTCGCACGAGCAGGTCCTGCGCAAGGCCGGCGTGGACCGCGAGACGGTCCAGGAGGCCTTCAAGATCGCCTCGGTGATCCAGGCCGTCGCCGTCACCCTCGACGCCGAGGCGGCCCTCGCGGGCGAGTGACACCCGGACCGCAAGAAAGGGCCCCCGCAGCCGCGGCGGTTTCTAGGGGTCGTCGCAACACGTGGTTGGTTGTTCAGGCCGCGAGGAGTTTATGCAGGCGCTCGGCTGGGGTTTCCCAGCCGAGCGTTTTGCGTGGTCGGCCGTTGAGCTGGGCGGCGACG
>NZ_JBWJVM010000023.1:0-98829 GCF_056428985.1 Streptomyces sp. CA189 | reverse complement strand
TGAGCTGGAAGTATCCAGCCCGCTCCGCAGAGAGCTTCCTGGGCCCCTGGGGGCTCCGCACCTCACGGATCCGGAAGTCCATCGCATCCCCTGAACTGGGGTGTTGCGACAACCACTAGAACCCAAGATTGGGGCCGGGCCTTCCGGCATGCTCGGCCAGACCCAGCCCGTCCGGCGTTTGAGGACCGGGGTCTGGGGCGGAGCCCCAGGGAACGGGCGAAGGGCGGGTAGGGGACCTCGCCCCGCGCAGCGGCAGCCCCGAAGCGTCAGCCGGTCGCGTACGGGGCCAGGTTCGGGTGAGCCGCACACCACTCCACCCGGTCCCGCTCCACCACGCCCCGGGCCACCGCATACCTCGACCCCGGCGCCGGCACCCCGTCCATCCCCCGCTCAGCGACAGCCATCGCGCCGACGAACACCCGCCCCGCGGCGGTGAGTTCCGGACAGGCGTCCAAGACGGGCAGCACCGCCGCCACCTGAGCCCGCACCCGCGCGTGCTGCGCCCACGCCCCCCTGGCCCCGTAGAGCGCCGCGCGCTGCCAGTAGCCCGCCAGCCCGAGATGCGCGTACGCACCCCGCAGGAGCCCCTCCAGCGGCCGTGGATCGGCCCGCCAGGGCGCCCAGTACCGCGCGGAGCGGTCGGCGGTGTGCAGCGGGACCGCCTCCGCGAGGGCCGCCAGCTTCCCGTGCTGCACCTCGTAGACGAGGGTCGCGGCCAGCGCGGGCGGCGGCTGCGCCCGCGCCAGGACGGAGCCCGCCGCCGCGGGCAGGGTCCCGCCGTAGGACCGGGCGCTGCCGGACAGCGGGACCACGCAGCGCAGCAGCCGCCCGGCCTCCTCCGCGCGGGCGGTGTCGTAGCGCCGCAGCAGGGTGAGGGCCCCGGACCACTGGGTGTCCCAGCGCTTGTGCCCCTTCGGGGTGAGCCGCCGGGCGGCGGGCACCGTCCCGCGGGCGCGGTACGGGTCCAGGTCGTCGAGGGCGGTCCGCCCGTCGGGCAGCGCGTGCAGGGCCAGCGCCTCCGGGTGTCCGGGGTCCCAGGAGCCCTCGGTCAGGGCGAGCGGGCCCGGCCGGTCCGGACGCAGCAGTCCGAGGGTGGGCAGGACGAGGCGTCCGTGCGCGGGCCGCAGCGTGATCTTGAAGCCGATCCCGGCGCGCAGCGCGGCGGCGGCGGCGAGTGCCCCGAGGTGTCCGAGGTCGGCGGGCGGCCCGTGCCGCGTGCGCAGCCGCCGCAGGGTCTCCTCGGCCCACACCCCGGTGGCCGGATAGTGCACCACGTCGTCCACCGCACGGGGGTCGCGGCGCCCGGCCTCCGCCAGCAGGGCCCAGCGCTCGGCCGCCTCCCCGGAGCGGGCTCCGGGCAGTTCCCCGAGCTCCCGCAGCAGCCGCAGCCGCCGGGCCCGCCGTACGCCGCACACCAGCGCGGTCCCCTCGGCGGACGGCTCGGTGGAACCGAGTGCCCGCAGCACGCCGTCGCTCGGCTCGGGGTGATCCATGCATACCTCCCGCCGCGGACCCTCCATCCCTGCCCTGGAGAGGGGCTCCGCGAACGGCGGAAAGCGGTCAGGTCCGGCCCGGCGGACCGGCGGATTATCCTGACGGGACACACCCGAACACCCGACCACCGCACGGAGCCCGACTTGTACTTCACCGATCGCGGCATCGAGGAGCTGGAGAAGCGGCGCGGCGAGGAGGAGGTCACCTTCGAGTGGCTCGCCGAGCAGCTGCGCACCTTCGTCGATCTGAACCCGGACTTCGAGGTCCCGGTGGAACGCCTCGCCACCTGGCTGGCCCGCCTGGACGACGAAGACGACGAGGACGAGTAGACGAGTGGGACGCTCCGCACGCGCCGCACCCACGGCATGACGAAGGGGCCCGACCGCACTGCGGTCGGGCCCCTTCGTCATCGTCCCGCGGGACAAGGCCGATCAGGCTGGAGAGCCTGATCAGGCGGCCTTGGTCTCCCAGAAGATGCGGTCGATCTCGGCGATGAGCTCCAGCGCCTTGGCGCCGGTCGCCGGGTCGTTCGACGCCTTGGCGGCCGAGAGGGCCTTCAGGGTGTCGTTGACCAGGGTGTGCAGCTGCGGGTACTTCTCAAAGTGCGGCGGCTTGAAGTAGTCGCTCCACAGCACGGAGACGTGGTGCTTCGCGAGCTCGGCGCGCTGCTCCTTGATGGTGATGGCGCGCGCGCGGAAGTCGGCGTCGTCGTTGGCCTGGTACTTCTCCTGCACGGCCTTGACGGACTCGGCCTCGATGCGGGCCTGGGCAGGGTCGTACACGCCGCACGGAAGATCGCAGTGGGCGGAGACCTTCGCCTTGGGGGCGAAGAGGCGGGAAAGCATGGAGTTTGTCCTCCTCGTGATCGTCTTCTCAAGGGGGAGATTACTCCGTGAGAAAGACGATTTCGCGGCCGCCCCCGTGGGGTTGGGACAAAAGTCCAGGGGCGTGCCCGGGCCGGTGACCGAATGTACGGAAGAGTGCGGCAGCATGCGGGGTGGCACGAAGAGTGGACGAGCGCGGTCAAGGAGGTCACGGATGGCGGGGAGCACGCGCTCGCGCGGCCGGACGCGGGAGTGGGAGTCGCCGTTGAAGCGGATCGGCACCGTGGAGGTGAGCGGCCCCTCGATGGCGCCGACGCTGGAGAACGGGGACCAGGTGCTGGTCCGCTACGGGGCCCCCGTGCGGCCGGGCAACGTGGTGGTGCTGCGCCACCCGTTCCAGCAGGACCTGCTGGTCGTCAAGCGGGCGGCGGAGCGGCGGCCTGGCGGCTGGTGGGTGCTGGGCGACAACCCGTACAACGAGACGGGCGACAGCACGGACTACGGGGCGGTCCCCGACGAGCTCGTGCTGGCGACCGCGGTGGTCCGCTTCCGGCCGCGCCCCCGGCCGGAACACGCGGGAGGGGATCAGCGCTCGCTGAGGGCGTGGCTCTCCTGGGCTTCCTCGGCGCTGCGTCCGCTGCGGGCGGACTCCTCGGCCTCCAGCCGCTTGCGGGCGCGGTAGGCGGCGACGTTGGCGCGCGTGGCGCACCGGTCGGAGCAGTAGCGCCGGGAGCGGTTGGTGGAGGTGTCGAGGTAGGCGTTGCGGCAGGGCGGGGCCTGGCAGAGCCCGAGCCGGTCCGGGCCGTGCTCGGTGAGGTGGAAGGCCAGCCCGAAGCAGGCGATCGCGGCGTATCCGGCGGAGGCGTTGGAGGGGTGGTCGGCCAGGTGGATGTGCCAGTTGGGGCCGCCGTGCTCACCGATCGTCTCGTGCCCGGACACCTGCGGGCTGACCGGGAACTCCATGAGCAGGGAGTTCAGCAGGTCGACGGCGAGGACGTGGTCGCCGCCGTCGGCGGCCTCGAAGACGGTGCGCAGCCGGCCGCGGACGTTGCGGAAGCGGGTGACGTCACCGTCCGTGACCCGGCGGGCCATCTGCACGCTGGCGCCGAAGAGGGCGCGGACGGCGTCCACGGAGGTCAGCGAGTCCTTGTTGCGGGCCGGCTCCTCGGTGTTGACCAGGCGCACGGCGTAGTCCGAGTAATGGGCCAGTTCCACTTGTAGTCCTTACGGCTGCGGATTAGTGTCTCTAGTAACGGCTGAGACATGTTCGAGGGTATTACGCATGGAGGCATTCGTGGCGGATACAGCACGCTCCGATACGGCGGCACCGTCCGACTGGCAGGCCTGGCAGGACAGCTGGGACCGGCAGCAGGAGTGGTACATGCCCGACCGCGAGGAGCGGTTCCGGGTGATGCTGGACATGGTGGAGGCCCTGGTCGGCACCGCCCCCCGGGTGCTCGATCTCGCGTGCGGTACGGGAAGTATCACGGACCGCGTCCTCAAGAGGTTCCCGCAATCCACCAGTACGGGAGTCGATCTCGACCCCGCGCTGTTGACGATCGCCCGGGGCCACTTCGCGGGCGACCCCCGCGTCACCTTCGTGACCGCCGACCTCAAGGACCCCGACTGGCGCGCGGCCCTCCCCCACGGCTCCTACGACGCGATCTTGACGGCCACCGCCCTGCACTGGCTGCCCAGCGAGGACCTCGCCGTCCTCTACGGGCAGCTCCCGCCCCTGCTGCGCACCGGCGGGGTGTTCATGAACGCCGACCACATGCCCGACCCCGCCACCCCGCGGATCAACGCCGCCGAGCGCGCCCACCGGCACGGCGGCATGGACCGGGCGAAGGCGGCCGGGGCACTGGACTGGCGCGAGTGGTGGGAGCTCGCGGCCGCCGACCCGGAGCTCTCCGAGCCGACGCGGGCCCGCTTCGAGATCTACGGCGAGCACGCCGACGGCGACACCCCGCCGGAGTCCTGGCACGCGGCCACGCTGCGCGGTGCCGGCTTCGCGGAGGCCCGTACGGTCTGGCGCTCGCCCTCCGACGGGCTGGTGCTGGCCCTGAAGTAGGCCCCGGCCCGCAGGCGCGGGCCGGGCACGCGTGAGGGGCGGCACGGATTCCCGTACCGCCCCTCACGCGTGGAACGCAGCCGCCCTAGAGGACCTTCGAGAGGAAGGCCTTGGTGCGGTCGTGCTGGGGGTTGCCGAGGACTTCGCGGGGGTGGCCGGATTCGACCACGACGCCGCCGTCCATGAAGACGAGGTTGTCGCCGACCTCGCGGGCGAAGCCCATCTCGTGGGTGACCACGATCATCGTCATGCCCGACTCGGCGAGGTCCCGCATGACGTCCAGGACGTCGCCGACGAGCTCGGGGTCGAGCGCGGAGGTCGGCTCGTCGAAGAGCATCAGCTTGGGTTCCATGGCCAGCGCGCGGGCGATGGCCACGCGCTGCTGCTGGCCGCCGGAGAGCTGGGTGGGATAGTTCCCGCCCTTGTCACCGAGGCCGACGCGGTCCAGGAGCTTGACGGCACGCGCCCGCGCGACCGCCTTCGACTCGCCCTTGACCATGACGGGGGCTTCCATGACGTTCTCTATGGCCGTCATGTGGGGGAACAGGTTGAAGCGCTGGAAGACCATGCCGATGTCCCGGCGCTGGGTCGCGACCTCGCTGTCCTTGAGCTCGTAGAGCTTGCCGGCCTTCTCCTTGTAGCCGACGAGCTGGCCGTCGACGGAGAGGCGGCCGGCGTTGATGCGCTCGAGGTGGTTGATGCAGCGCAGGAAGGTGGACTTCCCGGAGCCGGACGGGCCGACCAGGCAGAACACCTCGCGGGGGGCGACTTCGAGGTCGATGCCCCGCAGGATGTGGGCGGGGCCGTAGGACTTGTGGACGGCCTCGGCCTTGACCATCGGCTGGGCGGTCACTTCGCCACCTCCGTACGGCGGAACATGTTCAGGTTGGCCCGCAGCCGCTGGAACGGCGTGGGCGGCAGGGAACGCAGCGAACCGCGTGCGTAGCGGCGCTCCAGGTAGTACTGGCCGACGCTGAACACACTGGTCAGAGCCAGGTACCAGATGGAGGCGACGAACAGCATCTCCATGATGGCCCCGGCCGTGGACCCGATGTTCGACGAAGCCCTCAGCAGTTCCGTGTACTGGACCGCGGAGACCAGTGAGGAGGTCTTGAGCATGTTGATGAACTCGTTGCCCGACGGCGGGATGATCACACGCATCGCCTGCGGGAGCACCACCCTGCGCATCGTCTGCGTCTGGGTCATGCCCAGTGCGTGCGAGGCCTCGGCCTGGCCCTCGTCGACGGACTGGATGCCGGCCCGGACGATCTCCGCCATGTAGGCGCCCTCGTTTAGGCCCAGGCCCAGCAGGGCGACCATGAACGGGGTCATCAGCTCGACGGTCTCTTGCTTGTAGATCGGGCCGAGGTTCACGTACTGGAAGATCAGCGACAGGTTGAACCACACCAGCAGCTGCACGTAGACCGGGGTGCCGCGGAAGAACCAGATGTACAGCCAGGCGACGGTGTTGGTCACCGGGTTCTTCGAAAGCCGCATGACCGCGAAGATGATGCCCAGGACCAGGCCCAGTGCCATCGCGGACACGCTGATCACGATGGTGTTGCCCAGGCCGCTGAGGATCGAGGGGTCGAAGAGCTTGTCTCCGACCGTCCCCCAGATCACGTTGCCCTGCGAGAAGGCGTAAATCAGCCAGCCCAGCAGCACGACGACGACGACGCCGCTGATCCAGCGGCCGTAATGCCGCACCGGGATTGCCTTGATGGCCTCGTACGGGGTGCCCGAGGCGCCGGGCCCGGCCGGCGGGGTCGCCGCCGGACCCTTGTCGATCTTGTCAGTCACAATGACTGCCCTTCAGTGGAGCTAAGGAAACAGGGACCGGCGGGCACGGTCGCCCGCCGGTCCGCACGGGTCACTTGCCTGCGTTGACCGTCGCCGACTGCACGGCGCTGTCCTTGACGTTCCACTTCTCCAGGACCTTGGCGTAGGAGCCGTCCTTGATGATCGCGTCGAGGGCCTGCTTCAGGGCGTCGCGCAGCTGGGTGTTCTCCTTGCTGACGCCGATGCCGAAGAGGCCGACGTCGGCCTGCTGGCCCGCGACCTCGAAGTCGTTGCCGCCACCCGAGGTCTTCGCGGCGTACGCGGCGATCGGGTAGTCGTTCAGGTCGGCCACGGCGCCGCCGGCCTTGACGCGGGTCTGGGCCTCGGCGTCGGTGTCGAAGGCCTCGATGGTGAGCTTCTTGTCACCGCACTTCACGGCCTGCGCCTTGAAGGTGTCCTCGTACGTCGTGCCGCGCTGGACGGCGACCGTCTTGCCGCACAGGTCGTCCAGGGACTTGATGCCCTGCGGGTTGCCCTTCTTGACGAGGAGCGAGACGCCGGAGGAGAAGTAGTCGACGAAGTCGATCCCCTTGCCGATCTGCTTGCCGTCGTCGTCGAGGCCCTTCTGGCGCTTCTCGTTGTCCGTGATGGACGACATGATCGCGTCCTGGCGGCCGGTGTAGATCGAGGTGATCAGACCGTCGAAGCTGCCCGAGGTGAACTCGAACTTCACACCGAGCTGCTTGCCCATGGCCTCGGCGATGTCGGGGTCGACACCGACGATCTTGCCGCCCTCGGTGTACTCCATCGGCGCGTACGCCGCGTCCGTGCCGACCTTGATGACACCCGCGTCCTGGATCTTCTTCGGCAGGGCGGAGAAGAGCGGGGCGGCGTTGGACTTCGTGGCGTCCCCGGACCCCTTCTTCTCGGTCTGGTCTCCACAGCCGGTGAGGATCAGGGCGCCGGCGACCGCGATCGCGCCGACCGCGGCGATCCGGGACCGGGCGGCGGTCGTACGGCGGGTGGTGCTTGCGGTCATGAGCTGGTTCCTCCGGCAGTGGGGAAAAACGCATCCGAGAGTGGTCGGGCACGCACCATCGAGTGTCGCGACCTTGTGTGATTACGGCATCTTGCCATTCGGACTGAGACATTCAGGGTGCCCGTCAGGTCAAAATCGGATAACGGACACCCCCGAGTACCCAACAGCCCTGCGGGCAAGGGCCCTCAGGACCGGATTAAACGCTGTGACCAGGCGCTTTCGCCGTTGATTTTGCGGTGCGTCTCGCCTATCGGACGCCAAGGTTTGGACTTTTCGCCAAAACCGGGGCAAGCAACCTATGGTCCAAGGGGAATCGACTCGTCTGGGTGAGTGTTCTTGGGGTAGAACAGATCCTTACACCCCTCATCCGGGGCTCAGGGCGCGCGTGCGGCGCGCCCGCGCGTACGAACCTCCCCTTCGCCGAGACGGGCCAACCGTCGACGCGCAGACGGACGCGGTGCCCGCCCACCCCTTAACCAGGAGTGGCCACCCTCAACGATTCAAAGACTTAAGGGGTTAAGACAGTGGCAGCGGAGATCGTCAATCCTCGCAGCGACAGCGTGACGGACAACAACCCGGATGCGGTGTTCGCGCTGCACCGGGGCGGCAAGATGGCCATCGTGGCCACCGTGCCGGTCCACAACAAGGACGACCTGTCCCTGGCGTACACGCCCGGCGTTGCGAAGGTCTGCAGCGCCATTGCCGAGCAGCCCGAGCTCGTGAACGAGTACACCTGGAAGTCCAACGTGGTCGCCGTCGTCACCGACGGTACGGCCGTGCTCGGACTCGGTGACATCGGGCCCGAGGCCTCCCTCCCCGTGATGGAGGGCAAGGCCATTCTCTTCAAGCAGTTCGGTGGTGTCGACGCGGTTCCGATCGCGCTCGCCACCAAGGACACGGACGAGATCATCGAGACCGTGATCCGCCTCGCGCCGTCCTTCGGCGGGGTGAACCTGGAGGACATCTCGGCGCCCCGCTGCTTCGAGATCGAGCGCCGCCTCCAGGAGGCGCTGGACATCCCGATCTTCCACGACGACCAGCACGGCACGGCCATCGTGACGCTGGCCGCCATGCGCAACGCCGCGAAGCTCACCGGTCGCACCCTCGCCGACCTGCGCGCCGTGATCTCGGGTGCGGGTGCCGCGGGCATCGCGATCGCCAAGATCCTCGTGGACGCGGGCATCGGCGACGTCTGCGTCACCGACCGCAAGGGCGTCGTCTCCGCCGACCGCTCCGACCTGACGGACGTCAAGGCGGAGATCGCGGGCCTGACGAACAAGACCGGCCAGACCGGTTCCCTGGAGAGCGCCCTCGCCGGCGCGGACGTCTTCATCGGCGTCTCCGGCGGTACGGTCCCCGAGGCCGCGGTGGCGACGATGGCGAAGGACTGCTTCGTCTTCGCCATGGCCAACCCGAACCCGGAGGTCCACCCCGACGTCGCGCACAAGTACGCGGCGGTCGTGGCCACGGGCCGCTCGGACTTCCCGAACCAGATCAACAACGTGCTGGCGTTCCCCGGCATCTTCGCGGGCGCGCTGAAGGTCCGCGCGACCCGGATCACCGAGGGCATGAAGATCGCCGCCGCCGACGCCATCGCCGGCGTCGTGGGTGACGAGCTCGCCGCCGACTACGTGATCCCCTCGCCGTTCGACGCCCGCGTCGCCGAGGCCGTCACGGCCGCGGTCGCCGCGGCGGCCAAGGCCGACGGCGTGGCCCGCCTGGCGTAAGCGCTGCGCCGGCTGTAACGAGGAGGGGCCCGGCCGAATGATTCGGCCGGGCCCCTCCTTGTCCTCCCGGACCCGGCTGCGCTCGAACCCCTGGGGCTCCGCCCCAGACCCCGCGCCTCAAACGCCGGCGAGGCTGGATTTGGCTGACACCGTCCGCCTACCGGGCGGGATTGCCCGCAGGGCAATTCCAGCCCCGCCGGCGTCTGAGGTGACCCTTCCAGCCCCGCCGGCGTTTGAGGCGCGGGTCCGGGCTGAGCCCGGGGAACGGTGGAACCGGGGGTCCCCCCGGACGGAGTCTGGGGGAGGGTAGGGGACGGCCCCCGCAGGGCTCGGTCCGTACGGCAGGCCACCCACCGTGCCGGGGCCAGCCCTGGATCCCCGGGCTACCGAACGGTAGCCTCGCGGCCATGTTCGCTGCCTACGCTGCCCGAATCGACCGTGACCAGCCGCTGAGCGGCCTTGAGCTGGGCGATCTCCCCGCCCCGCAGGCCCGCCCCGGCTGGGTGACCGTGAACGTCAAGGCCGCCTCCCTCAACCACCACGACCTGTGGTCGCTGCGCGGGGTCGGCCTCGGGGAGGAGAAGCTCCCCATGATCCTCGGCTGCGACGCCGCCGGGATCGACCAGGACGGCAACGAGGTCGTCCTGCACTCCGTCATCGGCCAGACCGGCCACGGGGTCGGCCCCGACGAGCCCCGCTCGATCCTGACCGAGCGCTACCAGGGCACCTTCGCCGAGCAGGTCACCGTCCCCGCCTGGAACGTCCTGCGCAAGCCCGCCGAGCTCTCCTTCGAGGAGGCCGCCTGCCTGCCCACCGCATGGCTCACCGCGTACCGGATGCTGTTCACGAACGCCGGCGTCCGCCCCGGCGACTCGGTCCTGGTCCAGGGTGCCGGCGGCGGGGTCGCCACCGCCGCCATCGTGCTCGGCAAGGCGGCCGGCCTGCGGGTCTTCGCGACCAGCCGGGACGAGGCCAAGCGCAAGCGCGCGGTCGAGCTGGGCGCCGTGGAGGCCTACGAGCCCGGCGCGCGGCTCCCCCGGCGGGTGGACGCCGTCATCGAGACGGTCGGCGCCGCCACCTGGTCGCACTCGGTCAAGTCGCTGCGCCCCGGCGGCACCCTGGTCATCTCGGGCGCCACGAGCGGGGACCGGCCGGCGCACGCCGAGCTGACCCGGATCTTCTTCCTGGAGCTCAAGGTGGTCGGCTCGACGATGGGCTCGAAGGACGAGCTGGAAGACCTGCTGTCCTTCTGCGCGGCGACCGGGGTGCGGCCCGTGATCGACGAGACGCTGCCCCTGGACCGGGCGCGCGAGGGCTTCGAGAAGCTGGAGTCGGGCGATGTGTTCGGGAAGGTCGTCCTGACCGTGTAGCCGCAGCCGCAGCCGCGCCCGCCCCCGTCAATGCGGGTTGACACCTCCCGTGCGTCAACCTACATTGACACCCATGACGGAAGCTACCGATCTGGCCGAGCGCGCCGGTGACCGTGACCCGCGCGTGGGCCTGCGTGCCGTGGCCGCCCTCCGGCGACTGCTGGAGCAGCTGGAGGCCGTACAGGTACGCGGGGCCCGCGCACAGGGCTGGTCCTGGCAGGAGATCGCGGCCGAGCTGGGCGTCAGCCGGCAGGCCGTCCACAAGAAGCACGGGAGGCTCTGATGTTCGAACGCTTCACCCAGGACGCCCGCTCCACCGTGACGGGCGCGGTCACCGAAGCCGAGCGGACCGGGGCGCAGCGGGTCGGCGAGGAGCACCTGCTGCTCGCCCTCCTCGCACTGGGCGCCCTCGACCCGCTGGGAGTCGACCGGGCCGCGATCTCCGCCGACCTGGCGGCGGCCCGCCGCCGGGGCGGCATGTCCAAGGCGGACGAGGAAGCCCTCGCGGGCCTCGGCATCGACCTCACGGAGATCGTCTCCCGCATCGAGGAGACCCACGGCGAGGGCGCCCTGTCGGACCCGGCCCCCCGGAGCCGCTCCGGCCGCACCCGCTTCACCCCCGGCGCCAAGAAGGTCCTGGAGCAGTCCCTGCGCATCGCCCTGGGCCGCAAGGACCGCCACATCTCCACCCTCCACCTGCTCCTCTCCCTCCTCTCCCGCCCCGGCACTCCCGCCGAGGTCCTCACGGACCACGGGGTCACCTACGCGGGGGCCGAGGCGGCCCTGGCGGACTGAGAAGCGGTCACACTCCCCCACGTTCTTCGATGCGCCGTACAACCATCTGCGCGGCCGGCGGGTCTAGTACTGCGGAAGAACGTTTACCAGGGGGTTTTGTCTGTGAAGTTGTCCCGGATCGCCGCAACGATCACCGCTGTCGCTCTGGCTCCGGCCGTCCTCCTCGCGTCCCCGGCCTTCGCCGCGGGCCAGGAGTCCGACGCGCCCGCCGGCCCGACGGCTCCGACCGCACCGGACCAGCCCGCGCCCGACCAGCCCGCGTCGGTCCAGCCGCCGGCCGAGCAGCCTCCGGTGGTTCAGCCCCCGGCCGAGCAGCCGGACGAGAGCCAGGCCGAGCAGGACCGCAAGGCGATCCTCGCGATCATCGCCGACCCGATGGCCAGCAAGCACATGAAGGAAGCGGGCCTCAAGGCCATCGCCGACGGCCCTGCGGCCATGCGCAAGTTCGTCGAGACCGACCAGCACTCGATCCGCCTCGACGACTACCGGATCCTGATCCTCCGCCTCCTGAACGGGGCCGGACCCGGCCTGAAGGAAGGCATCAACGCGGTCCTCGACAGCGACGGTTCGAACCTGGCGAAGCTGCGCCACTTCTACGAGGTCACTCAGCACGAGCTGCGCGACGACGACAACAAGGTCGACATCGCCAGGCTGATCAACGGCGCCGGCCCCGGCCTGAAGGAAGGCGCCATGAAGGCGCTCCAGGGCACTCCCGCCGACCGCGTCGAGTTCCTGAAGACGGGCCAGCACCACCTGCGCGACCAGGACAACCGGGTCAAGATCGCACAGATCATCGACGGCGGGGGCCCGGAACTGATCAAGGCAGGCATCGCAGCGCTCCAGGGCACTCCCGCCGAGCGCGTCGAGTTCCTGAAGACGGGCCAGCACGAGGCGCGCGCCAAGGACAAGAAGGCCCAGGAGGACAAGGAGAAGGAGAAGGAGGGGCAGAAGGAGGAGGGGAAGCAGCCGGCCCCGACCACCCCCAGCCCCACCCCCACCCCCGGCGCGGGCTCCGGCTCCTCCGGCACCGGGACCAGCGGCGGCAACACCGCCACCACCCCCCAGGGCGGCAGCGGTCCCCTCGCCGCCACCGGCGCCGGTGACTCCGGTTGGATCGCGGGCGGTGCGGGCACCGCGCTCGTCGCCGGCGCGGGCCTCCTGCTTGCCGCGCGGATGCGGCGCGCCGCCTCCGCCGGCTGAGCCGAGCCGATCCGAACTGAGTCGAGTCGAGCTCGGTCGGCCTAGCCCTGCGGGCCGAGGGCCGTGGCGATGCGGGCGGCGGCCTCGGCCAGGTGGGTACGGGCCTGCGCGAGCTGGTCGTCGCTGATCCCCCGGTCGCGGGCCGCGTCGCGGATGTCGTCGCGGAAGCGGTCCAGCAGCCGGTCCAGGTCGCGGGCCGGGTCCCCCGTCGTCGGCACGTCCCGCGCCCAGTCGGTGTCGGGAGCGGGTGCCGGGGCGGCCGACGAAGCGGAGGACGCGGTGGGGGACGCGGTGGAGGCCGTCATCGAGCCGGATCCGCCGAGCCAGGCTCCCGCCAGGCTGCCCAGGACCCCGCCCGACTTCGCGAACTGCTCCTGGAGCTGGCCCGCGATGCGCTGGACCTCCTCGCGGGCCCGCTCCTGCGCCTCCTTGGCCTGCCTGCGGGCCTGCTGGGCCTCCTCGCGGGCCCGGCGGCTCTCGTCCTTCGCCCGGCGCGCCTGTTCCTTCCACTCGGCCTTGGCCTTGCGGAGCTCCTCCTTGGCGGCCTTCCAGGACTCGTCCTCCACCTGCGTGGCGGACGCACTGGCCGCGGCCCGCATCTCGCGCCGCAGATCGCCCGCCGCACCGCTCACGTCGGCGCGGATCTCGGCGGCCAGCTCGGAGACCGAGTCGCGGATCTCCAGTTCCAGGTCGGCCAGTTCGCCGCCGCGGTCGGCCAGTTCGGCGCGGCCCGCGTCGGTGATCGAGTACACCTTGCGCCCGCCTTCGGTCGCGTGCGTGACCAGGCCCTCGGTCTCCAGCTTGGCCAGGCGCGGGTACACCGTGCCCGCGGAGGGCGCGTACAGCCCCTGGAAACGCTCCTCCAGCAGCCGGATCACCTCGTACCCGTGGCGCGGGGCCTCGTCCAGCAGCTTGAGGAGGTAGAGGCGGAGGCGGCCGTGGGCGAAGACGGGCGGCATGTCAGAGCACCTTCTTGTCGAGCGCGAGCGGGGCCGGCCCGGTCGGTTCAGTCGGGGAGGCCTCGGCCGGGCGGCGCAGCAGCGCGATGGAACCGGAGACGGTGGTGGCGCGCAGGGTGCCGGTGCCGGCGCCCAGCGTGCCGGTGATCCTCTTGGCGCCCAGCTGGCCGGAGACCCGCAGGTCCTCGAAGGCGTTGGAGACGCCGCCGGTGGCGGTGTTCGCCTCGACCCGGGCGTCGGCCGGGTGCGGGAGGCGGATGGCGACCTGCCCGGAGACGGAGTTGAGGGAGATGTCGACCGGCCGGGGCGCGGGCCGGTCGTCGAGGGCCAGGTCGATCAGCATGTCGCCGCTGACCGAGTCGGCCCGTACGTTGCCCGCGGCGCCGTCGACGACCGTCAGGCCGCCGGACACGGAGTGGAATCCGAGCTCGCCGGTCACGGACTGGGCCTCGACCCCGCCGGAGACCGTGTGCGCCTTGACCCGGCCGGACAGGCCGACGAGCGTGGTGTCGCCGGAGACCCCGTGGATGTCGGTGCCGCCGTCGATGCCGGAGACGAAGACGGTGGCGCTGACGGTGGCCAGCTGCACCCGGGTGGCGGCCGGGACCGTGAGGGTCACGGTCGCGCTGCGCTCCCAGGCCTTGCGGCCGGAGTCGGATGCGGACCAGGCCTTCCAGGGCTTGCTCTCGAACCACTGCTTGAGCCCCTGGGAACCGTTCCAGGGGAGGTCCTCGTAGGAGACGGTGAGGGTTCCGCCCTCCTGCACCACGTACAGGGGCGGCCCGTCGACCTCGGACACCTCCAGGCGGGCCGGACCCTCGTCGGCGACGACGTTGACCGTGCCGCCGGCCACCCGGACGCGGACCTCGGTCACCGGCTCCTCGAAGGCGAGCTTCTGCGGTTCGGCGACCGACCATACCTTCGGCGGACTCTGCGGCTTCTGCGCTGCCTCTGCCATGGTGCTGACCCTCCTCGGCGTACGTGCACGCAACATATCGCGTCTTCTGACTAACACGATATATCGCGGTTGCGGGAAGTCAAGCGCGTCGGGATGATCCGAAATCCCCACTTTGGGCCGGTTTGGCTTAGCGTGTGGGCATGTCGATCTCCCAGACCACGGCGGGCGGACTCCTGCTCTGCCGCGCCGAGCCCCTCGCCGCCCGCCCCGCCGCGCACATCCTGCGCGAGCGCCTGCTGTTGGCCCCCGCCGGAGAGTGGAGCGTGCTGGTGCCCGAGGCCAAGCCCTGGCTCGGCGGCACGGAGTCCGTGGCCGAAGTCCTGGCGGGCTGGGGCGCGGCGGTCGCGCTGAGCTCCAACTGGCCGGTGCTGAGCCTGTGGTGGGAAGAGGGCCGGACCGGCTTCGTGCTGTCCTCCGGGTTCCGCCGGTCCGCGGCCTACGCATGGGACGCGGCGGGCCGTCCGCACGGCGAGCCGGACGCCCCGAACGCAGACGCCATGCGGACGCTGGCGGCCCGGCTCGGACTGGACCCGGTACTGGACCTGGAGGAGCTGGAGCGCCTCACCCGCCCCGACGCGGCGGCGGACGGCGAGTCCCGGCTGCTCGGCGTCATCGCGCTGCTGTCCCGCGCGGGGCTGGCGCTGCCGGCGGGCCTGAACCCGGGCGAACCGGCCGACCGGCTGCGGGAGGCCGCCCGGGTCGCGCCGGCGGCGGAGCGGGTGGAGTGGGCGGGCTGGCGCGACACGGTGCGGGCGGAGCTCGCGGTGGTCGAGGACAGCCCCCTGGGCCCGTGGCTCCGGGGCCCCAAGGCCCGCCTGGCGGGCGCGGCCCAACTGGCCGCCGGAGCCCCCCTCATGATGTGGGCGGCCCGCCGCCGAAGCCCGGGCTGGCTCGCCGCGGGCACCGTCCTGGTGACCCACGGCGCGGCCGCCCTGGCCTACGACCGGGCCCGCCGCCGGGCCTAGCGGGCCACACCCTCCGCCCCCTACGACGCCAGCAGCGGGCTCGCGTTGCGGCGCAGCCAGGCGCGGTAGGGCGGAGTCCCCAGCGCCGCTTCGCGGTAGGCCGCGCGGAGGTCCTCGTACACCCCCTCGGACATCTGCGCGTGCACCCCGGGGCGGGTCGCCAGGAGCAGGCGTACGGCGAGCGGATCGCCCGAGAGCGGCCGGATCGCCATGTCCTCGCGCGGTCCCGAGGTGGGCTGGCAGGGGGCGACGGCCTCGCCGGAGACGATCAGCGAGGCGGCCGTGTGGTAGTCGGCGTGCAGCAGCGGCGGGTCGAGGCCGGCGCCCGCGAGGACCCGGCGCAGGCCGTCCCACTCGCCGTCCACCGACGGGTCCACGGTCCACCGGTCGGCGGCGAGGTCCCGCAGCTCCACCACGGACCGCGCCGCCGCGGGATGGTCCCGGGACATGGACACGAACTGCGGCTCCCGCTCCATCAGCACCCGTAACTCCAGCCCGGCGGGCACCCGCAGCGGGCTGCCCTCCACCTCGTGCACGAACGCCACGTCGAGCCGGCCCGCGGCCGTCATCCGCAGCAGCGCGTTGGCGGACACGTCGACCACCAGGTCGGTCTCCGTGTCGGGCAGCCGCCGGTGCAGCCTCCGCAGCCAGCCGGGCAGGGCGCGGCTGGCGGTCGAGCCGATCCGCAGCCGGGGCCCCTGGGACAGCGCCCGCGCCTCCGCGACGAGGGCGGCCATCTCGGCCAGGAGCGGCCGCGCCCGCCCGAGTACGCTGCGCCCGAAGGGAGTCGGCCGGCATCCGGTGCGTTCGCGCAGGAACAGCTCCCCGTCCAGGGCGCGTTCGATGCGCCGCAGCTGGGTCGTGAGCGAGGGCTGGCTCACACCGAGTTGCCGGGCGGCCTTGTGCAGGCTGCCGGCGTCGGCGATGGCGCACAGGGCGCGCAGGTGCCTGACCTCAAGCTCCATGCCCCGAGAGTAGGCCGGGGCGAGCCGACCGCACCAGTAACCGGTATCCCCTCGAATCCCGCCATTCTCTTGGGAGTCGGGCTTCCGAAATCCCCCCGATAACCCCGCGCTATCGGGGTCTGACATCATCCGCCGACCGCTCCCGCTCCCGCAGACTCCGGTTGCGAACGACCCCCCACCGCACCGGATGAGCAGGAGTCCCCCACATGCGCCACTCCCGCAAGACCACCCTGTCCGCCGTCGGCCTCGGCATCGCCGCCGTCCTCGGCGCCGTCGTCCCGGGCGCGACCGCCACGGCCTCCGCCGGCGCCGGCAGCCCGAGCACGTACGCCGCGTACGAGCAGTCGAAGGAGAACCAGGCCGCCAACCGCGCCTTCTTCGAGGCCGTGCAGCGCTCGGTCGCCGAGCAGCGCGCCGCGTCCCCGGGCCTTGCGGCCGTCACCGTCACCTACAACACCCGCAACGCGCCGAGCTTCCGCACCCAGATAGCCCGCTCGACGCAGATCTGGAACAGCTCGGTGGTCAACGTCCGGCTGCAGGAGGTGTCCTCGGGCGGGAACTTCTCGTACTACGAGGGCAACGACTCGCGCGGTTCCTACGCGAGCACGGACGGCCACGGCCGGGGCTACATCTTCCTCGACTACCGGCAGAACCAGCAGTACAACTCCACCCGCGTGACCTCGCACGAGACCGGCCACGTGCTCGGACTGCCGGACCACTACTCGGGCCCGTGCAGCGAGCTGATGTCCGGCGGCGGCCCCGGCACCTCCTGCCAGAACGCCACCCCGAACTCCGCCGAGCGCTCGCGCGTCAACCAGCTCTGGGCGAACGGCCTCGTCGCGTCCGGCCTGGACGCGAAGGGCTGATCCCGGCCAGGGCCGATCCCCGCCAGGGCTAGCCCTCCGGGGCCGCGTGCCGCGAGCACTCCGGGTTCCGACAGGGGCCCGGAGTCCACTCCGGGACGAAGATCCCCAGGGATTTGCGCCGTCCGACCATCGTGTCGACGGGGCTCCCGCAGGCCGGGCACGACTGCTGGTCGCGTCCGGCCTGCGGGGCGACCGTCCCGTGCGTCTGCTGTTCCCGCTTTTCACCGGCCATACCTCCACGGTAGGCCGGTTTCGCCGCTTCGGCGGGTCAGCGCTTGACCGAGTACGAGGTGACGACCTGGCCGCCGCCGAGGGCCTTGAACCCGGTCAGCTCCAGGGGGCGCGCCCCGAATCCGGCGCGTGACATCGGCATGCCGGTGCCGACGAAGACCGGATAGGTCTTCACGACGAACTCGTCGATCTCGTCGATCAGCTGGCCCGCGAGGTCCGCGCCGCCGCACAGCCAGATGCCGAGCCCGTCCCGCGCCTTCAGCGCCCGGACCTCGGCCACCAGGTCCCCGCCGATCAGCCGCACCGCCGGGTCGAGCGAGGCCGTGAGCGAGCGCGAGGCCACGTACTGCTCGCGCATGTGCCCGTACGGGCTGGTCAGGCCCTGCTTGAGGCCGGGCTCGTACGTACCGCGCCCCATGAGCACCGCGTCGAAGTGCCGGGGTTCGGCGTCCTCGATCCCGAGCTGGGCGCGCCCCGGGGTGGAGATGGTCTCCGGGTACTCGGCCTTGAGGTGATCGATGAACTCTTGGTCGAGGTGGCCGTAGATGAAGTCGGCGTCGCCGTCCGGGGCTCCGATGAAGCCGTCGACCGAGGTGGCGATGAAGTACGTGAGCTTGCGCAAGCGATTCTCTTCCGTCCGACAGTGCACCCCCATCGAGGCACGTCGATCAAAGTACTTCAGGCGGAGTGGTATCGCAAGGGGCCGATGAGGGATCGGCTACTGCGGCTTGCGCCACATCGGCCACATCAGCGGGCCGTCCGGCAGCCGCACCGCCTCGCCTGTGAACTCCCAGCCCAGCCGCTCGTACAGCCCCTTGCTGCGCTCGCTGCTCGCCTCCAGGTAGGCCGGCACGCCCTCGCGGTCGCAGCGCTCCAGCACCGGGCGGATCAGCTCCGTGCCCAGCCCCTCGCCCTGTCGCCCCGGGGCGACCGCGATCATCAGCAGGTACTCGTGCTCCTCCGCCACGGGGTGCACCGCGCCCGTGAGCCGGCCCACCAGCTCGCACCGCTCGTTGTCGGGGTCGGCCACGGCCCGCATCTTCGCCGGGATCTCGTCCTCGACGTGCTCGCCCTCCGGGTCGGCCGCCGGGATCCGCAGCCACAGCGCCGCCGCGGAACCGTTCACCGCGTAGTCGATCCGGCCCTCGGCCAGCGCCACGTCCACGAAGACGCCCAGGAACTTCCCGTGCACCGCGGCCCGGTGCTCCGGGTCCGGGAACACCCAGCTGCTCACCGGATCGGTGCGGAACGCCTCGTCGAGCAGCCGCGCCACGGCGTCCCGGTCCGACTGACCGGCTTGACGTATCTCCAGCCCCATAGGTCACACCCTTCACTTCACTCACGCGTCAACAACCGTGAGTGATCCTAGAGTTGCCCCACCGACGCAGAAAGGCCCGTTCCGGCACCGTGCGGTGCCGGAACAGGCCTCCGGGGTTCCCCCTCGCCCCCTACGCGGTCACTTCGTACGCCGTGTCACGAACTCCGCGAGCGCCAGTAGTCCGCCCGCCGCCCCGAGGTCCGGGACGGCCCGCGACAGCTGCTGCACCGCCCGCCCCATCCGGTCGGCGGCATGGGCCTGCGCCCAGTCCCGCCCGCCGGCCCGCTCCACCGCGGCGGCCGCCCGGCCCACGTCGTCCCCGGTCATGGGACCCGCGTACAGCGCGGCCAGCTCCTCCCCCGCCGCGGTGCCCGAGGTGAGGGCGGCCACGACCGGGAGGGACTTCTTGCGGGCCAGCAGATCGGCCCCGGCGGGTTTTCCGGTGTGGCCGGGGTCCCCCCAGATGCCGATCAGATCGTCGATGAGCTGGAACGCCAGCCCGGCCTCCCGGCCGAAGGCGTCCATGGCGTCGACCTCGTCCGGGCCGGCCCCCGCGTACAGCGCGCCGAGCGCGCACGCGCAGCCCAGCAGGGCCCCGGTCTTGGCCGTCGCCATGGTCAGGCACTCGTCGAGCGAGACGCTGCGGCGCTGCTCGAAGGCGCAGTCCGCCTGCTGGCCCGCGCACAGCTCGACGATGCAGGCCGCGAGCCGGGCCGAGGCCGCCGCCGAGGCCGGGTGCGGGTCCTCGGCGAGCAGCCGCAGCGCGAGCGCCATCATGGCGTCGCCCGTGATGATCGCGTCCGGTGTCCCGAAGACCGTCCAGGCCGTCGGCCGGCCGCGCCTGCGCGCGTCCTTGTCGATGACGTCGTCGTGCAGCAGCGTGAAGTTGTGGGCCAGCTCCACGGCCACCGCCGCCCGTACGGCGTCCCCGGCGTCCCCGGCCGCGCGGTCCCCGCGCAGGGCCTGCGCGGCGGCGAGCACCAGGGCGGGCCGGATGGCCTTGCCGGTACTGCCCGCCGCCGGGGTGCCGTCCTCGTGCTCCCAGCCGAAGTGGTACATCGCCACGCGGCGCATCGAGCCGGGCAGGCTCTCCACGGTCCGGCGCAGCTCCGGGTTGACCGTTTCTCTCGTCCGCTCCAGCAGGACGGCGGCTTCCTGCCCCTCGCTGGTGGTGATCGCCTCAGTGGTCGACATGGCGTGTGCGCTCCGTCCCGTCCTGTCCCGTCCTGGCTCTTCCCCGTCGCTCCGGTGCCGGGCGGCTCAGCTCCAGCGGGCGATCTCGACGTTCTCCAGGACGCCGAGCGCGTCCGGCACCAGCACCGCGGCGGAGAAGTAGGTCGTCACCAGGTAGGAGATGATCGCCTGCTCGCTGATCCCCATGAACCGCACCGAGGTGCTCGGCTCGATCTCGTCCGGGATGCCGGGCTGGTGCAGGCCGATCACGCCCGACTCGTCCTCGCCGGTGCGCATGCAGAGGATGGAGGTCGTACGGGCGTCGCTGATCGGGATCTTGTTGGACGGGAACATCGGGACCCCGCGCCAGGACGGCACCCGGTGCCCGCCGATCTCGACCGACTCCGGGTACAGCCCGCGCTTGTTGCACTCGCGCCCGAAGGCGGCGATGGCCTTCGGGTGGGCCAGGAAGAACTTGGAGCCGCGCCGCATGCTGAGCAGCTGGTCCATGTCGTCGGGGCTGGGCGCGCCGTCGTGGGACTGGATGCGCTGGTCGTAGTCGGCGTTGTGCAGGAGGCCGAAGTCGCGGTTGTTGAGCATCTCGTGCTCCTGGCGCTCGCGCAGCGCCTCGACCGTGAGCCGCAACTGCTGCTCGGTCTGGTTCATGGGCTGGTTGTAGAGGTCGGCGACGCGGGTGTGGACGCGCAGAACCGTTTGCGCGATGGAGAGTTCGTACTCGCGCGGCCGGGCCTCGTAGTCCACGAAGGTGCCCGGCAGCACGGCCTCGCCCGCGTGGCCGGCGGAGAGGTCGATCGCGGCCTCGCCGTACTTGTTGGTGCGCTGCTCCGGCAGGGCCCGTACGGAGTCCACGTGCGCCCGCAGCGAGTCGACCCGGTCGGCGAGGATCTGGAAGTCCTGGCGGGAGAGGACCAGCACGGTGCCGGCGGTGGCGGCGCGGGCGGTGTACTCCCAGATGGCCTCCTCGTCGACGAGGGCGTCCTCGCCGAAGAAGGCGCCGTCGGCGACGGTCTGCAGGACGGCGTCGTCACCGTAGGGGCCGGGGCCGATCTGGTCGATGCGCCCGTGGGCGAGCAGGTACACCTTGTCGGCGGGGCTGCCGAAGGAGGTGAGCTCCTGGCCCGGCTCGAAGTCGATCTGCTGGCAGCGCGCGGCGAGTTCGGCCAGCACGTCGGGGTCGTCGTAGTCGCGCAGCACCGGGAGCTCCCCCAGCTCCGCCGGAATCACCTGCACCTGCGTGCCGGTCTTGACGAACTCCACGATGCCGTTGCCGACGGAGTAGCTCAGCCGCCGGTTGACCCGGTACGTGCCGCCCTGGACGGACACCCAGGGGAGCATCTTCAGGAGCCACCGCGAGGTGATCTCCTGCATCTGCGGCGCGGACTTGGTCGTGGTTGCCAAGTTCCGCGCGGCCGCTGTTCCCAGACTGCGCTGCGGTGCCTGGGCCTCGGATTCGGAACCTGCCTGGACCGACATGAATTTCCCCTTCGATCACTCCATGAATCTGCGGGAGGAGCCTTTCAGCACGGACCGTGGTGGGACCATTACACAAAAGGGTGGGACTACTCCGTTCGAGGCTGGGCACTCTCTTGAGTTCAACTCCTGCCCCACGAGGAACTCGGACCCCACCTGTTTCAGCCATCCCGCGCGATGACCGCCGCTCCCGCCGTTTAAATTTGCACGCCGGATGCAAGTTTTCTACGCTGGACCCATGCGGCTGACCCGATTCACCGACCTGGCCCTGCGCGTCCTGATGCGCCTGGCCGTCGCCGACGCGGACCTCCCCACCACGCGCGACGTGGCGGCGACCATGGAGGTTCCGTACACCCACACGGCCAAAGTGGTCGCCAAGCTGCAGCATCTCGGTCTGGTCGAAGCCCGTCGCGGACGCGGCGGCGGCCTCACCCTGACCCCCGCCGGCCGCGCCGCCTCGGTGGGCGGGGTGGTCCGCGAACTGGAGGGCGCCGGCGACGTCGTGGACTGCGACGGCACCGTCCCGTGCCCGCTGCGCAGCGCCTGCGTCCTGCGCGGGGCGCTGCGCCGGGCCCAGGAGGCCTTCTTCGCCTCCCTGGACCCGTTGACGGTGAACGACCTGGTCGCGGCCCCGACCGGTCCGCTCCTGCTGGGCATTTCGGGCGGATCGCCGGGGGCCGGAAGGCCCTGAGGGCGAGGGCCGGATGGCCGGTTCACACCGGCACCCGGCCCGCATAGCCTGAGACTCACGGACCCTTCGAACGCAAGTCCGTATCGCAACGTACGTCCGTCACCCTTGCCATTAAATATGCATCTCACATTCCACTTCTGCACCCCACCCCGACCCCCAGGAGTCACCGATGCTTTCCGAGAAGTCCACCGCGACCGTACGAGCCACCCTGCCCGCCGTGGGCGCGGCGATCGGCGACATCACGGAGCTCTTCTACGGAAAGCTCTTCGCGGCCCACCCCGAACTGATCCGCGACCTCTTCAACCGCGGCAACCAGAACGCGGGCCTCCAGAAGCAGGCCCTCGCCGGCTCCATCGCCGCCTTCGCGACCCACCTCGTCGAGCACCCCGACGCCCGCCCCGACGTGATGCTGAACCGCATCGCCCACAAGCACGCCTCCCTCGGCGTCACCCGCGAGCAGTACCCGATCGTCCACAAGCACCTCTTCGAGGCGATCGTGGAGATCCTCGGCGAGGCCGTCACTCCCGAGGTCGCCGAGGCCTGGGACGAGGTCTACTGGCTCATGGCGAACGCCCTCATCACCATCGAGGAGCGCCTCTACGCCGAGCAGCAGGTCCTCGCCGGCGACGTCTGGCGCACCTGGACGGTCGCCGCCCGCGTCGAGGAGACCGCGGACTGCACCACCTTCCACCTCACCCCGGCCGACGACTCCCCGGCGCCCGGGTTCAAGCCGGGCCAGTACGTCTCCGTCCAGGTCGAACTCCCCGACGGCGCCCGCCAGATCCGCCAGTACAGCCTCTCCAGCGCCCCCGGCTCCCCGGTCCGCTCGATCACCGTCAAGCGGGTCCACGGCCCGGCCGCCGACGGCCCCGACGGAGAGGTCTCCAACCACCTGCACGCCGAGATCCGCACCGGCGACACCCTGCGCGTCTCGACCCCCTACGGCGACCTGGTCCTCCAGGACTCCGCCTCGCCGGTGATCCTCGCCTCGGCCGGCATCGGCTGCACCCCGATGCTCTCGATGCTGGAGCACCTGGCCGAGACCGCGCACCCGGCCCCCGTCACCGTCCTGCACGCCGACCGCTCCCCCGCCGACCACGCCCTGCGCACCGGCCACCGGGCCCTGACCGACGAGCTCGCCGACGCCACGGCGCACTTCTGGTACGAGTCCGACGCCGAGCCGGGCGACCACGAGGGCCGCCTCGACCTCACCGGCGTCCAGGTCGCCCCGGGCACGAAGGCCTACCTCTGCGGCCCCCTCCCCTTCATGCGGGCGGCGCGCGAGCAGCTCATCGCCAAGGGCGTGGCGCCCGCGGACATCAACTACGAGGTCTTCGGCCCCGACCTGTGGCTCGCCTCCGCGTGAGCCGTGCGCCGGGTGCGCGCCCTTGCGACGGAATGGCCGCCTCCACTAAACGTTGAGTAACCAGCCAGCTACTCACAGCCAAGGAGGCGGTCATGTCCGCACCCCTGTCCGCGGACCGGTTCCTCGACACCCTGCGGGCCGAAGGCCTGACGGTCGTCGAAGTCGGCGCCTGGCGCACCCGCAACCGCAACCACAAGGGCCCCTGGGGCCCCGTGCACGGGGTGATGCTCCACCACACCGTCACGCACGGCGCCGCGAACACCGTCCGGCTCTGCCGCGACGGCCACGCGGACCTCCCCGGCCCGCTCTGCCACGGAGTGATCACCAAAGACGGCCGGGTCCACCTGGTCGGCCACGGCCGCGCCAACCACGCCGGCGCGGGCGACTCCGACGTCCTGGCGGCGGTGATCGCGGAGAAGCGCCTCCCGCCCGACCAGCACGCCGACACCGACGGCAACCGCCACTTCTACGGCTTCGAGTGCGAGAACCTCGGCGACGGCGAGGACCCCTGGCCGGCCCCCCAACTCGACGCGATGGCCCGCGCGTCGGCCGCCCTGTGCCGCGCCCACGGCTGGTCCGCCCGCTCGGTCATCGGCCACCTGGAATGGCGCCCCGGCAAGATCGACCCGAAGGGCTTCACGATGGCCTCGATGCGCACCCGCGTCGAGGAGCGCCTGAAGTAGACCCCGACCGACCAGCCGACCGGTGCCGGCGCCGCCGCCTTCACCCGTTGGCACCGACACCCGCCGCCCCGCCGCGGACACGGCCCACAATGGGCGGGTGGAACATCCAGTCGACCCCGACCCCGACGCTGCCCCCGACCCCGAGCCGATCCTGCGACCCCGCCCGGCCTCGCCGTTGCGGGAGGTCCGTGACGAGCGGTTCGACGTGCACGGGGTCCGGCTGCTGCTCAAGCGGGACGATCTGGTGCATCCGGAGCTGCCCGGCAACAAGTGGCGCAAGCTCGCGCCGAATCTGCGGGCCGCCGTCGCGGGCGGGTACCCGGAGCTCGTGACCTTCGGCGGTGCCTACTCCAACCACCTCCGGGCCACCGCCGCGGCCGGCCGGCTGCTGGGGCTGGCGACAGTCGGGATCGTACGGGGGGACGAGCTCGCGGGGCGGCCGCTGAACGACTCGCTGGCCCGGTGCGCGGCGGACGGCATGCGGCTGCACTTCGTGACGCGGTCGGCCTACCGGGACAAGGCCGGGCTCCCGGCGCTGGCGGGCGCGGAGGGGGCGTACGTGATCCCCGAGGGCGGCAGCAACGCGCTCGCGCTGCACGGCTGCGCCGAGCTGGGCCGCGAGCTGAGCGGTGCCTGCGACGTGGCCGCCGTGGCCTGCGGGACCGGGGGCACGCTGGCCGGGCTGGCAGCGGGGCTCGGCGCGGGCCGGCGGGCGCTGGGGGTGCCGGTGGTCGGGGGCGGGTTCCTGGAGGCGGAGATACGTTCCCTCCAGACGGCCGCGTTCGGCGGGCCGGCGGGCGACTGGTCACTGGCCGAGGGCTACGCCCACGGCGGCTACGCCCGCGTCCCCGCCGAGCTGGCGGAGTTCGCGGCGGACTTCGAGTCCCGCCACGGCCTGCCGGTGGAGCGGATCTACGTGGCGAAGCTCCTCTGGGCCCTGCTCGCCCTGACCCGCGCGGGCGCCTTCCCCCGCGGCACCACCGTGGCGGCGGTCGTGACGGGCCGCCCGTAGCCCGGGCCCCGGGGCAGCAAACAGCCCCGGCTGCCCTCCCGCGCGCGGCCGGCCGGCGGCCCCTGCGCGGCGTCGGCCGGGCCCCGCCCCGGCCTCAGCCCGGTTCCTCCCTCAGCCCGCTTCCTCCCGGTACGCCGCCGCCTCCTCCAGGTCCAGGCGGCGCAGCAGGACCCGGAGCATTTCGTCGTCGATGCGGCGGGCGTCGCGCAGGGAGACGAAGACCTCGCGTTCCGCCTCGATCATCTCCCCCGCCAGGCGGCGGTAGACGTCGTCCGCGGACTCGCCCGTGACCGCGTTGACCTCCCCCAGCCGCTCCCACACGGCGTTCCGCCGGCGCTCCAGGACCGACCGCAGCCGGTCCGCCAGCGGGGGCGGCAGCGCGTTCGCCGGGGAGTCCAGCAGCTCCGTCAGGCGGTCTTCCGCGGCCCGCGAGGCCTCGCTCTGGGCCTGGGCCTCCGCCAGGGTCTCGGCGTGCGTGTCCTTGGGCGGCAGCCGCAGCAGCCGGATCAGCGGCGGCAGGGTCAGGCCCTGGACCACCAGCGTGCCGATCACCGTCGTGAAGGTCAGGAACAGGATCAGGTTCCGGTGCGGCACGCTCATCGGCACGGAGAAGGCGATGGCCAGCGAGACCACACCCCGCATGCCCGCCCATCCCACGATGACCGGGGCCTTCCAGGTCGTCCCCGGCTCGCGCGCGCGGATCCGCTGCGAGAGCCTCGGCAGGAACGTCGCCGGGAAGACCCACGCGAAGCGGGCCGCGACCACGACGAGGAACACGACCACCGCGTAGCCCGCCGCCGCCGGGCCCTCGTACTCCCCCAGCCCCTTCAGCACCACCGGCAACTGGAGCCCGATCAGCGCGAAGACCACCGATTCGAGGATGAAGGCGACCATCTTCCAGACCGCCTCCTCCTGGAGCCGGGTCGCGAAGTCGACCTGCCAGTTGCGGTGCCCGAGGTACAGCGCGACCACCACGACCGCCAGCACTCCCGACGCATGCACCCGCTCGGCGGCCGCGTAGGCCACGAAGGGGATCAGCAGCGACAGGGTGTTCTGCAGGAGCGGTTCGCGCAGCTTCCTGCGCAGGACGTGGATCGGGACCATCAGCAGCAGGCCGACCGCGACCCCGCCGACCGAGGCCAGCAGGAACTCCTGGATCCCGCCCGCCCAGCCGGCGCTCGCCCCGACCGCCGCCGCCAGCGCGACCTTGTACGCGGTGATCGCGGTGGCGTCGTTGACCAGGGACTCACCCTGGAGGATGGTCGTGATCCGGTTCGGCAGCCCGAGCTTGCGGGCGATGGCCGTCGCCGCGACCGCGTCGGGCGGGGCGATGACCGCCCCCAGCACCAGCGCCACCGGCAGCGAGAGCCCCGGCACCAGCAGGTACGCCGCGTACCCGACGGCGACGGTCGCGAAGAGCACGTACCCCACCGAGAGCAGGGCCACGGGCCGCAGGTTCGCCCGCAGGTCCAGGTACGAGCTGTCGACCGCGGCCGTGTAGAGCAGCGGCGGGAGCAGCAGCGGCAGCACGATGTGCGGGTCCAGCCCGTACTCGGGCACGCCCGGCACGTAGGCCGCGGCCAGTCCGGCGGCGACCAGCAGCAGCGGGGCCGGCACCGGGGTGCGGCGGGCCAGGCCCGCGACGACCGCACAGCCGGCCACCAGCGCCACCAGCGGCAATACCTCCATCGAAGATCGTCCTCGCTCGAGTCATGTCATCCGGGCGCCCGCACCTCAGTACGCTGGCCATCATGAGCGAGTGCACCCACGTTCCCGAACTGCCGCGCCCCGAGCCGGTCCCGCTTGCCCAGACCTGCCCCGAATGTCTGGCCCTCGGCAGCCATCCCGTGCAGCTCCGGATGTGCCTGGGGTGCGGGCACGTCGGGTGCTGCGACTCCTCGCCCCACCGGCACGCCACGGCGCACCACCGGGAGACCGGACATCCGGTGATGCGCAGCTTCGAACCGGGCGAGACCTGGAGATGGTGTTTTGTCGACGGTTCGATCGTCTGAAGCGGGGTAGGTCAACCCTCCGCCGGTTCCCCTGATTTGGGCCCGCAGACCCCTAGCCACTGTGCGTCCCCATGGGCTTACCATCAGTCACTGGTCGCAGGCACGGCCCTCAGGCCAGCTATGTTCGACGGGGCTCTGCACCCTCCGACAGGGGTGCCGCGACACGATCGCCCGGATCGCGATAGCGTCACCGGCGAACAGAGCTCGTACCACCTTGGAGGTGAGGGTGTCCCAGATCGCAGGCGAGCCCGGGACCCAGGACTTCGTGGAAGTCCGGCTGCCCGCTGCGGGTGCCTACCTGTCTGTGCTGCGAACGGCCACGGCCGGCCTCGCGGCACGTTTGGACTTCACCCTCGACGAGATCGAGGACCTCCGCATCGCGGTGGACGAGGCCTGCGCGATCCTGCTCCAGCAGGCCGTGCCCGGCTCCGTCCTCAGCTGCGTCTTCCGGTTGGTCGACGATTCGCTGGAGGTGACCGTCTCCGCCCCGACCACCGACGGCCGGGCGCCGGAGCGCGACACGTTCGCGTGGACGGTCCTCTCGGCGCTCGCCGGGAAGGTCGAGGCCACGGTCGAGGAGAACAAGACGGTGAGCATCAGCCTCTACAAACAGCGCGGCGCGGGACCAGGCCCGGCGTGAGCGGCGGGGAGGTCCCGGTGCGGGGCGGGGATCGGCCCCGGGTAGGACACGAGGTCGACGGCGGCATTCCGGAGCAGCAGCACGCCCGGCCGCACCCGGCTGACACGGATGCGGAAAACGGCTTTTTGGACTCGGCGGAGCGACGGGCGGGCCCTGTGAGCGAGAACCAGCACGACCAAACACTGCCGGTCCAGCCACCGGGGGCCGCTGCCACGGCCCCGCCGGCGGCCCCGGCCGCGGACACACCACCGGCCGCGGACACCTCCGAAGCCCTGCGGGCTCCGGTGTTCACGGCGCCGGTACCCCTGCCGGATCCGCGCGACCGCAGCGGCGCGCGGGCCCTCTTCATCGAGCTCCGGGCGCTGCCCGACGGCTCGCCGGAGAAGGCGGAGCTACGCAACCGGCTCGTACGGATGCACCTGCCGCTGGTCGAACACCTGGCCCGGCGCTTCCGCAACCGCGGCGAGCCGCTGGACGACCTGACCCAGGTGGCCACCATCGGCCTGATCAAGTCGGTGGACCGCTTCGACCCGGACCGCGGGGTCGAGTTCTCCACGTACGCCACGCCCACGGTGGTCGGCGAGATCAAGCGCCACTTCCGTGACAAGGGCTGGGCGGTACGGGTTCCCAGGCGCCTGCAGGAGCTGCGGCTCTCGCTGACCACGGCGACGGCGGAACTGTCCCAGCAGCACGGCCGCTCCCCCACGGTGCACGAACTGGCCGAACGGCTGGGCATCTCCGAGGAGGAGGTGCTGGAGGGCCTGGAATCGGCCAACGCCTACAGCACGCTCTCCCTGGACGTCCCGGACACCGACGACGAGTCGCCGGCGGTCGCGGACACCCTGGGCTCGGAGGACGAGGCGCTGGAGGGCGTCGAGTACCGCGAGTCCCTCAAGCCGCTGCTCGAAGGACTGCCGCCGCGGGAGAAGCGGATCCTGCTGCTGCGGTTCTTCGGCAACATGACCCAGTCGCAGATCGCCCAGGAGGTCGGCATCTCCCAGATGCACGTCTCCCGGCTGCTGGCCCGCACCCTGGCCCAGCTCCGCGAAAAGCTCCTGGTCGAGGAGTAGAAGAGCCGCCCGCCGGGCTATCGGGTCTGTTCCGCGGGCCCGATGCCCAGCGCTTCGGTGGCCTTCGGGTTCACCAGGAGGGCCGTGACGGCCACCGCCGCCAGGGCCAACGCCACGGCGGCGACCTTCATGGACCCTCCCGCGGTCCACAGCATCCAGGCCACCGGCAGCGACATCAGCTGGGTGATCAGCGCCGGACCGCGGCTCCAGCGGCGGCCCAGGATCAGCCCGCGCGCCGCGACCAGCGGCAGCGCGGCCAGGACGAGCAGGGTGATCCCGCCGGTCCCGGCCTGCACGGCGTCCGCGTCGCCGACGACGGCCATGTACAGATCGGCGACGCCGGGACCGGCCAGGGCCAGCCCCTCCAGCGCGGCGAGCGCGGCGGCCGCGGTCAGCCTGCGGGGCAGCGGGGCGGGGACGGCGGACTCGGTGGGGCTGGGCTTCGTACTCACCCCAGCAGGGTAGCCGCGGCCTTCCCGCACCCGGAGGGGACGGCCAGTATGGGCGGCGCCGGAAGGGGTCGGTAGGCTGACGCCCATGCGTGCACTCCTCGTGGCCAACCCAGCAGCGACGACGACCAGTGCGCGCACGCGCGACGTCCTGACCCATGCGCTCGCCAGCGAGATGAAGCTGGAGGCGGTCACCACCGAATACCGCGGCCACGCCCGGGATCTGGGCCGCCGGGCGGCCGAGACCGGGGTCGACCTGGTGGTGGCTTTGGGCGGTGACGGCACCGTCAACGAAGTCGTCAACGGGCTGCTGCACGAGGGCCCCGATCCGGACCGGCTGCCCGGGCTCGCGGTGGTCCCCGGCGGCTCCACCAATGTCTTCGCCCGCGCGCTCGGCCTGCCCAACGACGCGGTCGAGGCGACCGGCGCCCTGCTGGACGCGCTGCGGGAGCGGCGCGAGCGGACGGTCGGCCTGGGGCTCGCGGCCGGCACCCCGGGCACGGAGGACGAGTCGGTTCCGGCGCGCTGGTTCACCTTCTGCGCGGGCTTCGGCTTCGACGCGGGCGTGGTGGGTCGTGTCGAACAGCAGCGGGAACGGGGCAAACGTTCGACCCATGCCCTGTACGTGCGACAGCTGATGCGCCAGTTCTGGGAAGAGCCCAACCGCCGGCACGGCATGGTGACGCTGGAGCGGCCCGGCGCGGATCCGGTGACGGACCTGGTGCTGTCGATAGTGTGCAACACGTCACCCTGGACATATCTGGGCAACCGACCGCTTTACGCCTCTCCGGAGGCGTCGTTCGATACCGCACTTGACGTATTGGCGCTGGACCGTTTGTCAACTCCGGCGGTCGCTCGCTACGCGACACAGCTCCTGACCTCGACTCCTGAGCGCGGCCCGCACGGCAAGCATGCGGTGTCTCTGCACGATCTGACGGACTTCACCTTGCATTCGAAGGTGCCGCTTCCGTTCCAGATGGACGGAGACCACCTCGGGCTGCGCACCAGCGTTCGGTTCACAGGCGTACGCCGTGCACTGCGTGTGATTGTGTGAGTGGAAGGGCCGAAAGTCCTTTCACTCGAACGTTTACACGCCGGTCCACCCCTAGGAAGTAGGGCTGTGACCTAGTAGACACCGACGAATCAAAAAAAACTTTCCGGAAGGGGTTGTATCCCCGTCCGAGGTTTGCGAATCTCTACATGGCGATCGGGACAGCCCGCAGAACCCGGCACCCACACAGACCGCCAGAACCCCTCCACGAATCTCCGGCAGCCCAGGGCGAGTTTTTCCCCAAACTGGGCGGTCTCCCTTCCCTCACGAAGGGATTCGTGAAAGCGTTCACATTCACAAGCAACCTGCCCGCAATACAAGGAGATGGAGCAGCCATGGACTGGCGTCACAACGCCGTTTGCCGCGAGGAAGACCCGGAACTCTTCTTCCCCATCGGCAACACCGGTCCTGCGCTGCTGCAGATCGAGGAAGCCAAGGCCGTCTGCCGCCGTTGCCCCGTCATGGAGCAGTGCCTGCAGTGGGCGCTCGAGTCCGGTCAGGACTCCGGTGTCTGGGGCGGTCTCAGCGAGGACGAGCGCCGCGCAATGAAGCGCCGCGCCGCTCGCAATCGGGCGCGCAACGCAACCGCCTGACATCGACTTTCGAGCCTCGAGCCGCAGCGCGTAGTACCCATATAAGCGCTCAGCAACGTGCTCTCGAACCCCGTACCGAAAACCATTCGGTACGGGGTTCAGTGCTGTCCGGAGCCCGTCCTCGGCCGATAACGTCACCCTGAGTCACCGGCGTGGCGCGCTACTTCTGCGGGCTGGCGGGTATGTCGAGGACGACCTTGGTGCCGCGCGGCTCGGAGGCGACCATGTCGAAGGTGCCGCCGAGCTCCCCCTCGACCAGGGTCCGTACGATCTGCAGCCCGAGGTTGCCGGCCCGTTGGGGGTCGAAGCCCTCGGGCAGACCGCAGCCGTCGTCGACCACCGAGATCAGCAGCCGGGCATCGTCGCGACCGGTGCCCGAGCGGGCCGCGGACACCTCCACGGTGCCGCCCTCGCCCTGTGTGAAGGCGTGCTCCAGGGCGTTCTGGAGGATCTCCGTCAGCACCATCGACAGCGGGGTGGCGACCTCGGCGTCCAGGATTCCGAAGCGGCCGGTGCGCCGGCAGTCGACCCTGCCCGGGGAGATCTCGGAGACCATCGCGATCACCCGGTCGGCGATCTCGTCGAACTCGACCCGCTCATCCAGGTTCTGAGACAGCGTCTCGTGCACGATCGCGATCGAACCGACGCGACGGACGGCTTCGTTCAGCGCCTCGCGCCCCTGCGGCGAATCCATTCGGCGGGCCTGTAGCCGCAAGAGCGCGGCCACGGTCTGGAGGTTGTTCTTGACCCGGTGGTGGATCTCCCGGATGGTCGCGTCCTTGGTGATCAATTCACGTTCGCGACGGCGCAGTTCCGTGACGTCGCGGCACAGGACGAGCGAGCCGATCCGGGTGCCCTTGGGCTTGAGCGGGATCGCCCGCAGCTGGATGACCCCGCCACTGCCCTCGGCCTCGGTCTCGCGCGGGGCCCAGCCGCTGGCGAGTTTGACCAGGGCCTCGTCCACCGGACCGCGCGAGGGCGCGAGTTCGGAGGTGATCGTGCCCAGGTGCTGGCCGACCAGGTCGGAGGCGAGGCCGAGCCGGTGGTAGGCGGAGAGCGCGTTCGGGGACGCGTACGTCACCACGCCCTCGGAGTCCAGCCTGATCAGGCCGTCGCCGACGCGCGGGGAGGCGTCCATGTCGACCTGTTGGCCGGGGAACGGGAAGGAGCCCGCCGCGATCATCTGGGCCAGGTCGGAGGCGGACTGGAGGTAGGTGAGCTCCAGCCGGCTGGGTGTACGCACAGTGAGCAGGTTGGTGTTGCGTGCGATCACTCCGAGGACCCGGCCCTCGCGGCGCACGGGGATCGACTCGACGCGGACCGGCACCTCCTCGCGCCACTCCGGGTCGCCCTCGCGCACGATGCGGCCCTCGTCGAGCGCGGCGTCGAGCAGCGGGCGGCGGCCGCGCGGGACCAGGTGGCCGACCATGTCGTCCTGGTACGAGGTGGGGCCGGTGTTCGGGCGCATCTGCGCGACCGAGACGTACCGGCTGCCGTCGAGCGTGGGGACCCACAGCACGAGGTCGGCGAAGGAGAGGTCGGAGAGCAGCTGCCACTCCGAGACCAGCAGGTGGAGCCACTCCAGGTCGGTTTCACTGAGAGCGGTGTGCTGGCGTACGAGGTCGTTCATGGAGGGCACGTGGCGAGCGTACCCCGGGTACGGGCCATGACTTTCCTCAGCGCGATACTCCGGAGTATCCAGGAGACCCCGCTTCCGCGTAGGCTTGGAGGAAGTGACGGGAACAAGGGTCACGTCATTGGATGGACAGAACAGATTGGTCTAGTCCACAATTGCATCAAGCTTCCGCCCTCCCCGCACAGGAGGACGGATCGAGGTAACCGCGCGCTCTGCCCTGACCGCGCGTCACCTCCCACCGGCCGTCGGGCACCGCACACCCGTCGGCCGTGAGTACTCCGGGCTACGGTGCCGGGCGGGCTGAGGGTCCCGTTCGGCACCGTGGCCCAGAGGAACGTGCGTCCCCGGGTGACGCATCCCCCGGAAGACCGTCGCGGATGACGGCCCCCTACTGCGGCCAGGCCCGCAGGGCCAGCTCCGCCACCGCCTCCAGCTCCTCCCGGCCCGCGCCGTCGCGCGACTGCTGGGACATCCCCTGCAGCACCGCTCCGGCGTAGCGCGCCAGCGCCCGGGTGTCCGTACCGGCCGGCAGTTCTCCCGTGGCGACATCGGCCCGGATCCGGCTCTCGAACGCCACCAGGTTGGCCTCGCGCCGTACGCGCAGCGCCTCCGCGACCTCGTCCGAGGTGGTGTTGACGGCCGCGCTGATCACCATGCAGCCCGGCGGGTGGGCGGGGTCGGTGTAGACCTCCGCCGCCTCGTGCAGGATGCGCCCCACCGCCGCGCGGGCGGTGGGTTCCTCGGCGAGGGCTACGGCCGCGAAGTCCCCGTAGCGGCCGCCGTAGACCACCACGACCTCGTCGAAGAGCTTGCGCTTGTCGCCGAACGCCGCGTAGAGGCTCGGGGCGCTGATTCCGAGCGAGGCGGTCAGGTCGGAGATCGACGTCGCCTCGTAGCCGCGCTCCCAGAAGGCGAACATCGCCTTGTCGAGGGCCTCGTCACGGTCGAAGGAGCGGGGCCTGCCGCGCTGTCCGGTCACCATGAACTCATTCTATAGCGGGCGCTACGAAATCTGATACGGTCTTTTCTGTAGCGACCACTACCGAAAGGGGGGCGTGCCATGGGCGTGCTCAAGGGGAAGACGGCACTGGTCACGGGCGGCAGCCGGGGCATCGGGCGGGCCATCGCGGAGCGCCTCGCCCGCGACGGGGCGCTGGTCGCGGTGGCCTACGGATACAACGCGGCGGCCGCCGAGGAGACCGTGGGCGCCATCGAGGCGGCCGGGGGCCGCGCCTTCGCGGTAGGGGCGGAGCTCGGCGTTCCGGGCGGCGCGGAGGCCCTCTGGGCGGCGTACGCGGCCCATCCGCTGGCCACCGAGGGGGGCGGCGGGGTCGACGTACTGGTGAACAACGCGGGCGGGGCCACCTTCGCCGGCATCGGCTCCACCGACGAGGAGACGTACGACCGGGTGCACGCGCTCAACGCGAAGGCGCCGTTCTTCGTGATCCAGCACGGCCTGGAGCGGCTGCGGGACGGCGGCCGGATCGTGAACGTGACCGGCACCCCGGACATCGCCCTGCCCGCGATCCTCGCCACGGTCATGGCCAAGGGTGCGGTGAACGCGCTGACGGTCTCGCTGGCCGCCGAGCTCGCGCCGCGGAACATCACGGTGAACTCGGTGGGTCCCGGGGTCGTGGAGACCGACCTGAACGCGGCCTGGCTCGCGGACCCGGCCGCCCGCGCGCACGCCGCCTCCCGCTCCGTCTTCGACCGGCTCGGCACCCCGCAGGAGGTCGCGGACGTGGTCGCCTTCCTGGCCTCCCCGGACTCCCGCTGGGTCACGGGCCAGCACCTCGCCGTGACGGGCGGGCTCCAGCTCTCGCTCCTGTAGCGGGCCCCGGCCCGGGAGGCCGGAGCGGCGGATCCGGCCCACCATGGAGTGTGCGAAGACCCGGCAACGGGGCCTCGCCTCTGCTAGATTGGTCTATACCATAACGTCACACTCCAGATCGGCAGGCCCCGCGTGGAAGTTGTCATCGTCCCGGACGCCAAGGCAGGCGGCGAGCTCATCGCGGAGGCCATGGCCGCCCTGGTCCGCCGCAAGCCCGACGCCCTGCTCGGCGTGGCGACCGGCTCTACGCCGCTGCCCATCTACGAGGCGCTCGCCGCCAAGGTCAAGGCCGGACTGGTCGACGCCTCCCAGGCCCGCGTCTGCCAGCTCGACGAGTACGTCGGCCTGCCGGCCGGGCACCCGGAGTCCTACCGCGCCGTCGTCCTGCGCGAGGTCGTGGAGCCGCTGGGCCTGTCCGAGGCCTCCTTCATGGGCCCGGACGGCTCGGCCGCGGACATCGTCGGCGCCTGCGACGCCTACGACCGCGCCCTGGCCGAGGCCGGCGGCGTGGACCTCCAGCTCCTCGGGATCGGCACGGACGGGCACATCGGCTTCAACGAGCCCTGCTCCTCGCTGGCCTCCCGCACCCGCATCAAGACGCTGACGGAGCAGACCCGCGTGGACAACGCGCGCTTCTTCGACAACGACATAGAGCAGGTGCCGCACCACGTCATCACCCAGGGCATCGGCACCATCCTCGACGCCCGCCACCTGGTCCTGCTGGCCACCGGCGAGGGCAAGGCCGAGGCCGTCGCGCAGACCGTCGAGGGCCCGCTGTCCGCCCTCGTGCCGGCCTCCGCGCTCCAGCTGCACCGCCACGCCACGGTGGTCGTGGACGAGGCCGCCGCGTCCAAGCTGAAGCTGGCGGACTACTTCCGCCACGCCTACGCCAACAAGCCCGCTTGGCAGGGCCTGTAGGCCGCACCGGCAAGCAGAGAAGGGCCGGGCTCCCCCTGCGGGAGCCCGGCCCTTCTCTTGCTCGCGGCGCGCCGCGAAAACGCCGGCGGGGCTGGAGGAATCCAGCCCCGCCGGCGTGTGAGGCGCGGGGTCCGGGGCGGAGCCCCGGCAGCCGGCCCGCAGCGGCCCGCTAAACCCCCGCGATGATCTCCGCGGCAGCCCGCCCGCAGACCCGGGCCGCCCCGTGCGTCGCGATGTGCAGCGCACCCCGCGGCTCGGCCCGCGGCAGGCCCATCTCGACCACGATCGTCTCCGGCCGCGCCGCGACGAGCGCGTCCAGGGCCTCGGTCATCCAGGGGTGCCGGTGCGCGTCGCGGACCACCGCGACGACGGTGCGGTTCCCCGCGGCGGCCAGGACGTCCGCGGCGCTCGACCCCTGCGGGAACACGCCCGACTCGGTGCCCGGGATCAGTGCGGACACCTCCCCGGCCACCCCCCACGGGGTCTCGTCGCCGACCGCGATGTTCGCGACGGGGGTGAGCGTGGCGATGTACGGGGCGTTCACCGGCGAGGCCGCCTTGGGCGAACCCGTCACGACCACCGCGCGGCGGGCCGCCGCCAGTCCGATGCCGGGCGCGCTGCTCCCCTCCGGCCGCGCGCCCTCGCGGACCCGGCGGGTCCACTCCGCCAGCGAGCGGACCCGGGCGGCGGCCTCGGCGAGCCGCTCCTCCGGGAGCGAGCCCTCGCGCACGGCCGCGACCAGTGCGTCGCGCAGGCGCAGCACGGTGCCCTCGTCGGCGAGCCCGCCGCCGACGCAGATGGCGTCGGCTCCGGCCGCGATGGCCAGCACCGAGCCGCGCTCGATGCCGTACGTCCCGGCGATGGCGTTCATCTCCATGCCGTCGGTGACGATGAGGCCCTCGTAGCCGAGCTCCTTGCGCAGCAGACCGGTCAGGATCTGCGGGCTGAGGGTGGCCGGCCGGGTCGGGTCCAGGGCGGGCACCAGGATGTGCGCGCTCATGACGGCCTTGGTGCCGGCCTCGATGGCGGCCCGGAACGGTACGAGTTCCCGCGCGGCCAGGGTGTCGAGGTCCACGTCGATGCGCGGCAGCGCGTGGTGCGAGTCGACGTTGGTGTCGCCGTGGCCCGGGAAGTGCTTGGTGCAGGCGGCGACGCCGGCGGCCTGGAGGCCTTCGACGTACGCGGCGGTGTGCCGGGCGGCGAGGTGGGTGTCGGCGCCGAAGGACCGTACGCCGATGACCGGGTTGTCCGGGTTGGAGTTGACGTCGGCGGACGGGGCCCAGTTGAGGTTGACCCCGCACTCGGCGAGCCGGCGGCCCAGCTCGCGGGCGACGTCGCGGGTCAGGTCCACGTCGTCCACGGCGCCGAGGGCCAGGTTGCCGGGGAAGGAGGAGCCGCCCCGGACCTCCAGGCGGGTGACGTCGCCGCCCTCCTCGTCGATGGCGACGAGGACGTCGTCCCGCTCGGTACGCAGCTGCGCGGTCAGCGCGGCGAGCTGCTCGGGCGAGGTGATGTTGCGGCCGAAGAGGCCGACGGCGGTGAGGCCTTCGGCGACCTGGCGCAGCAGCCAGGCGGGGGCGGTGGTGCCCTCGAAGCCGGGCTGGAGGACCGCGAGGGCGTCCCGGGTCACACCGTCTGAATCAGGCGCAGTCGTGCGGTGCGCAAGGACAGTCATGGGCCGTTATCCCTTCACGGCGCCGGCGGTCATGCCGCCGACGGCCTTGCGCTGGAGGAAGACGAAGATGAGCAGGACCGGGACCGCGAAGAGCGAGGACGCGGCCATCGTGGCGCCCCAGTCGTTGCCGAAGGCCGTCTGGAACTGGGTCAGCCACAGCGGCAGGGTCTGCGCGGTCTTGTCCTTGTTCAGGATCAGGACCATCGCGAACTCGTTCCAGGCCGTGATGAAGCCGAAGAGCGAGGTGGACATCAGGCCGGGGGCCAGCAGCGGGAAGATCACCTTGCGGAAGGCCTGGCCGCGGGTGCAGCCGTCGATCTGGGCGGCCTCCTCCAGGGTCACCGGGACGGCGGCGATGAAGCCGCGCAGGGTCCAGATGGTGAAGGGGAGGACCATCACGAAGTAGATCGCGGTGAGCAGCGGGAGGCTGTTCAGCATCTCGGAGTCGCGGGCGATCATGTACATCGCGATGACCATGACCTCCCAGGGCGCCATCTGGGCCATCATCACCGCGAGGACCAGGCCCTTGCGGCCCTTGAACTTCATGCGGGCGATGGCGAAGCTCGCGGCGAGGGCGACGAGCAGGGCCAGGGTGACGGCGCCGATGGTGACGATGAAGCTGTTCGCGACGTAGGTCCAGAACAGGTCGACGCCGGTGGCCTTGGTGAAGTTCTCCATCGTCGGGGCGAAGACGAAGACGGGGTCCTTGGAGAGGATCTCGCTGGACGGCTTGAGGGCCGAGGAGAACATCCAGTAGACGGGGAAGACGAAGAGGACGGCCAGCAGCAGGGCGCCGACGTTCTTGGCGACGGCCGCGGGACGGATCGGCCGGCGGTTGCGCAGCTGCTGGGGCTTCGCGGACGGCGCGGACGGCGCGGGCTTCGGGGCGGTGGTGGTGCTCACTGCTCCTCCTCCTGCTTCAGGATCAGACGGAAGTAGAAGGACATGACGACCACGAGCATCACGATCGTCAGGACGGAGATCGCCGCGGCCAGACCGTAGTGGCCCTGGCTCTGGCCCTCTACGTACGCGTAGATCGTCAGCGTCTCCGAGGCGCGGTCGGGGCCGCCCTTGTTCATCGCGTAGATCTGGGTGAAGGCCTTGAAGATCCAGATGACCTCAAGGAACGTCGTGACCAGGAAGAACGACTTGAGGTTCGGGAAGACGACCTTCCAGAACGTCTGCCAGCCGTTGGCCCCGTCCATGCGCGCGGCCTCGTACAGCTCGCCGCTGACCGTGGTCAGGCCGGCGTACATGTTGAGGGCGACGAAGGGGATGGAGCCCCAGGACAGCAGGACCGTGATGATCACCATGGTGGACAGGCCGGTCTCGAACCAGTTGTGCTGGTCGTAGCCGACGAAGCCGAAGGTGCGCATCAGCCAGTTCATGACGCCGTACTGCTCGTCGAACAGCCACTGGAAGACGGTCACGGAGGCGACGATCGGCATGGCCCAGGCCATCACCAGCGCCATCGACAGGACCAGGCGCATCCACTTGCCGAGCCGGTTGAGCAGGAGACCGATGAGGCTGCCGATCACCATGATCAGGAAGACGTTGCCCGCGGTGAAGAGGAAGCTTCGGACCACGACGGTCCAGAACTGCGAGTCGCCCAGCAGCTGGGTGTAGTTCTCCACGCCGTTGAACGGCGCCTTCCGCTGGATGAACTCGATCTTGTCGACCTTCTGGAACGACAGGATGATGTTCTTGATCAGCGGGTACAGCAGCAGGGTCGCCATGCTGAGCACGGCGGGCCCGATCAGGAGGTACGGCATCCACCCTGAGGGGAGCGACTTTCTGCCCCCGCGAGGAGACTGGGACGCTGCCTTGGCTCCGGTGGGCGGCGGCGTCTTGGCCGGCCCCGCGGACTCGTGTGGTGCGTCCTGTGGAGCGGAGGTCGCCGCTCCCTGGGAGTGCACGGTCATGTCTGGGCTTCCTCGCGGTTGACTGTGGCGACTCGCACCCGCTACCCCGCTCGGAGCGGGCGGCGCTTACGTCTGTCAATGCGCGACCGGGGGCGAGGTGGGCGCTCTGGGCGCCCACCGCGCCCCCGGTGCGTTCAGTACGGGTACTTCGGGGTGTTACTTGTTGATGCGGCTCGCGATTTCCTTGTCCGCGTCCGCGCCCGCCTTGGCGGCGTCGTCACCCTTCAGGACCTTCGTCATGAACTCCTTGATGGGGTTCGGCTCGGTCTCGACGTTCGCCCAGCCCGGGGTCACCGGGGTGATGTTGCCGTTGACGCCGGCCTTGGCCATCGCCTCGGCGAAGGAGCCCGCAGCCGGGGTGAAGTTCGCGCCGGCCTGGTTCGGGAGCAGCGCGCCCTTGGTCTCGGCGGCGTACTTGGTCATCTGGTCCTTGCCTGCGGCGAGGGCCAGCCACTCCTTGGCGAGGTCCTTGTTCTTGGAGCGCTCGGCGATCGCCAGGTTCGAGCCGCCGAGGAAGACGGTGCCCGGCTTGTCGGCGGTCTTGCCCGGGATCGGGAAGTAACCGAAGTCGGCTTCCTTGCCCGCGTCCTTCAGCGCCTTCTCGGCACCGCCGGCCTCCCAGCCGAGGCCGATCCAGGAGGCGACGCCACCCTTGGGAACGACGTCGGTGGACTGCTGCGGGTTCGCCTCGTCCTTGTCCTTCGGGGCGGTGGAGAAGGACTGGAGCTTCTTGTAGAACTCCATCGCGGAAGCGGCCTGGGGGGTACCGAGACCGCCCTTCCACTTGTCGCCGTCCTTGGTGGCGAGGTCGCCGCCCTCGTCCCAGATGAGACCGGCGAGGACGTACCAGCTCTGGCCGGGCAGGTAGATCGGCTGCGAGGCCGGGTCGGCCGCCTTCAGCTTCTCCAGGCCGGCGACCCACTCGTCGCGGGTCTTGGGCGCCGTGACGCCGGCCTTCTCGAAGGCCTTCTTGTCGTAGATGACGACGCGGTTGGCCGCGTACCACGGAGCGGAGTAGAGCTTGCCGTCGATCTCGGCCGAGGCCAGACCGCTCTTCGCCCAGGCGTCCGCGCCGAGCTTGGACTTGTCCTTGGTCAGGTCGGCGAGACCACCGGTGACCGCGTAACCGGCGGTCTGGGTGTTGCCGAGCTCCAGGACGTCCGGCGGGGTGTTCTCGGAGAGGGCCGTGGTGACCTTCTCCTGGATGCCCTTCCAGGGCTGGACCTCTACCTTGACCGTGACACCGGGGTGCTTGGCGGAGAACTCCGCGTTGACCGCGTCGATCCAGGTCTTCGGTGCGGAGCCGTCCATCACCCAGACGGTGATCTCCTTGGCGCCACCCGCGTCGGCCTTCGGCTTGTCGTCGCCGCCGTTGCCGCACGCCGCGACTCCGACCATCATGCCCGCGACACTGACCGCCGCGATGAGCTTGCGCTTCACGCCACCCTCCTCAGGGATGCTGCCTGCAACTTCCCTTGCCCGCCGCGGTGACTCAAAAAGCACCAAGTACTGCCCGTGGGGCCGGGATCTGATCCATATTGGTGTAGACCAGTAGCTGGAGCTTGGCCTAGACCTTTAGGGGTGTCAAGGGTCTAATGAGCGGGTGCTCGGTCCGTTATCGGACCGACACCTGGGGGAGGGAGGAGGCCTGCCCTCCCTCCCGTGTCACGATGTGACCGCACATATCGGAGGAGCCGGTGACGGCAACGAAACTGGAGTCGGGAAGGCGGGCGGCGATGGCCACCGAAGGGGCGATCACGGAGCCGGACAGCGGGGCGGCCACCCGCACGGCACGCGTGCCCAAGTACTACCGGCTCAAACGCCACTTGCTCGATATGACCGAAACCTTGCCGCCAGGAACACCGGTGCCGCCGGAGCGCACGCTCGCGGCCGAGTTCGACACCTCCCGCACCACGGTGCGACAGGCTCTCCAGGAGCTCGTCGTCGAGGGGCGGCTGGAACGGATTCAGGGCAAAGGAACCTTCGTCGCCAAGCCGAAGGTCTCCCAGCCGCTCCAACTCTCCTCCTACACGGAGGACATGAGGGCCCAGGGCCTGGAACCCACCTCCCAGCTCCTGGACATCGGCTACGTGACGGCCGACGACACCCTCGCCGGCCTCCTCAAGATCGCCACCGGCGGCCGGGTCCTGCGCATCGAACGGCTCCGCCTGGCCAGCGGCGAGCCGATGGCCATCGAGACCACGCACCTGTCGGCCAAGCGCTTCCCCGCGCTGCGCCGTTCACTGGTCAAGTACACCTCCCTCTACACCGCCCTCGCCGAGGTGTACGACGTGCGCCTCGCCGAAGCGGAGGAGACCATCGAGACCTCGCTGGCCACCCCGCGGGAGGCCGGACTGCTCGGCACCGACGTCGGGCTGCCGATGCTGCTGCTTTCCCGCCATTCGCTGGACACCGACGGGGAGCCCGTCGAGTGGGTGCGTTCCGTATACCGCGGCGATCGTTACAAGTTCGTCGCCCGACTCCAGCGCCCCGTCGTCTGATTCGTAGTTGACTCTCGTTCCGCTATGCGGACGGGGGCTTACGCCCAGCGGGCTGTCCCCCGTAGATTCCCTGCGCCATTACGCAGATGATCGACGAGGGGACGACGGATCATGACGGAACCAGGACCGGAAGCAACGGAGCCGGAAGCGGCACGGGCGATACGGGACGCGGCGAGTCCGGGCACCACGCCGGGCTCGCCTTCTCCATCGGGGCGCATGTCCCCCAAGGCCGTGGCCGTGTGGGTGCTCGTCGGGCTCGTGGGGGCTCTCGGCTGGGGCGTGCTGGCACTCTCGCGCGGCGAGGAGATCTCGGCCGTCTGGCTGCTCGCCGCCGCCCTCGGCTCGTACGCGATCGGCTACCGCTTCTACGCGCGCTTCATCGCGAACCGCGTCCTGAAGGTGGACAAGACCCGCGCCACCCCCGCCGAACGCCTTGACAACGGTGTCGACTTCCACCCGACCGACCGACGGGTGCTTTTCGGTCACCACTTCGCCGCCATCGCCGGCGCCGGCCCCCTCGTGGGCCCCGTACTCGCCTCGCAGATGGGCTACCTGCCCGGCACCATCTGGATCGTCGTCGGCGTGATCTTCGCGGGCGCCGTCCAGGACATGGTCACGCTCTTCTTCTCCACCCGGCGCAACGGCCGTTCGCTCGGCCAGATGGCCCGGGACGAGATCGGCCCGGTCGGCGGCGCCGCCGCGCTGGTCGGCGTCTTCGCCATCATGATCATCCTGTTGGCCGTGCTGGCCCTGGTGATCGTCAACGCGCTGGCGCACTCCCCGTGGGGCGTCTTCTCCATCGGCATGACCATCCCGATCGCCCTCTTCATGGGCTTCTACCTGCGCGTCCTGCGCCCGGGCCGGGTCACCGAGGTCTCCGTCGTCGGAGTCGCGCTGCTGCTGCTCGCCATCGTCGCGGGCGGCTGGGTCGCCGAGTCCTCCCTGGCGGACACCTTCACCCTGGAGAAGGAGACGCTGGTCATCTGGATGGTCGCCTACGGCTTCGTGGCGTCCGTCCTGCCGGTGTGGATGCTGCTCGCCCCGCGCGACTACCTCTCCACCTTCATGAAGGTGGGCACCATCGGGCTGCTGGCCGTGGGTGTGGTCATCGCCATGCCGACGCTGAAGATGCCCGCGGTCACCGAGTTCGCCTCGCGCGGCGACGGGCCGGTCTTCGCCGGCTCGATGTTCCCGTTCGTCTTCATCACCATCGCCTGCGGAGCCCTGTCCGGCTTCCACTCCCTGGTCTCCTCGGGCACCACCCCGAAGATGATCCAGAAGGAGACGCAGGTCCGGGTCATCGGCTACGGCGCGATGCTGACCGAGTCCTTCGTCGCCGTCATGGCGATCATCGCGGCCTGCATCATCGATCCCGGCCTGTACTTCGCCATCAACTCCCCCGGCGGGGTCGTCGGCGCCACCGTCGAGACGGCCTCGCAGGCCGTGACGAACTTCGGCTTCGCCATCTCCCCCGAGGCCCTCACACAGGCCGCGAAGGACGTGGAGGAGAGCAGCCTGCTGTCCCGTACGGGCGGCGCGCCGACCTTCGCACTCGGAATGGCGGAGATCTTCTCGGCCGTCATCGGCGGCACCGCGATGAAGGCGTTCTGGTACCACTTCGCGATCATGTTCGAGGCCCTGTTCATCCTGACGACCGTGGACGCGGGCACCCGCGTCGGCCGCTTCATGCTCCAGGACACCCTCGGCAACGTGCACAAGTCCTTCAAGGACGTCAGCTGGAAGCCGGGCGTCTGGTTCGCCAGCGCGGTGGTCGTCGGCGGCTGGGGCTACTTCCTCTGGGTCGGCGTCAAGGACCCGCTGGGCGGCATCAACCAGCTCTTCCCGCTGTTCGGCATCGCGAACCAGCTCCTCGCGGCGGTCGCCCTGGCCGTCTGCACCACCCTGCTGATCAAGTCGGGCCGGCTCAAGTGGGCCTGGGTGACGGGCGTTCCGCTGGCCTGGGACCTGGCCGTCACGCTCACCGCCAGCTACCAGAAGATCTTCTCGGACAACCCGAAGATCGGCTTCTTCGCCCAGCGGGACGTCTACCAGGAGGGCATCGACGCGGGCAAGGTCCTCAAGCCCGCCAAGAACATGGACGAGATGCACACCGTGGTCACCAACGCCACGGTGGACGGCGTCCTGTCGGTGTTCTTCGCCCTGCTGATCATCATCGTGCTCGTGGACGCGGCCCGCACCTGCCTCAAGGCCATCCGTAAGCCCGAGTCGGTCACCATGGTCGAGTTCCCGTGGACCGAGTCCAAGCTCGTCGCCCCGGCCGGGCTCATCCCGACCGCCGAGGAGCGCGCGGAGCTCGCCGCCGCCGGCCTCGACTCGGGCGGAGGCCGCGTCAAGGAACCGGTCGCGTGACGCGCCTGCGCCACGTGCTGGGCCGGGCCCGGTACTTCGTACGGGAGTTCTCTGGCGAGGCGGCCTACGACCGCTACGTCGCCCACGCCCGTACGCACGACCCGGACGCGGAGGTCCAGTCCCGCCGGGAGTTCGAGCGGGCCCGTACGGACGCCCGCGAGGGCGATCCGCGCGAAGGGTTCCGCTGCTGCTGAACCGGTGGGCCGCACAAGGCCGCCGCGTCTCCGTCCACCCGACGGAACGCGGCGGCCTCCTTGCTCGCCCTGGCGCACACTCGGTCCCATGGACATCATCATCAGGACGGCGGCGGCCGCCGAATACCAAGAGCTCGGCGAGATCACCGCACGGGCCTACCTCGACGACGGACTGCTGGACTTCGCCGAGGACGACCCCTACCTGAGCCGGCTGCGCGACGTCGCCGGCCGGGCCCCCGACGGCGAGGTGCTCGTCGCGGAGTACGAGGGCACGCTGCTCGGCGGTGTGACCTTCGCCCCTCCCGGCAGCCCGCTGTGCGATATCGCGGGTCCCGGCGAGGCGGAGTTCCGGATGCTGGCCGTCTCCGCGGCGGCGCGCGGACGCGGCGCCGGGGAGGCCCTCGTACGGGCCTGCGTGAGCCGTGCCCGGGAGCTGCAGGGCGTGAGCCACCTGGTGCTGTCGACCACCGAGAAGATGCTCGGGGCGCACCGGATCTACGACCGGCTGGGCTTCGTGCGGACTCCGGAGCGGGACTGGTACCCGGTGCCGGGCCTCCCCCTGCTCACCTACCGCCTGGAGCTCTAGCGGTGCACCGCCCCCGAGGAGCGACACAACATGTGGGGGCTACCGCAAGCACCGGCCCCCACATGTATGCTCATGCTCGCTGTCGCCGCAGGGGAATCCGGTGAGAATCCGGAACTGTCCCGCAACGGTATGAAATGCACCGACCTGCTCGGTGCATCCGCAAGTCCGAGGACCTGTCGACAGTGCGCCCGGCTCGACCGAACCGGGTGCAGACACGTCCGGGCCTCGCGGTTGGGCCGGTGGACGCCACGTGGCGCACGCGCACTGCCCTGCCAGGCACGCGCTCCCCCACGTGCGCCCCCTCGCGCCCCGCACCAACGGTGTTCCCGGAGCCGAGCGAGGGAGAGCTCCCCCCGTGACCATCGCGCCTTCCGCACCGCGCGCCGAGTCCGACCCGTCCGCCTATGAGGGTCCGGGGGCCGCGCTCCTGCGCACGCTCACCGAGCTGACCGCCGACCTGCCCGACACCGACCCCGGCCGGGTCGCCGCCGCCGCCCTGCGCGGCCGCAGCGCCGCCGCCGACGAGGCGGAGCTCCGTACGCTCGCCACCGAGGCGGCCGCCGGACTGATCTCCGAGGACCCGGCGTACTCCCGCCTCGCCGCCCGCCTGCTGACGCTGGCCGTGCGCGAAGAGGCCGCCGGCCAGGGAGCCACCTCCTTCTCCGGCTCCGTCGAGGTCGGCCACCGCGAGGGCCTGATCGCCGACCGCACCGCCGACTTCGTACGCCTGCACGCGAACCGGCTCGACGCGCTGGTCGCGCACGCGCTCGCCGAGGGCGCCGACGACCGCTTCGGCTTCTTCGGCCTGCGCACCCTGCACAGCCGCTACCTGCTGCGCCACCCCATCACCCGCCAGGTCATCGAGACCCCGCAGTTCTTCATGCTGCGCGTGGCCTGCGGCCTCGCGGCGGACGAGAGCGTCACGGCCGTCGAGGAAGTGGCCTCGCTGTACCGGCTGATGAGCCGCCTCGACTACCTGCCCTCCTCCCCCACCCTCTTCAACTCCGGCACCCGGCACCCGCAGATGTCCTCCTGCTACCTGCTGGACTCCCCGCTGGACGAGCTCGACTCGATCTACGACCGCTACCACCAGGTCGCGCGCCTCTCCAAGCACGCCGGCGGCATCGGCCTCTCGTACTCCCGCATCCGCGCCCGCGGTTCCCTGATCCGCGGTACGAACGGCCACTCCAACGGCATCGTCCCGTTCCTGAAGACCCTCGACGCCTCCGTCGCCGCCGTGAACCAGGGCGGCCGCCGCAAGGGCGCCGCCGCCGTCTACCTGGAGACCTGGCACGCTGACATCGAGGAGTTCCTGGAGCTCCGCGACAACACCGGCGAGGACCAGCGCCGCACCCACAACCTGAACCTGGCGCACTGGGTGCCGGACGAGTTCATGCGCCGCGTGAACGCCGACGCCGACTGGTCGCTGTTCTCCCCGGCCGACGTCCCCGAGCTGGTCGACCTGTGGGGCGACGCGTTCGACGCCGCCTACCGCGAGGCCGAGGCGGCCGGCCTGGCCCGCAAGACCATGCCCGCCCGCGACCTCTACGGCCGGATGATGCGCACCCTCGCGCAGACCGGCCAGGGCTGGATGACCTTCAAGGACGCCTCCAACCGCACGGCGAACCAGACCGCCGAGCCGGGCACCGTCGTCCACTCCTCGAACCTCTGCACCGAGATCATCGAGGTCACCAACGACGGCGAGACCGCCGTCTGCAACCTCGGCTCGGTCAACCTCGGCGCCTTCGTCGTGGACACGGCGGACGGTCGGGAGATCGACTGGGAGCGCCTGGACGAGACCGTCCGCACCGCCGTCACCTTCCTCGACCGCGTCGTGGACATCAACTTCTACCCGACCGAGCAGGCCGGCCGCTCCAACGCCCGCTGGCGCCCGGTGGGCCTGGGCGCCATGGGTCTCCAGGACGTCTTCTTCCAGCTCAAGCTGCCCTTCGACTCCCCCGAGGCGAAGGCCCTGTCCACGAAGCTCTCCGAGCGCATCATGCTCGCGGCGTACGAGGCCTCCTGCGACCTGGCCGAGCGCAGCGGCCCGCTGCCCGCCTGGGAGCAGACCCGCACCGCGCGCGGCGTCCTGCACCCCGACCACTACGACGTCGAGCTGAACTGGCCGGAGCGCTGGGACGCGCTGCGCGCCCGGGTCGCGAAGACCGGCATGCGCAACTCCCTGCTCCTCGCCATCGCCCCGACGGCGACCATCGCCTCCATCGCGGGCGTGTACGAGTGCATCGAGCCGCAGGTCTCCAACCTCTTCAAGCGCGAGACCCTGAGCGGGGAGTTCCTCCAGGTCAACGGCTACCTGGTGCAGGAGCTCAAGCGGCTCGGCGTCTGGGACGCCCAGACCCGCGAGGCGCTGCGCGAATCCTCCGGCTCGGTCCAGGGCTTCGGCTGGATCCCGGCCGAGGTGCGCGACCTGTACCGCACCGCGTGGGAGATCCCGCAGCGGGGACTGATCGACATGGCGGCGGCCCGTACGCCGTTCCTTGACCAGTCGCAGTCGCTGAACCTGTTCCTGGAGACGCCCACCATCGGCAAGCTCAGCTCGATGTACGCGTACGCCTGGAAGCAGGGCCTGAAGACCACGTACTACCTGCGCTCCCGCCCCGCGACGAAGATCGCCCGCGCCGCCTCCGGCAGCACGGTCCCGGCGGCCGCCACCCCGCTCCCGCAGGCCGTCGACGCCGACGCGCTGGCCTGCTCCCTTGAAAACCCCGAGTCCTGCGAGGCCTGCCAGTAATGAGCTCCAACGACCAGAAGAACCTCCTGGACCCGGGCTTCGAGCTCACGCTCCGCCCCATGCGCTACCCGGACTTCTACGAGCGCTACCGCGACGCGATCAAGAACACCTGGACCGTCGAGGAGGTCGACCTCCACTCGGACGTCGCGGACCTCGCGAAGCTGACACCCTCCGAGCAGCACATGATCGGCCGCCTGGTCGCGTTCTTCGCGACGGGCGACTCGATCGTCTCGAACAACCTGGTGCTGACCCTGTACAAGCACATCAACTCCCCGGAGGCGCGCCTGTACCTGTCGCGCCAGCTGTTCGAGGAGGCCGTGCACGTCCAGTTCTACCTGACGCTGCTCGACACCTACCTGCCCGACCCGGACGACCGCGCGGCCGCCTTCGACGCGGTCGAGGAGATCCCCTCGATCCGCGAGAAGGCCCAGTTCTGCTTCCGCTGGATGGACTCTGTCGAGAAGATCGACCGCCTGGAGACGGCATCCGACCGCCGCCGCTTCCTGCTGAACCTGATCTGCTTCGCGGCGTGCATCGAGGGGCTGTTCTTCTACGGCGCCTTCGCTTACGTGTACTGGTTCCGCTCGCGCGGCCTGCTGCACGGCCTGGCCACGGGCACCAACTGGGTGTTCCGCGACGAGACCATGCACATGAACTTCGCCTTCGAGGTCGTGGACACCGTCCGCAAGGAGGAGCCGGAGCTCTTCGACGACGCGCTCCAGCAGCAGGTCGTCGACATGCTGAGGGAGGCCGTCGAGGCCGAGCTGCAGTTCGGCCGCGACCTGTGCGGTGACGGCCTGCCGGGCATGAACACCGAGTCGATGCGCGAGTACCTGGAATGCGTCGCGGACCAACGCCTGGTCCGCCTCGGCTTCCCGCCGGTCTACGGATCGCAGAACCCGTTCTCCTTCATGGAGCTCCAGGGCGTCCAGGAACTGACGAACTTCTTCGAGCGCCGCCCGTCGGCCTACCAGGTCGCGGTCGAGGGCACGGTCGACCTGGACGAGGACTTCTAAGACTTGATCCGCAATTCACCAGAGGGTGAGCTGCGGGTTGCAGCCGGGGCGGTGTCCGGGCTTTCCGGCGTGGTCACGCTTGGGGCGTGTCTCATCCGGGGTCGCTCGGGACCGTCGTCCGGCGGTTCGGGGAGCAGAGGTTCCACGGCGTTGCCGTGGAACTGCCACGCGGCCAGCACCCCGAGGGGTGTTCTGGCACGGTGTGGTTGACTCCCGCAGGGCTTCTTCCAGCCCTTCGAAGAAGATGATCTGTGCGCGCCGGGACGCGGTGGTGTCCAGGTACGCGGTCGTTGGGTCGTCCACGTCGGCGAAGCGGACGAACGCGGCCAGGGCGGCGGACACCATGTCGCGCTTGCCGACAAGGCCGCACGCGATGCACTTGTGGTCCCGGTCCCGCAGCGACTTGTTGACGCGTTCGCCGCACAGGCAGTGCTGAGACAGCGCGGTGGACCAGGTGGAGGCCCGTACGAGACGGCCGCCCGCGGCCTGGCATTCACGCTCAAGTGCGGCGATGAGCAGGCCGGGGGTGGTCTGGGACAGTCGCTTGCCCCACAGCCGGTACCAGGTGCGGATGTCGCAGTCCTCGACCACCAGCGTGGGGCCGTGGATGGCGATGATCTCGCGAGCCATGGTGCGGGCGCGGTGGCTGCGGTGTGCGGCGGCGGAGGCGGCGGCTTCGGCCTGGCGGGCGCGCAGCTCCCGGTAACCGCCTGAGATCCGGTCGCGGCGGAACGCCTGCTTAGGCACCCCATCGACGCGGGCAGCACGGGCACCGCCGGGAACGGTGACGGCCTTGTGCGTCAGACCCCTGTCTACTCGGCGCTCCGCCCGTCGGGCCTGCTTCTTCGACAGCCCGTAATGCACGGTATTCGTGGCGCGGCGGGAGCGCTCCAGCGCCCGCACCCGGCCGCGCCGCTTCTTCGCCTCCCGCTCCAGCAGCGCCCGCTCCTCGGGGCTGATGGTGATCTCGGTGGACTGCGGCTGACCGTCGGCAGGGTCCAGGCTGGCGGGCAGGGAAACGATCGATACGTTGGAGACGTTGCCGTCCACCCCACCGATCCGGTCCAGAGTGGCGGCCTGCTCGCGCATGGCCCGGACGGCCAGGGAGGTGTAGCCGGGGCCGAGGATCATCAGATGCGCCTCGTACACCCAGCCGCCCGGCGCGGACGCCTTCCGACGCCGCACGAGATCCACCTTGTGCCAACGGCCGGGATTCGACAGAAAGTGCTCGACACGTGCCCACTGTCCGGGCTGCTGCGGGATACGCACGGGAAGTACGAGGTCACCCCGGCCGGAGTCGGGGCCACCCGCGAACACCACAGCGAGCGGACCGGAGTGGTCCCACCAGGTCGCCTTCCGCGTGCCGGGCTTCCCCGACGCGGTGGTGCTCCCCGTGGGCACGGTGCCGGACAGCGCTGCCGGCACTCGCATCCGGCGCGGCTGGGCAACGGTGCGCCGGCCGCCGTCGGTGTAGGCCACCGTGTGACCGTGGAGAGAACCGACGAGCCGGAAGGTTTCCCACTTTCGTTCGGCCGTGTGGGAGCGGGCACGGCCCGGAATGCGGGTGAAGTCATGCCACCGGCCCGTCTTCGGACGGCCGTGCCGCTTGCCGGTGACATCGGGGAACAGGTGCCGCTGGACACCGTTCCACACCTCGTCCGCCATGTGCATGGCCAGGGCCTTCGAAGCATGGTGCTTCAAGTGCCCTGCGTCTTCCAGGTGCTTGTACGCGCAGCGTTCCAGCGCCTCACGGGACAGTCCGAGGCGCTGCCGCACCGTCCTCGCCCCGTCGCGGGCGCGCTCGTGGTCGGCGGCCCAGTAGGCGTCGACCTTGGCGCGGGCGTCACGCTGGACAGCCCGCTTGACCGACCACATCGCCCCGAACAGCTTCTCCAGCCGGGCCAGTTCAGCGGGGTCGGCGACAGCCAGCGGCAGCACCATCACCGACACGATCCCGCCGTCGGGCTTCCTCCACTTCGGGGCCTTGTTCTTTCCCCGGAACCTGCACGTCTGAGCGACCCGCACCGCTGTCACCCCCGTCTCAGATTACCTGAAAACCAGCACGATAAGTGAGCAATCCGTAACTCCAAGCAAGCGGCGGCGGGACTTAAGGTCACCGTCCAGCACGGCTACAACCTCAACAGCAGCCGCGCCGACTTCCCCGCCCCGCCCACGGCCCTCGCCGCCGACGCCGTCACCCCCGCGCCGCCGCCCTGGGGCCTGTGCGTGCTTGCATCGGCCGCGCCGACCGCGTCGGTGCGGATGCTGATCCGCTCGAAGAGGAGACTGACGGGCCGGCACCCCGGCTGGACCGTGACGGCGACGCGGGATCCGGAGCTCGGATGACCTCCGTCGGCCGGTCCGGCCGGACCGGCTCGGCCCGCTCGGCGGCACGGATCTGCCGGTCGAGGCGGCTCTCGCGCAAGGCCCCGTAAAGGGAGGGGGTCAGCAGGAGGGCGGCAACGGCGAGAACGGTCAGGTAGCTCAGCAAGGTGTTCATGACTCCACTCTCGCCAGGGCGGCCGAAACCCGACAGTGGCAGGACTGTCATAGAAGAACGAATTACTGCCACACTGGAGGCATGCTGAAGCCTTCCTCCCTCAACAACGTGGCCGTGGCCGTGGTGAACGGGGTCACCCCCTTCGAGATGGGCATCTTCTGCGAGGTCTTCGGGGTCGACCGCAGCGCCATGGGCCTGCCGACCTACGATTTCGCCGTCTGCGCGATGGAGGAGAACCCGATCACCGTGGGCGACGGCCACTACCGCCTCACGCTCCCCCACGGACCCGAGCGGCTGGAGGAGGCGGATCTGATCTGCCTGCCCGCCGACCGCGAGGCCCCCACCCGGGTGTACCCGGAGCCGCTCCTGGAGTCCCTGCGGCGGGCCGTGGACCGGGGCGCGCGGGTGCTGAGCGTGTGCAGCGGGGCCTTCATGCTGGGCGCGGCCGGGCTGCTGGACGACCGGCGCTGCACCACGCACTGGATGCACGCCCCGGCCCTGGCCCGCCGCTTCCCGCGGGCCAGGGTCGACCCGGACGTCCTCTACGTGGACGAGGGCCCGGTGATCACCTCGGCCGGCACCGCCTCCGGGATCGACGCGTGCCTGCACCTCGTCCGGCAGGAACAGGGCGCCGAGGTGGCCAACACCATCGCCCGGCGGATGGTCGTACCGCCGCACCGGGACGGCGGGCAGGCGCAGTACATCCGGCGCCCGCTGCCCCGCACCTCCTGCGACACGGTGGGCGAGGTGATCGGGTGGATGGCCCGCCACCTGGAGGAGGAGATCACGGTCGAGCAGCTCGCGGAGCGGGCCCACATGTCCGCGCGGACCTTCGCCCGCCGCTTCCTCCAGGAGACGGGGACCACTCCGTACCAGTGGGTGCTGCGCCAGCGGGTCCTGCTGGCGCAGGAGCTGCTGGAGGCCACCGACGAGACGGTCGACGCGATCGCGGGCCGCTGCGGGTTCGGCACCGCGGCGGCCCTGCGCCACCACTTCCTGCGGACGCTGAGCACCACTCCGAACGCCTTCCGGCGCACCTTCCAGGGCCCGTCCGCGGCCTGATGTCCGACCGACTTGATGAAGTGGTCGGGAAGCCCTTCCCTTCTTGATCGTTTTCGCCCTACCGTTTGCTCGTTCGCATACGACAGGGGGTCTCATGACTCGCACCATCCGGGCCGTCGGCCGCCACCCGGCCACGCCCGACCCGAGCGACCTCGGCTGGGACTAGGCCGTGCCGCTCCACGCGAAAGGCGCCCCGCTCCTGACCGGAGCGGGGCGCCTTTCGCGTACGTGAACGAGAACGAGAAGGGGAAGGGGAAGGGGAAGGGAAACGGTCGGCTACGCGTTCGGAACCGTCTCGTAGCGCGGGGTGCCCTCTTCCATCTGCCGCAGCGCGTCCTTGCGGTCCCGCTTCGACAGCCGGTCGATGTACAGGTAGCCGTACAGGTGGTCGGTCTCGTGCTGGAGGCAGCGCGCGAAGTAGCCGGTGCCCCGCACCTTGATCGGGTTGCCCTGCGCGTCCTGGCCGGTCACCTCGGCATAGTCCGGGCGGGCCAGCGAGGCGTAGGCGGTCGGGACCGACAGGCAGCCCTCGTTCGAGTCGTCCAGGATCCGGGCGGCCGCCGGCAGCTCGACGAGCTTCGGGTTGATCACCACGCCCGTGTGGCGGTTGCCGTCGTCGTCCGGGCAGTCGTAGACGAAGACCTTGGCGTCGACGCCGATCTGGTTCGCGGCGAGGCCCACGCCCTCGGCGGCCTTCTGGCTGGCGAACATGTCGTCGATCAGCTGCGCCAGCTCGTCGCCGAACTCGGTGACGTCCTTGCACTCCCGGTGCAGGACCGGGTTGCCGACCACCGTGATCGGGCGGGCGGTGCCGCGCTCGCGGTGGGCGAGCTCGCGCGCCTCACAGTCCTCGGTGTCGACGACGTACCCGTCGTTCGCCCCGCCGACTACATCGACCTCGACAACGTCGTTCTCCTGCTGCGCCATGTCCGCCGTACGCCTTCCGTAAGTCCACCAGTCACCGATGTGCCGGTACAGACTACGGCCCCGGCTCAGCAGACTTCTTCGAGATCCCGCCACTCCCGGCTGTCCGGACTGTCCGCGACCCAGCCGTCGAGCAGCCCGCGCACCAGGCCCGCCGGCGCCGCGATCCCGCACTCCCGCTCGGGCACCCAGAGGGATCCGGACCCGGCCGTACGGTGCCCCAGGGGGCCGGGGTGGCCCGGTTCGCTGTGGTCGTGCGGGTCCAGGTGCTCGCCGTCGCCCTCACCGCTCGGCATCGCGCTCTCCGAGCAGGTCCGGCACAGCAGCCGCACCGAGGAGGACCAGTCCTCCGCGGCGAAGCCGGCGTCGGAGGCCAGCTGCTCCAGGGCGTTGCGGTCGGCCTCGGTGGCCGCTTCCAGGAGCACCACCCAGGTCGGCACCGGGGAGGGCGCCCACAGCTCGATCTCGTCGAAGACGGGGTACGACGGCCCGGCCGCCGTGACGCGCTCGCCGTGCGGGACCCCGTCGTGCAGGACGACCTCGCCCCAGCGCCGCCCCGAGGAGGGCAGCGGGATCGACAGGACCTCCATGCGGGCCGGATCGAGCCTGCGGCCCCAGACCACCTCGGCCTCGCCCTCGGGCGACAGCCGTACGGCCGCGCTGCCGAGCTCCATGCCGACCGGTTCGCCGTTGGAGTGACCGCCGCCGGCGCCAGCGCCGTGCGGGTCCCCTGGCACCTTGAGCCCGTACGCCTGCCACGCCCGGCGGGCCAGCGGCCAGTCCTGCAGCGCGGTGGCGGCGATGCCCACGTTCCACCAGTCCGGGGCGCCGGTCTCCCGGTCGAGCAGGGCCACGGCGCGCAGCCCGGCGGCCCGGGCCTGCTCCCAGTCGTGGCGGAACTTGTGGAGCAGCGCCAGGTTGAACCAGGACTCGGACAGCCAGGGTTCCAGGTCCGCCGCTCTGGTCAGGAGCGCGCCCGCGTCCTCGTACCGACCGTCGCCGATCAGCGTGAACGCGCGGTCGGTGGCCTGCCGCCACGAGGCGGAGGGCCGATGCCGTACCTTCCCGAAGATCCTCACGATTCCCGCCTGCCGGACACTCTTGCTCGGGACACTCCTGCTGGGAACACTCCTGCTGGGAACACTCTCACTGGCATCCAACCATGCCCACTCGGACAGCCGCTCATTACCCATGGGTTACCCAGGCGGGACGGGTCCGACTCTGGCACGTCCGCCCCGTGCGAGCACCCTGGCGAGACATTCCACGACTTCCGGCTGGTAGTCGCGCCCGGTCCCCAGCCGCAGCCGCTCCAGGGCCTCCAATGAGCCGCCCGGGTGACGGGCACCGCCGGCGTGCCTGCTGAGGTCCTCGTACGCGTTGACCGCGCGCACGATCCGGGCGGCGACGGGCTGGTCGCGGTACGGGTCCGCCTGCAGCTCCACCACCACCGCGACCTCGGCCGGGACCCCCGTCTGGCGGGCCACCTCCCCGCCGAGCCCGGCGATCCGGCGGGCCTCCGCCTCGGGCAGCTCGGCGGTGGCCCCGGCCGGGACCGGGTCGACGAGGGAGAGCTGCCCGATGTCGTGCATGAGGGCGGCGTACTCCAGCACCGTGAGCTCCCGCTCCGAGAGGCCCAGCTCCCGCCCCACGGCGCAGCTCAGCGCGGCGACCCGGCGGGAGTGGCCGGGCCGGGTGTAGCCGGCGATCTCGGTGGCGCGGGCGAGGGAGGTGATGGTCTGGCGGTAGGTGGTGCGGATGGCGGTGATCCGGTGGAAGGACATCTGGGTCAGGAGCAGCGGCACGCTGAAGACGGGCACCGCCCACAGGCCCGCGACGGCGACCCCGAGGGCCATGACCACGCCCGTGGCGCAGATCGCGGAGCCGATGCCCAACTGGGCGCAGAGCTCGTCGCGGAGCAGCGGGGCGAACGGCCAGCCGGTGCGGGCCCCGGCGAGGGCGGCGCCGAGGACCGCGTCGCACAGGGCGGTGAGCCCGAGGAGGAAGACCAGGAAGAGCACGAGGTACGGGCCCTGGCCGACCCAGTGCTCCAGTTGCCCGGAGTTGTAGAGCGGCTGGAAGCAGACGGCGGCGAAGGTGACCGTGAGGACGCGGCGGGCCAGGTGGTCGAGGGCGGGGCCGCGGCCCCGGGCGATGTGCGGAACGATCCCGAGGAGCGCGGCCGTGACGACCACGGCGACGATCTGCAGGACTCCGTGGTGGGTGGGGGCTCCGGCGTTCTGCCCGAGCAGGGCGTACGCGAGCGCCCCCGCGGATCCGAGCGGCGCGGGCTGCTGGCGGGCGGCGTCGCCGCTGTCCCGGCGGGCCAGCTCGCCGATGGTGATCAGCGTGCCGAAGGCGAGGGCGATGCCCGGCTCGACCAGGCCGTTCCACACGGTGTGCCCGAGCGCGGCCACGGTCAGCACCGCGGCGGCTCCGCGCACGATGCCGACGGCCCAGCCCCTCACGCCTTCGCTCCCGCGGCGGGGGCGGACGGGGAGCCGGGGGCTCCCGGCGCCTCCTCGACCGCCGCTCCGGGCTCGGCGGCGGGTCCCGGGACGCAGTGGCAGGGGTCCCCGGCCCCGGCGGCCTGGAGCGGGCTTCCGGCCCCTCGGGCCTGCGGCGCGGCTCCGGCCGGGGCGGCCTGGGCGGGCAGTCCGGTCAGCGCCGCACCGGCGGGCACGGCCTCCCGTACGGCCCCCCGGGCCCCGGCGGCGGCCCCTTCCCCGAACTGTGGCTCGCCACCGCCGGCCGGGATCACCTGGAGGTCGTCGTCCGAGGTCACCTTCGGATGCCAGCCCTGGCGGCCGATCGCGTCGACCAGCGCCCGCACCATCTCCGGGTCGAACTGGGCCCCGGCGCACCGCTCCAGCTCGGCCAGCGCCACCGGGACCGGCCGGGCCCTGCTGTACGACCGGGTCGAGGTCATCGCGTCGAAGGCGTCGGCGACCGCCACGACCCGGGCCAGCACCGGGATCTGCTCCCCGGTCAGCCCGTACGGGTAGCCGGAGCCGTCCACCCGCTCGTGGTGGTGCAGGATCGCCGCGCGGGCCTCTCCCAGGAAGCCGATGCCGCGCACCATCTCGTGTCCGTACTCGGGGTGGAGTTCGATGATCCTGCGCTCTTCGGGGGTCAGCGGTCCGTCCTTGCGGAGCAGCCGGGTCGGGACGCCGAGCTTGCCCACGTCGTGCAGGATCCCGGCGATGCGGACGACCTCGAGGCGTTCCTCGCCCATGCCCAGCTGGCGGGCGATCATCGCCGAGGCCTGGCCGACCCGCTCGCTGTGGCCGCGCGTGTAGCGGTCCTTGATGTCGACGGCCTGGACCAGCGCCCGGATGGTGGCCTGGTGGGCGGCGCGCTCGCGGTGGTACTGGGCGAAGACCCAGCAGGAGATGTACATCGGCAGCATGACGAGCAGTGCGGCCGGAAGTCCGTACGGGCTGCGCCACATGACGGCCATCATCAGCCCGGCGAGGCCGTGCACGCAGTGCGGGGCGAGGGACCGGGTCAGCAGTCCGCGCCAGGTGGTGGCGGCGGGCCGGCGTTCGGCGGCGGCCAGGATGCCGCCGTCGAGGGCGGTCAGCACCAGGCAGAAGGCGACGGCCGCGGCGGCGGCGGGCACCATCACGTACGGGAAGTCGGCGACCCAGGCGGCCGGGCCCGCGGGTCCGTCCGGGCCCGGCGGCCCGGTCCCGCCGAAGGAGCCTCCGCCCAGCGCCTCGGTCCCGCCCAGCACCCCGTAGACCTGCCCGGCGGTCCAGGCCGCTATGGACTGCTGCGCCCCGTGCCAGACGCGCCGCACCCAGGCGGGCCGCGCCGTCACGGTCCCGGCGAGTCCGCCGGGCAGCGCGACGAGGGCCGCGGCGGCCGGCGGCAGGAGGAACACGGCGGCCAGCACCACCGGGAAGAAGGAGCCGAGCCCCTCGGGCACCCGGCGGCCCATGAGCGGGCAGACCTTGACGAGCTCGCAGCCGAGGTAGAGCACGGAGAGCAGGCCGACGGAGGGCCACAGGGCGGCGGAACCGGTGACGGCGGGCGCGACGCACGCGCAGGCCGCGAGGACGGCGCACAGGACGTAGGCGCGCGCCAACGGCGGAAGTACCCGCATGGCGCTCTCCTCCCCCTGAGCCGTGCAAGTCAGGTACGAATCAAACCAGTACCGAATGGGGAGAATAAGTGGGCCCGGGAGCGAGGTGGGCCACATTTTTGCATTGCGCCATGCGGACGCCCCCGGATTACCACCTTCGGGTGAAGGAAGTGCCCTTCCGGGGGCGGCTGTTCGGGATTGTTCAATCGGGTACTACTTCACCGGCGCGTATGGCCGGTTTTCGGCCTTTCAGCCCGAGGCGGATCCCGGCATCGGCTCGGCGACCGCCGGCGCGGGCGGCCCGGCCGTAATGTCATGATCCGGCACGGCCTGCCCCGAACGGATGAGCTCGATCCGTCCCATCACCTTCGAGCGCAGGTCGGTCGGCACGTCGTCCGATCCGCAGCAGCGCTTGACCAGCTTCTTCACGGCCTGTTCCAGGCCGTACTTCTCCAGACAGGGATTGCACTCGCCGAAGTGCGCCTCGAACTTCGTGCAGTCGCTGTCGGGCATCTCCTGGTCCAGGAACTCATAAAGGTGGTCCAGGACCTCGGAGCACTCCGTCTCGTGCGCATCTCCGCAGCTCATGAGCCCGAGCCTTTCAGGTCGTTCGACTCTCCCGCGCCGGCCGGGACGAGCCCGCGCTCACGGGCGTAGTCCTCAAGCATTCCACGGAGTTGACGGCGGCCACGGTGCAGTCGCGACATGACCGTACCGATGGGTGTACCCATGATGTCCGCGATCTCCTTGTACGCAAAGCCCTCTACGTCGGCAAGATAGACCGCGATGCGGAACTCCTCCGGAATGGCCTGGAGCGCTTCCTTCACGTCGGAATCGGGCAGGTGATCGAGAGCCTGCGACTCGGCGGAACGCAAGCCCGTCGACATGTGCGACTCGGCGCGCGCAAGCTGCCAGTCCTCGATCTCCTCCGCCGCACTGCGCTGGGGTTCGCGCTGCTTCTTGCGGTACGAGTTGATGAAGGTGTTGGTCAGAATGCGGTACAGCCACGCCTTCAGGTTGGTGCCCTCGCGGAACTGGTGGAAGGACGCGTACGCCTTCGCGTACGTCTCCTGGACCAGGTCCTCGGCGTCGGCCGGATTGCGCGTCATGCGCAGGGCGGCCGAGTACATCTGGTCGAGGTAGCCGAGGGCGTCCCTCTCGAAGCGCGCATTGCGCTCCGGGGTCGTCTCCTCCGCGTGGCCTTCGTCGGTCCCGGCGACAGGACCCACCTCCTCCGACTGCGTGGCGACTCCGAAAGCGGACCCGCTCGAATCGGAGAATAGTCGACCATCCCGGTCGCCCGCCGCCCGAGCCAAGCCGCGCTTGGGCGCGGGCAGCACTGTCCAGTCCAGGTCAGCGGCCTGCGGACGGTTCTGGCTGATGACCTGGGTCATGCGGTGCCTCTCCTCCGACGTCTTCCCGTACGTACCGACATCCGGGACAACAGAAGGCCGCTGCGGCACATTCCCGGGCGGGGCGCGGGTTTCGGGACCAAGGTCACACCGGCAGCCGGCCGAGCCACCCGGCCACCGCCCCGGTGATCACCGCCAGGGCCTCCTCCTGGGTGGGACCGGTCTTCTTCAGGACGGCGAAGCCGTGGTCCCCGCCCTCCACTTCCACCAGCTCGTACGAGGCTCCGCGCGCTCCCCGCGCCGGGAACTCCTCCGGCCTCCCGAAGGCGTCGCGGCCGCCCTGGACCACCAGCGCCGGCCGCCCGGCGCCCAGCAGCTCCTGCGCCCGGGACTTCTCAGGCCGGCCCGGCGGGTGCAGCGGGAAGGCCAGCGCGAGCACCCCGGCCGCGCCCAGTTCCGCGGCGGTCCGGCAGGCCACCCGGGCCCCGGCGCTGCGCCCGCCCGCGACGACGGGCAGCCCGGGCTCCGCGAAGGCGGGCCACAGGGCGCTCCAGCCCTCGTCGAGCACCTTGGGCGCGGCGGCGACCTTCTTCCCCGCGACCCGCCACGGCTGTTCGGCCAGCGCCACGGTGACCCCCAGGGCGGGCAGGGCCGCGGCCAGGGCCTGGAGGTCCCGGGCCTCGATCCCGCCGCCGGCTCCGTGGCCCAGGGCGAGCACCAGGCGGGCCTTGCCCGCCGGGGCCGGGTGCCAGGTGACGCGGGCCTCGCCCGCCGGGGTGTCGACACTCTCGGTGCGCGTGCTGCTCATCCCCCGATCATGCCGGTCGGCGGCGGCCGCCGGGGTGAGTGCCGGGCCGTCAGAAGAGCGTGCCCTCCTCCGGCCCTTCCAGCTCCTCCAGCAGTTCGGGCCCGTTGTTGCGGACGTTGCTCGCGGCCGTGGACACCGGATAGGCGCGCATCAGCCCGCCGGGCGGCGGGGCCAGCAGGGCCTGGAGCTCGTCGGGGTCGGTCCGCGCCGGGTCCAGCCAGGCGTCCCACCGGTCCGGGGTGAGCATCAGCGGCATCCGGGGGTGGATGTCGGCGAGCGAGCGCGGGCCCTCGGCGGGGGCGGCGCCGAGCGGACCGGTCTCGGCCTCGGCGGTGATCACCGAGCAGGTCGCCCACCAGGCGAGCGGGTGCTCGTCGGGCAGGGTCCGGTCGCGCCAGAACTCGTATATCCCGGCCATGGCGAAGACGGAGCCGTCGGCGGGGAGGACGAAGTAGGGCTGCTTGCGCGCCCGCTTCTTCTTGCCCTCGACCTCGAGCTGCCGCTCGTCGTGGGCGGTGACCCACTCGTAGTAGCCGTCCGCCGGGATGACGCAGCGGCGCTGCGCGAAGGGGCGGCGGAAGGACGGCTTCTCCGCGATGGTCTCGGACCGGACGTTGATCATCCGGGCGGCGCCGTCGGGATTCTGGGCCCAGGAGGGGACGAGTCCCCATTTCAGGACCCTCAGCTGGCGAACCGGACGCGGATTCGGGGCGTCTTTCAGTGGACGGTCGAGGACGACGTGGACCTCTTTCGTCGGAGCCACGTTCCAGTCGGGCGCCAGAGCCTCTTCCGGCTCCCACCGCTCCACCCCGAACACCTCGGCCAGCTCCTCCGGCCCACGACTCGCTGCATACCTTCCGCACATGGCTGCCACACTGCCATGTCACCCGATCGCCGCCACAAGGAGTCCGCCACCTCATGAACACCAGCACTGCGGCCGGCCTGTGGGACCGGCTCACCGGCATACAGGCGGCGCCCGACCAGTGGCTGGTGATCGCGACGGGGCTGGCGGCACTCGTGGCCGTGGGCCCCCGGCCGGTGTGGCGCCTGTCGCGCAACGCGATCACCATCGCGCACGAGGGTGGCCACGGACTGCTGGCCCTGCTGACGGGCCGCAGCCTGGACGGGATCCGGCTGCACTCGGACACCAGCGGGGTCACCGTCAGCCGCGGCAAGCCCACCGGCCTCGGCATGGTCCTCACCGCCGCCGCCGGGTACACGGCGCCCTCCCTGCTCGGCCTCGGCGGCGCGGCCCTGCTCTCGGCGCACCGGATCACCCTGCTGCTGTGGGCGGCGACCGCCCTGCTCCTGGCGGTGCTGGTGATGATCCGCAACGCGTACGGGCTGCTGTCGGTGGTTGCCACGGGCGCCACCTTCGTACTGGTCTCCTGGCTGGCCCCGGCGGACGTGCAGGCGGTCTTCGCGTACGCCGTGGTGTGGTTCCTGCTCCTCGGCGGCGTCCGGCCGGTCTTCGAACTGGGGGCGAAGCGCCGTCATCACAGCGGCGCGGCGGCGTCTCGTTCAGGGGTGGTGGCCGGGCGACGGGCGGGCGGGGCGCCCGACTCCGACGCGGACCAGCTCGGACGGCTCACCCATGTGCATCCGGTGGTGTGGCTGCTGCTCTTCCACGTGGTGGCGCTGTCCTCCCTCGTCGGCGGCGGCCGCTGGCTTCTGGCCCTCTGACGGGCCGCTGACGGGCTGCCGACCGACCGCCGCACCCCTCCGGCCGACCGCGGACCGGCCCGGGCCGACGGGTGTCCGCCCGCCGAGACTCCCCGGTGATCAAGATCTGTGGCCATGGGAAGCCACTAAAGTGGTGGCCATGACCGAGACCCCCGCGCTCCCCGCCCTCTGGCCCGCCCCGCTCGCCGACACCGCCGTCCAGGCCACCGTCACCGTGCCCGGGTCCAAATCGGTCACCAACCGCGCCCTTGTGCTCGCCGCGCTCGCCTCCGAGCCGGGCTGGGTGCGCCGCCCGCTGCGTTCGCGCGACTCCCAGCTGATGTCCGACGCGCTGCGCGCGCTGGGCGTCGGCATCGAGGAGACGGTCTCGTCCAGCTCCGCCGGCGAGGGCGACAACGGCGAGGCCTGGCGGATCATCCCGGCCGCGCTGCACGGCCCGGCCACGGTCGACGTCGGCAACGCGGGCACGGTCATGCGCTTCCTGCCGCCCGTCGCCACCCTCGCCGCCGGCGACATCCGCTTCGACGGCGACCCGCGCTCCTACGAGCGCCCCCTGGGCCAGGTCATCACGGCGCTGCGCACGCTCGGCGCCCGCATCGACGACGACGGCCGCGGGGCGCTGCCGCTGACCGTCCAGGGCGGCGGGGCCCTGGAGGGCGGGACCGTCGAGATCGACGCGACCAACTCCTCGCAGTTCGTCTCCGCGCTGCTGCTCTCCGCCCCGCGCTTCAACCAGGGCGTCGAGGTCCGGCACGTGGGCACCAACCTGCCGTCCATGCCGCACATCCGGATGACGGTGGAGATGCTGCGCGCGGCGGGCGCCCAGGTCGACACCCCCGAGTCCGGCGGCGAGAAGAACGTCTGGCGGGTCGCCCCCGGCGCCCTGCTCGGCCGCGACCTGGTCGTGGAGCCGGACCTGTCCAACGCGCAGCCCTTCATGGCGGCGGCCCTGATCACCGGCGGCACGGTCACCATCCCGGACTGGCCGCGCCGCACCACGCAGCCCGGTGACGCGCTGCGCCGGATCTTCACGGAGATGGGCGGCTCCTGCGAGCTGACGGACGCGGGCCTGGTCTTCACCGGCACCGGCAAGATCCACGGCATCGACGTGGACCTGGGCGAGGTCGGCGAGCTCACCCCGGGCATCGCGGCGGTCGCGGCGCTGGCCGACTCGGAGTCGGTGCTGCGCGGGGTGCAGCACCTGCGGATGCACGAGACGGACCGGCTGGCGGCGCTCACCAAGGAGATCAACGGGCTGGGCGGCGATGTCACGGAGACCGCGGACGGTCTGCGGATCCGCCCGCGCACGCTGCACGGCGGCACCTTCCACACGTACGACGACCACCGGATGGCCACGGCCGGCGCGGTGATCGGCCTGGCGGTGGAGGGCGTGCTCATCGAGAACGTGGCGACGACCGCGAAGACCCTGCCGGACTTCCCGAAGATGTGGGCGGACATGCTCGCCCGGGCCGAAGCGGCTCCGGCAGGCGTGGGAGCGTAGGGCCCGTCATGCGCAGGTACGGGAAGCACACCGACGAGGACGACATCCGCCAGCGGCCCAACCCCAAGGGCAACCGGCCGCGTACGACCATCCGCCCCAAGCACGAGGACGCGGCCGAGGGCTTCGTCCTGACCGTGGACCGCGGCCGGCTCACCTGCCTGGTCGAGGACCGCCCCGTGCACGCGATGAAGGCCCGCGAGCTGGGCCGCAAGGCGGCGGTGGTCGGGGACCGGGTCTGGATCGTCGGTGACCTGTCCGGCAAGAAGGACACCCTCGCGCGCATCGTGCGGATCGAGGCCCGCAAGTCCGTCCTGCGGCGCACGGCCGACGACGACGATCCGTACGAGCGCGTCGTCGTCGCCAACGCCGACCAGCTCGCCATCGTGACGGCACTGGCGGATCCGGAACCGCGGCCCCGGATGATCGACCGCTGCCTGGTGGCCGCGTACGACGCCGGGCTGGAACCGCTGCTGGTGCTCACGAAGTCCGACCTGACCTCCGCGGACAAGATCCTGGAGATCTACTCGACCTTCGGCCTGAACTACGTGGTCACCAACCGCGAGGAGCTGGCGGCGGGCGACGCGGCCGACCGGGTGCGCGAGCACCTGAACGGCCGGATCACCGCCTTCGTCGGCCACTCCGGCGTCGGCAAGACCACGCTGGTGAACTCGCTGGTCGCCGAGGGCCGCCAGCGCGCGACCGGCGTGGTCAACGCGGTGACCGGCCGCGGCCGGCACACCACCACCTCGGCGCTCGCGCTGCCGCTGCCGGGCGGGGACGGCTGGGTCATCGACACCCCGGGCGTCCGCTCCTTCGGCCTGCACCACGTGGACCCGTCCCGGGTCATCCTGGCCTTCCCGGAGCTGGTGCCGGGCACGGAGGACTGCCCGCGCGCGTGCAGCCACGACGAGCCGGACTGTGCGCTCGACAAGTGGGTGGAGGACGGCCACGCGGATCCGGCGCGGCTGTACTCGCTGCGGCGGCTGCTCCAGACCCGGGAGCGCCGCGAGGGCGACTGACCGGGCGGGGCGATTGATCGATGGGCGATCGACCGGCGGGGTTTGCCGACCCCGATGTCTGGTAAATGCATAATCGCACCAAGTGACGCTGGGGCCCGGCCCATGAGCGCGTCACACGACGCGGGGAGGCATACGCCATGGCGTGGCTGCTGGTCGTGGTCGCCGGGATCTTGGAAACGGGGTTCGCGGTCTGCCTCAAGCTGTCGCACGGCTTCACCCGGCTGTGGCCGACCATCGCCTTCGCGTGCTTCGCGCTCGGCAGCTTCGGTCTGCTGACACTGGCGCTGAAGAAGCTGGACGTGGGCCCGGCCTACGCGGTGTGGACCGGCATCGGGGCGGCCGGTACGGCGATCTACGGGATGGTCTTCCTCGGGGACCTGGTCTCCACCCTCAAACTCGTCTCGATCTCGCTGGTGATCCTCGGCGTCATCGGGCTCCAGCTCTCGGGCTCGTCGCACTGAGACCCGTCGCGCTGAGACCCGTCACGCTGGGGCCCGTCACACCGAGCAGGGGCAACAGCCCGGCGTGGCCCGGACCCGGCGGCTCGGCCGGGGCGATCAGGTAGGACAGCGCGAGCCGCACGGCGAGCTCGCACCGCTGCGCCCCCTCCGGCGCCCCGAACGCGGCGCCGGCCCGCTCCCGGACCCCGCGGATCAGCTCGGCGGGCCCCAGCGCGGGCAGCCCCGGCCGGACCCCGCGGCCGGCCGGGACGGGTAAGTTGCCGTTCCAGCACCCCGTCAGCAGGGCCCGCGCGAGGGGCCGCTCCCGGCCGGCGCGCACGGTCCACTCGACGACCGCGGCCAGCCGCTCGGCCGGAACGCCCGAGGAGGTCAGGGCCCGCTCCACCCCGTCGAGGTACCAGGCGGCGTCGCGCCGGACCAGGGCGTGGCCCAGGCCCGTCTTGCCCGCGAACTCGTTGTAGAGGGTCTGCCGCGAGACCCCGGCGGCGGCCGCCACGTCGACCATCCGCACGGCAGGCCACGGGCGCGCCGCGAGCGCCGCTCCCGCCGCTTCGAGCAAGGACTCCCGGGCCGTCGGCACCGTCGCCTCCCCTGTGACGCCTCCGGTCGACGTCTCCGTCAGAGTTGACGGACCGACAGATCCTGTCAAGGGTGCCCGTGCCGCACCGTGGACGCCCGCCACGGCGCCCCGGCCGCCTGGGTAGGGTTCTGGCATGCCCGAGTATGACGATGACCTGCGCCTTGCCCTCGAACTCGCCGACGCGGCGGACGCCGCCACGATGGAGCGGTTCCGCGCCCTCGACCTGAAGGTCGAGACCAAGCCCGACATGACCCCGGTGAGCGAGGCCGACACCGCCACCGAGGAGATCATCCGGGCCGGGATCTCCGCCGCGCGGCCCTCCGACGCCATCCTGGGCGAGGAGTACGGCCTCAAGGGCGACGGCCCGCGCCGCTGGGTCGTGGACCCGATCGACGGTACGAAGAACTACGTGCGCGGCGTTCCGGTGTGGGCGACGCTGATCTCCCTCATGGAGGAGCAGGCCGACGGCGCCTTCCGCCCCGTGGTCGGCGTGGTGTCCGCGCCGGCGCTGGGCCGCCGCTGGTGGGCGGCGCGCGGCCGGGGCGCCTTCACCGGCGGCGCGCTCGGCGAGACCACCGCGCTCGGCGTCTCCAAGGTCGCCACCCTGGGCGACGCCTCCTTCGCCTACTCCTCGCTGAGCGGCTGGGAGGAGCAGGGGCGGCTGCCCGGCTTCCTGGACCTGACCCGCGCGTGCTGGCGTACCCGGGGCTACGGCGATTTCTGGCCGTACATGATGGTCGCCGAGGGCTCGCTCGACCTGTGCGCCGAGCCGGAGCTGAACCTGTGGGACATGGCGGCCCTGGCCGTCGTCGTGGAGGAGGCCGGCGGCCGCTTCACCGGCCTGGACGGGGTGGACGGCGTACACGGCGGCAACGCGGCGGCCTCGAACGGGCTGCTGCACACGGAGATGCTGGACGTGCTGCGCCCGCGCGGCTGACGCGTACGGGGACGGGCGCGCGCCGGCCGCGCCGGCGGCCCGCGCCCGTAGTTGCCGAAAGCGCCCCTTACGCGCCTCCTTGCTGGCTTCCCGCGGGCGTGGGAATCTGAGACTCCTCCGCTTGTGCGCTTGTGAAGGACTTCTCTAAGTGCGGCCCTTCGTGCGCACCCCACCCAAGCGGAGGGACTCACCAGGAGGTGGCTCTCTTCATGCTCGTCCGCGACGCCATGAGCACCGTGATCCTCACCCTCGGACCCACTCACACCCTTCGGCAGGCGGCCTGCCTGATGTCCGGCCGGCGCGTAGGCGCCGCCGTCGTCCTCGACCCCGAACACAGCGGCATCGGCATCCTGACCGAGCGCGACATCCTCAACTCGATCGGCGCGGGCCACGATCCCGACCGGGAGTCCGTGGGCGCGCACACCACCAACAACGTGGTCTTCTGCACCCCGGACGCCACCGTGCAGGAAGCCGCCGAGGCGATGGCCCACGGCGGCTTCCGTCATCTGATCGTCCTGGAGCACGGCGGCCCGGTGGGCATCGTGTCCGTACGCGATGTCATCCGCTGCTGGGCGCCGAGCCGGCGCCGCACGGCCGCGCTGGCGAGCTGAACGCCAGGAGGGCCGGACCCCTGACGGGAATCCGGCCCTCCTGTTTCGGCGAGCAACCATCAATTGAGATGCCCCCGACGGCGAGCAACCGCATCCGCGAGAGCGGCGGCGGTTCAGCCGCAAAGGGGTGTCAGGCGCGGAGGGCCTGGACCGCGGCTTCCAGACGCTTGCCGAAGTCACCGTCCGCCTGGCGGAAGTTGTTGATCGCCCGCTCGACGATGTCGTCGCGGGAGACCTTGGCGATGAAGCCGGAGAGGTTCTCGACCAGACGGGTCTTCTCGTCCTCCGAGTACAGGCGGTAGAGGTTGCCCGCCTGGACGAAGTCGGTGTCCTCGGAGTGCGAGGGCGCGGCGTGGTTGCCCGTGCCACCGGTGACGGCGGAGGAGACCCACAGCGGACGGTCCGTCTGGTGCGGGCCGCCGAAGCTGTTCGGCTCGTAGTTCTTCGCACCCGCGTGGCGGCCGTCGTACAGGGAGCCGTCACGGGAGTTGGTGCGCGCCTCGGTGGCGTGCGGGCGGTTCACCGGCAGGTGGTCGGCGTTGATGCCGACGCGGTAGCGGTGGGCGTCGCCGTAGCCGAAGAGACGGCCCTGGAGCATCTTGTCCGGGGACGGACCGATGCCGGGGACGAAGTGCGCCGGGGAGAAGATCGACTGCTCGACCTCGGCGAAGACGTTCTCCGGGTTGCGGTTGAGCTCCAGCTTGCCGATCTCGATCGGCGGGTAGTCCTCGTGCGGCCACACCTTGGTGAGGTCGAACGGGTTGAAGCGGTACTCGGCCGCCTCGGCCGCCGGCATGATCTGGACCTGCACGGTCCAGGACGGGAACTCGCCGCGCTCGATGGACTCGCGCAGGTCGCGCTGGTGCGAGTCGGGGTCCTCGCCGGCGAGCTGGTTGGCCTCGGCCTGGGTGAGGTTCTTGATGCCCTGGTCGGTCTTGAAGTGGTACTTGACCCAGAAGACCTCGCCGGCCTCGTTGTTCCACTGGAACGTGTGCGAGCCGTAGCCGTTCATGTGGCGGTAGGTCGCCGGGATGCCGCGGTCACCGAACAGCCAGGTCACCTGGTGGGTGGACTCGGGCGACAGACCCCAGAAGTCCCAGACGTTGTCCGCCTCCTGCGAGCCCGTGTACGGGTCGCGCTTCTGGGTGTGGATGAAGTCGGGGAACTTGATGGCGTCCTTGATGAAGAACACCGGGGTGTTGTTGCCGACGAGGTCGTAGTTGCCCTCTTCGGTGTAGAACTTCAGGGCCCAGCCGCGGGGGTCGCGGACCGCGTCGGCGCTGCCGAGGTTGCCGGCGACGGTGGAGAACCGCAGGAAGGTCTCGGTCTCCTTGCCGACCTCGGACAGGAACTTCGCACGGGTCCACTGCGAGACGTCACGGGTCAGCGTGAACGTGCCGTACGCACCGGCGCCACGGGCGTGCACCACGCGCTCCGGGATGCGCTCGCGGTTGAAGTGCGCGAGCTTCTCCAGCAGCAGCTGGTCCTGAACCAGAACGGGTCCGCCGATGCCGGCGGTCTCGCTGTTCTGGTTGTCGGCGACCGGAGCTCCGGCCTCCGTGGTGAGCGGTCCCTGCGTCACGTGCGCCTCCTGCGTAAATTTGCTGCAAACCTGTCCTGCGCCTAACGTAACCGATCCTACGATGGACTTTGTCTAAGTCAAGTCGACATCCAAGTCGAAACAGATTCGGGAGTTACACCGAATCCCCTCGCTGTTAGGCTGGCGTGCATGAGTGACCTGCTGGATCGACTTCGCGGACGCGGATGGCGCATGACCGCACAGCGGCGCGTCGTGGCCGAGGTGCTCGACGGTGACCACGTTCACCTGACGGCCGACGAGGTACACGCGCGCGCCGTGGACAGGCTGCCGGAGATCTCCCGCGCGACCGTCTACAACACCCTGGGCGAGCTCGTCACCCTGGGCGAGGTCCTGGAGGTTTCCACGGACCGGCGCGCCAAGCGGTACGACCCGAACGCCCACCGCCCCCACCAGCACCTGGTGTGCGCGCAGTGCGGGGCGATCCGCGACGTGCACCCGGCGGGCAACCCGCTGGCCGACCTGCCGGACACGGAGCGTTTCGGCTTCGTGGTGTCGACGGTCGAGGTCACGTACCGCGGGGTGTGCCCGAACTGCGCCGGGGCCTGAGGAACGAAGACACGAAGAAGGCCCGGGAGCTCATGGAGCTCCCGGGCCTTCTCCTTTCCCGGCCTCTCGACTTCTCGGCTTCTCTACTTCGCCTTCAGAAACGACTGAAGGCCCGGATCCAGGGGATCCGGGCCTTCGAGCCTTCAGTAGCGGGGACAGGATTTGAACCTGCGACCTCTGGGTTATGAGCCCAGCGAGCTACCGAGCTGCTCCACCCCGCGTCGGTAAACCTGACTGTACGCGAGCACGGCGAGCAGATGCAAATCGGTTAACGGCTCGGCTCCGGCAGCCGTCCGCACCCTTACGCGGACAGTTCCTCCGCCAGGGCTTCGCGCAGCCGGGCCGCCCGCTCGGAGACCTCCGCGGGGCCCAGTTCCATGGCGCGCACGCACCACTTCTGACCCTCCGCCAGGTCTCCCTGCCGGGCCGCGAGCAGTCCCAGCCGCAGCGCCGCCCGCCCGTGTCCGGCCACCGCCGCCCGGGTCCACCACAGCGCCGCCTCGGGCTCGTTGCCCTCGCGCGCCAGCAGCAGCCCCAGGTTGAACGCGCCGTTGCGCGAGCCGGCCTCCGCCGCCTCCCGGTACCACCGCGCCGCGGCCCCCAGCTCGCCCCGCGCGGCGGCCAGCATGCCGACCCGGACCTGCGCCCGCCGGTGCCCCAGCTCCGCGGCCCGCTCGTACCACTCCTCGCTCTCGGTGCGCGCGGCTCCGCCCACCGGTTCGCCCAGGGCCACCGGCTCGGGCGGCGGGGCCAGCGACTCCAGCAGCGCGGCCAGCCGGAAGGCGGCCTCCGCGCTGCCGCCGCCGGCCGCGCAGCGCAGGTGGCGTTCCGCCGCCCGCTCCTCGCCGTCGCGGACCAGCGCGATGCCCACCTGGAGCGCCGCGTCGGTGTGTCCCGCCGAGGCCGCACGCTCGTACCACTTCAGGGCCGTGCGGTCCTCGTCCCGGCTGGCGAAGAGGATCCCGAGGTTGAAGGCGGCGTCCACGCTCCCCGCCTCCGCCGCCTTCGAGAACCACGGCTCCGCGCCCTCCGCGTCACCGCCCTGCAGCAGCAGGATGGCCAGCGCGTTGGCCGCCTCGCGGTGCCCCGCGTACGCGGCGCGCCGGTACCACTGCTCGGCCGGTCCGGTCCGCTCTTGGGCGGCGCAGAGCAGCGCGAGGTTGTACGCCCCGTTCTGGTCGCCCGCGTCCATCGCGGCCCGGTACCACTTCTCCGCCGTCTGGGTCTCGCCGCGCGCGGCGTGCAGTGCGCCCAGCGCGTTCGCCGCGTTGCCGTCGCCGTCCTGAGCGGCCCGCAGCCACCACGTGGCCGCGTTCTCCTCGTCGCCGGCGTCGCGCAGCAGGAAGCCGAGCGCGCAGGCCGCGCGCGCCTCGCCCTGCTTGGCGGAGGTCAGGTACCAGCGCCCGGCCTCCTTCAGCTCCCCGCGCGCCTCCAGCAGCGCGCCCAGATGCAGCCCGGCGCGCCGGTGCCCGCGCGCGGCGGCCTGCCGGTACCACTGCTCGGCCTCGGCCGGGTCGCCCTTCCTCAGGTGCCGGGCCAGCCGGTACGCGGCCTCGCGGTGCCCCTGCTCGGCGGCAGCGCGGAACCACCGCTCGACGCCCTTGTCCCCGCGGTGCTCCAGCAGGTCGGCGAGGCCGTAGGCCCCCAGGGCATGGCCGGATTCCGCCGCCTGGCGCATCCAGTACTCGGCGGCGGGCTCGTCGCCCCGCTCGCGGTAGTGGCGGCCCAGGGCGTGTGCGGCGGGGGCGGATCCGGCCACGGCGGCCACGCGCCACCAGCCGGCGGCCTCTTCGGGGTAGCCGCGCTGGTGCAGCAGTACGCCCAGGTTGTTGGCGGCCGCGCGGTCGCCCGCCCCGGTCGCCCCGCGCAGGTACGGCTCGGCTCCCGCGAGGTCGCCGCGGCGCAGCAGGAGCGCCCCGAGTACGCTCATCGCGCCCGGGTCACCCTTGTCGGCGGCGACCCGGTGCCGGGCCTCCAGCGCGGCGTCGCTGGCCGCGTCGGTCAGCGCGAAGACCGCGTCGTCGAACAACGCATCGACTGACACGTCCGACACGTCCGACACGTCCGGCGTGGCCGGCGCCGCGGCCGTGGTCCGTACCGGCCGCGTGGTCATCGCGGTCCGCACGTCAACGGCCTGAGCCGCCCCATCGGCCTCCGCATCCGATTCGGAGTCCGCCCTCACAAACCGCCCTGTCTCCAGCAGAGTTGACCTGTCCCCCATAAATCCCATCGTCGCATCACCTGCTACCCGCGTACACCTGGTATGTCGCAGTCAGTGAGGTCACTACAGCGTTTTGTCGACATGCCCACAGAGAGACAAGTCAAACACGCTCACACCCCAACTCACCCACCCCAGTGACCCCGCGTCGGCGAAAAACTCGATCGGGCATGACGAAGGCCCGGATCCATCGGATCCGGGCCTTCGTCTTCAGTAGCGGGGACAGGATTTGAACCTGCGACCTCTGGGTTATGAGCCCAGCGAGCTACCGAGCTGCTCCACCCCGCGTCGGTAAACCAACAGTAGCATGACGCGGGGTTGAACCATTACCGCTATCCGCTGGGCGTCGGGGTGGGCGCGGGCGCCGCCACCTTCGCCTCGGCCTCGATGGCCCGCTTCAGCGCGGCCTGGAGGTCGCCCTGGGCCTTTCCGTACGCCGCCCAGTCGCCGGCCTTGAGCGCCTTGTCGGCGTCCTCGACCGCCCTCTGCGCATCCGCGAGGGCCGCCTTGACCGTCGGGTCCTGGCTGGTCGGCGGCGGGGTGGTGGTCCCGTCGCCCGGCGGGGTCGTCGGCGGGGTGGTCGGCGACTCGGCCCCGAACACCACGTTCAGCGCCTTCTCCAGCGTGTCCTCGAAGGCCGTCTGGTCCCCGTAGGTCACCAGGACCTTCTTCAGCAGCGGGTACTTGAGGCCGCCACCGCGCACGTACACCGGCTCGACGTAGAGCATTCCCTTGTCGAGCGGGACCGTGAGCAGGTTGCCGTACTCCACCTGGGAATCGCCCCGGCTCAGGATGTTGATCTCCTGGGCGATCTCCGGCTTGGAGTTGAATCTCGCCTGCACGAGCTTCGGGCCGTCCACCGGGTTCTGGGTCGGCAGCTTCAGCAGCTGGATCTTCCCGTAGTCGGCGGTCGTGGGATCGGCGTTGACCGCCATGAAGGCGCTCAGGTTGTCCCTGCCGTTCGGCGTGAGCGTCGTGGTGAGGGAGAAGGCCTGGTTGGGGTCCTTCTGGCCCGGCATCTTCATGGAGAGGTAGTACGGCGGAACCGCCGTCCCCGCCTTGGTGGTCGGGTCGTCCGGGACCGCCCAGACCTCGCTGCCGCTGAGGAAGGTCTGCGGGTCCGTGACGTGGTAGCGGGTCAGCAGCTCACGCTGGACCTTGAAGAGGTCCTGCGGGTAGCGCAGGTGCTCCATCAGGGTCGGCGAGATGTCCTTCTTGTCCTTCACCGTGCCGGGGAAGGCCTTCATCCACGTCTTGAGGACCGGGTCCTTGGTGTCCCACTGGTACAGCTTCACCGTGCCGTCGTAGGCGTCGACGGTGGCCTTCACCGAGTTCCGGATGTAGTTGACCTGGTTCTCCTGCGCGACCACGGCGCGCTGGGAGTTGGTCAGCGAGTCCGCCGTCGTGTCCCCGAGCTGGGTGCGGGACGCGTAGGGGTAGCCGTTGGTGGTGGTGTAGGCGTCCACGATCCACTGGACCCGGCCGTCGATCACCGCGGGGTACACGGCTCCGTCGATCGTCAGCCACGGGGCGACCGCCTCGACCCGGGCCTTGGGCGTGCGGTTGTAGAGGATCTTCGACTTGTCGTCGATGGCGCCGGAGTAGAGGATCTGCGGCTCGCTGAAGGCCAGGGCGTACGCCGCGCGGTTGACCGGGTTGCCCAGGCTCACCCCGCTGTCGCCCTGGTAGGTGGTCTCCTTCTCGCCCTCGTCGTTGGCGTAGTCGAGCTCCTTCTGCGGTCCGCCGACGATCGAGTACTGCTTCGTCTGCTCGCCGTAGTAGATCCGCTGCTCGTACGTCCCGAGGTCGCCCTTCGCCGGCAGGCCCGACTCGGTGAACAGGGGCTGCCCGCCCGGGGCCACCTCGGTGCCCTTGGCCGCGACCACGCCGTATCCGTGGGTGTAACGGAAGTGGTCGTTGATCCAGTTGTTCTTCGGGATGCCCGCGAGGTTGATCTCACGGAGCCCGATGACCGTGTCCTGGCCCTTGTACCGGTCGACCGCCAGCGTGGCCGGGAAACCGTAGTAGCCCTTGTTCTGCTGGAGCTGCTGGAAGGCCGGGGACACGATGTTCGGGTCGAGCAGGCGGATGCTCGCCGTGGTGTTGGCGTCCTGGCGGAGCTTCTTCTTGTCCGCCTTGGGGTCCGGCAGGCCCGGGTAGTCCGTGACCGAGGCGTCGGCGACCCCGTAGGCGTCGCGCGTCGCCTTGATGTTCTTCTGGACGTACGGCGATTCCTTGGCCTGCTCGTTCGGCTGGACCTGGAACTTCTGCACGATCGCCGGGTACAGCCCGCCGATCAGGATCGCCGAGAGCACCATCAGGCCGAAGCCGATGACCGGGAGCTGCCAGGTGCGGCGCCACAGCGTCGCGAAGAACAGCAGCGCGCAGATCGCGGCGATGGCGACGAGGATCGTCTTGGCCGGCAGGTACGCGTTGGCGTCGACGTAGCGCAGGCCGGTCCAGTTGTCCGCGGCCTTGAAGTCGCTGGACTTCACGGCGAGGCCGTACCGGTCGAAGAAGTACGCGACCGCCTTGAGCGTGACGAAGAGGCCGAGCAGCACCGACAGGTGGCCGGTCGCCGCGGCGGTGGCCCGCGCACCCGGGCTGGTGACGCGCAGTCCCCCGTAGAGGTAGTGCACGACGGCTGCGGCGATCACCGAGAGCACGACGGCGGCGAAGCCGAAGCCGAGCAGGAACCGGTACCAGGGCAGGTCGAAGGTGTAGAACGACACGTCCAGGCTGAACTGGGGGTCCTTCTGTCCGAAGGGCACCCCGTTCACGTACATCAGCCAGGTCTTCCACTGGCCCGCCGCCGAGGCGCCCGCGATCAGGCCGACCAGTGCGGAGATGCCGAGCAGCAGCCACTTGCGGTACGGCGCGACGGTCATCCGGTAGCGGTCGAGGCTCTGCTGCTCCAGCGACATCGCGCTGAGCGGCGGCCGCAGCCGGTGGGCCAGCCAGATGTTCAGCCCGACGGCACCCGCCATCAGCAGGCCGAAGACGGCGAAGAGGCCTACCTTGGTCCACAGGGTGGTGGTGAAGACGGTGGAGTAGTCGACGGAGCGGAACCAGAGCCAGTCCGTCCAGAACCCGGCGAACATGATGAACGCCATGGCCAGGACGGCCAGCACGCCCAAGGTCATCAGAAGAGTCCGGGCGCGCCGGGACGGGCGGCCGACTCTCATCCGTGGCCCGGAGGGGCCTCCGCCGCGGTCCGGCATCTGGAAAGCCAAGGTGCGCACCTCGAAAGTCGCTGTGTGTAAGTGATGCTGAGATTTTTCAAAGCATGGGCCCCCGATCGTAGAGCCCACTCATGCAACTTACTGAGGCTTTAGTCAGTTCCCGGTATCCGGGGGAAAGCAGGCAGGATGTTGCCATGTCCAACCTTTCGCCGTCCCCCGGCACCCCTATGGCGGCAAGCCCGCTGACCCGTGCGGTCCTCGAAATCGACGAGTACGCCTCCACCCTCGGCTGGGACAAGCCCGCCCGGCTCTTCGCCCTGGTCGACACGGCCAAGCTGCGCAAGGAAGCGCCGGGCGTCGCCCGCCAGCTCGGCCTCGACCAGGACGACACGGGCAAGAACCAGCTCACCCCGATCGAGCAGGACGAGGTGCCTGCCGGGACCCCGCTGGACAAGTTCCTGGGAACCATCGCCTGGCCCCCGTCGATCCTCGGCTGCGCGCTGACGGTGGAGCGGCTGATGCTGCCGCCGTCGGCGGAGTCCTCCGTACCCGAGGGGCTCAGCGACAAGCAGCTCGCCAAGTGGGTCGCCGCCCACCCGGACCGGCAGGAGGTACGGCTGACCGTGGGCGTCCTGCGCAACGGATCGCGGGAGTCGGCCGTACGGCTGCGGGACAAGGACTCGGCGAACGAGGTGCTGACCGGCGCGACGCTGGTGCCGGGGCTCGCCGAGGCGCTGGCCGCGACCTTCCTCGACTAGCAGGTGGGGGCGGCTGGGCCGGCCGGGCCGGCCCGGCCGCCGAAGAACACGGTCAGGGCTTGGCGCACTGCGTCAGCCCGGCCGTGTCCCCCTTGCTGATCTTCTCCAGCGACTTCACGGCGTCGTCGATGGTGGAGACCTTCACGAGCGTCAGCCCGTCGGGCACGTCGAGCGCGGCGGAGGCGCAGTTCTCGGCGGGCGTCAGGAAGTACTGGGCGCCGGCCTGGCGGGCGCCGATGGTCTTCATCTGGATGCCGCCGATCGGGCCGACCTTGCCCGCGTCGTCGATGGTGCCGGTGCCGGCGATGAACTTGCCGCCGGTCAGGTTCCCCGGGCTGAGCTTGTCGACGATGCCGAGCGCGAACATCAGGCCGGCGCTGGGGCCGCCGACGTCGGCGAGCTTGATGTCGATGGTGAACGGGAAGGTGTGGTCGGTGCCGGCCCGGATGCCGACGATGGCGTGACCGTCGCCCTCCGCCTTGCCCGCGATGATCGTGACCTTCGTCGTGGCGGTGGGCTCGCGCTGGGCCTTCTCGGCCTCGGCGGCCTCGGCGGCGGGCACGATCGTGAACTCGACCGGCTCGCCGGGCTTGTGCTTGGTGACCAGCTTGGCCACGTCCTCGGGAGCCTTGACGGGCGTCCCGTCCACGGCCTTGATGACGTCTCCGGCGTGCAGCTTGCCCTCGGAGGGGCTGCCCTTGACCACGGAGGCGACGATCACGCGGGCGGCGACCGGGATGCCGAGCTGCTTGAGGGCGGCCACCTTGGCGCTCTCCTGCGACTGGCTGAACTCCTCGGCGTTCTCCTGCGTGGACTCCTGCTCCGTCTTGCCGTCCGGGTACAGGTTCTCGTGCGGCACGACGATGTTGTCGCCCGCCGCCCAGCCGTACACGGCCTCCAGCAGGTTCATGTCGTAGTCCGCGCCGGTGACGCGGACCGTCGTCATGTTCAGGTGCCCGGTGGTCGGGTAGGTCTTGTGCCCCGAGATGTTCAGGACGGGCTCGCCGTGCGAGTCCCCGAGCGTGTTCACGGTCGGGCCCGGGCTCATCTCGGAGTACGGGGCCTTCATGAACACTCCCGCGCAGAGCAGCGCGAAGAGCATGAGGGTGGAGGCGAGCATCGTCGCAGTGCGGCGTGGCATGGATCGACAGTACGTGACGGCCCTGACGAGCGGCCCCCGGGGCCGGTCCGTACGGGGGCCCGGCACCGCGTCAGACGGAGTCGACCGTGTCCTTCTTGTGGTGCGCGTCCGCCTTCGCGGCACTCGGTTCGTTCTGGCCCATGACCTCACGGAACCTCGCGTAGCCGGCGAGCTCGGATATGTCGCCGGCCGTGCGGTCGCGTGCCGCCCAGCTGCCCCATATCGCCGCTCCGATCGCGGCGAACAGTGGAATCAGCAACCACGCCAAAGACGCCATGGGCGTGTCTCCCTACCCCGAAGTACATGTTGTTGGTGGCTTCAACGCTGCTGCCCGGGAGGGGGTTACGCAAATCGAGGGCGTGTTGCGCGTCCGAACGGGGCAATCGGCGGGCCCCGGCCCCTGCCTCAGCAGGCGCCGACCCACTCCTCCGTGCCGTCCGCGAAAGTCTGGTGCTTCCAGATCGGGACCTCGTGCTTGAGATCGTCGATCAGCATCCGGCAGGCCTCGAAGGCCTCGCCGCGGTGCGGGCAGGACACGGCGACGATCACCGCGAGGTCGCCGACGGCCAGGTCGCCGATGCGGTGCACGGCGGCGAGTGCGCGGACCGGGTACTTCTCCACGACGCGCTCGGCGACGCGGCGCATCTCCGCCTCGGCCGAGGGGTGGCAGGAGTAGCCGAGCTGGTCGACGTCCGCCCCGCTGTCGTGATCGCGCACGGTGCCGACGAAGAGCGTCGTCCCGCCCGTCGCATCGTCGCCGACGGCCTGGAAGACCTCGTCGATCGAGAGCGGGGTCTCACGGATCTCGAGCAGCCGGATCGGGTCCGGAGCGGCGTGCTCGCCGGGGTGATCGAAGTGCGGTGCCATACCCTCCATCGTGCCCTAGCCGTCGACCTGGCGGAATAGCAGTTTCACCATGTCCCCACGGGCCGGCTTGGGAGCCTCCTACAGAAACCTCCTGGTCACGGCGCAGGCCGATCCCCGGCCACATCCAGCCCCGCCGGCGTTTGAGGCGCGGGGCTCCGGGGGCGGCGCCCCCGGCAACGGCGCCGCACCGGAACGGCGGGCCCGACCCCGCCCGGAGTCAGATGCCCCGGCGCCGGCGCGCGGCGCGGATCGCGGCGGCGGCGCCGAGCAGCGCGACCGTCGCACCCGCGGCCCCCGCCGCGGTGGCGTCCTTGCGCCCCAGCCGGCGCCCCGCGACGGTGTGCCGCCCCGCGACCTCCTGGAGCAGCTCCGCCAGCACCTCCTCGTTGGTCCAGCGCGGCCGCCAGCCCGCCGCGTGCAGCCCGCTGACGCTGACCACCCACGGGTGCATCGTGTACGCGAGGTCCCCGGCCGGGGACGGGGTGAGGCCGATCCGGTGCAGTCGGGCCGCCGCGCCCAGGGCCACGGCCGACGGGAGCTCCATGCGGCGGATGCCGCTCAGCTCCTCGACCTCCTCTTGTTCGAGCCAGCCCTCGCAGCCGACCGCCAGCTCTCCCTCGACCTTCTCCAGGGCCGCGTACTCCAGCGCGCTGACCAGGTCCTCGACGTGGCAGAACTGCCAGGTCGGCCGGGAGCCGGCCACCACGAGCAGCCTCGGCGACTCGAAGTACCGGGTCAGCGCGGTGTCCGTGCCGCCGACCAGTACCGCCGGGCGGACCACGGTGACGTTCAGGCCGGGGTGCGCGCGCGGCGCCCGGCGGCCCAGCCGCTCGATCTCCAGCAGGTCGCCGACGCCGGTCGCCTCGGCGGTCGCCCGCAGCTCGGCGTCCTCGGAGAGCGGGATGTCGTTGTCCGGCAGGGCCCCGTAGACCATGGCCGAGGTGCAGAGCACGACCCGGTGCACTCCGGCCGCCGCGGCGGCGGTGAGCACGGTCTGGGTCCCCCGCACGTTGTACGCCGTACGGGCCGCCGGGTCCGTCTCCAGGTCGAGGTCGAGGGCGAGGTGCACCACGACGTCCGCGCCGCGCAGTTTCTCCGCGATCGCGGGGTCCCGTACGTCCAGGAGGTGCCACTGCGCGTCGGTGCAGTCCCCGCGCCGCTCGTCGATCGCGACGACCTGCTTGACCTCCTCGGACGCGGCCAGCCTGGTCACCAGCGCCGCCCCGACCCCGGAGGCGGCGCCGGTCACGGCGATCACGGGGCCTCGGCGCGCGGAACCGCCCGGGTTTCGCGTCCGGCGAACGCCCGGGGCGTCCTCGCCGTGCTCAGGGCGGTCTTCCGGGCCCTGTTCGTCCAAAGCGTGCGGATCTGGGGAACTCACCAGGCGTCTCCAGCGGTTGTCTTCAGTAGGGACGCGCCGTGACGCGGACCCACCAGTTGATGTCCATCCTGCCGCAGCCCAGGAGTCAGCGGAGCACCGAGCCCGGAAGCGGGTCTGGTGTCTACGCTGGGTGGTGTTGTCGAAGCACTGTTGTCGAACCATTGCCCGCCGGCTCCCGCCGGCGGCCCTACGAGCCGAGGAAACCCGTGAGCGACACCCCATTCGGATTCGGCCTTCCGCCCGAGGAGCCGGACAACGGCGACGAGGGCAAGAAGAAGGGCAACCAGGGCGGCCAGAGCGGCCCGAATCCGTTCGGGTTCGGCACGGGCCTGCCCGGCGGCTCCGGCGGTCCGGGCGACGCCGACAACCCCTTCGCCGCCATGTTCGGTTCCATGAACCCGAACGACCTCGGCGCCGCCTTCCAGCAGCTCGGCCAGATGCTGAGCTACGAGGGCGGTCCGGTCAACTGGGACATGGCCAAGGACATCGCCCGCCAGACCGTGGCCCAGGGCACCGCGGACGGGGTCAAGGACGCCAGCGTGGGCATCGCCGAGAAGTCGGCGGTCGAGGAGGCCGTGCGCCTCGCCGACCACTGGCTCGACGACGTCACCTCGCTCCCGTCGGGCGCCGCCACGGCCGTGGCGTGGAGCCGCGCCGAATGGGTCGAGGCGACCCTGCCGGTGTGGAAGGAGCTCGTGGACCCGGTCGCCGAGCGCGTCGGCGCGGCCATGGGCGGCGTCCTGCCCGAGGAGATGCAGGCCATGGCGGGCCCGCTGCTCGGCATGATGCGCTCCATGGGCGGGGCCATGTTCGGCCAGCAGATCGGCCAGGCCGTGGGCACCCTCGCGGGCGAGGTCGTGGGCTCGACGGACGTCGGGCTCCCGCTGGGCCCGGCCGGCAAGGCCGCCCTGCTGCCGCTGAACATCGAGAGCTTCGGCAAGGACCTGGGCGTCTCCTCCGACGAGGTACGGCTGTACCTGGCCCTGCGCGAGGCCGCCCACGCGCGGCTCTTCGCGCACGTGCCGTGGCTGCGCTCGCACCTCTTCGGCGCGGTCGAGGGGTACGCGCGGGGCATCAAGGTCGACACCTCGAAGCTGGAGGACGTGGTCGGCCAGCTCGACCCGTCGAACCCGGAGCAGCTTCAGGAAGCCCTCCAGGGCGGCATGTTCCAGCCGCAGGACACCCCCGAGCAGAAGGCCGCGCTGGCCCGTCTGGAGACGGCGCTCGCGCTGGTCGAGGGCTGGGTGGACGCGGTCGTGCACGAGGCCGCCAAGCCCCGGCTGACCTCGGCGGACGCCATGCGCGAGACCATGCGCCGACGGCGCGCCTCGGGCGGCCCGGCGGAGCAGACCTTCGCCACGCTGATCGGGCTGGAGCTGCGGCCGCGCCGGCTGCGCGACGCCTCGCGGCTGTGGGCCTCGCTCACGGACGCGCGCGGCGTGGACGGGCGCGACGGGCTGTGGGAGCACCCGGACATGCTGCCGACCGCTTCCGACCTGGACGACCCGGACGGGTTCGTGCACCGCGAGCAGCTGGACTTCTCCGAGATCGACAAGATGCTGGGCGAGGCCGCCCAGAAGCGCGAGCAGGACGGCGACGACGAGAAGTGAGCCTGCACGAAGACGCCGTCCTCGTCCTCAAGCGCTACGAGGGCCAGCCCGAACTGCGCGACGTCTACCTGGAGCACCTCGCGGCCCATCCGGACGGGGTCTACAAGCCCTGCCGGGCGGGCCACGTCACCGGCAGCGCGCTGGTGATCGACCCGGAGCGGGAGCGCGTCCTGCTGACCCTGCACAAGAAGCTGGGCATGTGGCTCCAGATGGGCGGGCACTGCGAGCCGGGTGACGCCACCCTCGCCGACGCGGCCATACGCGAGGCCCGCGAGGAGTCCGGCATCAGCGCCGGGCTGACCCTGCTGCCCGGTGGCCCGGTGCGCCTGGACCGGCATCCGATCCCGGCGCCGTGCAACTGGCACCTGGACGTGCAGTACGCGGTGCTGGCGCCCGCGGGGGCGGTCGAAGCGATCAGTGACGAGTCGCTGGACCTGCACTGGTTCTCGTACGCGGAGGTGGCGGAGGTGGCCGACACCTCGGTGGTGCGGCTGCTGGAGGCGACCCTCGCGCGGCTCTGAGCCGGCGGACACGAGGAAGGGGCGGCCCCGCAGATGCGGGGCCGCCCCTTCCGTCCGTCCGTACCCGGACCGGTTCCGGTCAGTTCCAGGCGTTGTTCTGGTTCTGCGCGTGGGCGCCCTGCTGGCCCATGCCGAACTGGGCGGCCGCGCCCTGCCCGATCTGGGCGTTCTGCGGCGGGAGCAGCTCGCTGGGCTGGACCAGGGCGAAGCCGGTGCCGAGGAAGCTCAGCTCCCAGCCCTCGCCGGTGTTGCCGCGGCGCCGCCAGACGCCGGTGGAGTGCGTCTGGGCCTGCATCTGCACGCGCAGCGAGGTGGACCAGGCGACGATGGCGTCCGCGTCGGCATTGACGTACTTGTCGGGCGTGACCTGCATCATCAGCGGCTGCCCGGAGGTCATCAGCGCGACCTTGCCGCGGCCGGTGATGTTGAGCTGGTACTTGCCGGAGCCGGAGATCCCGTACTGGCTGTCCACCGCGATGGCCTCGGTGTGCAGGGTGGAGTCCAGGGCCAGCACGTAGCTGCTGTCGACGGTGAGGCCTTCCTGGTCCACGTCCACGACGTGGACGTACTGCGCCAGGTTGGCGAGGTAGACCGTGCCCTGCCCGGAGCAGCGCATCAGGTCGAGGCCCTCGCCGGTACTGGCGCGGGCATTGCGCTGGGTGGTGCTCTGGTACTCGCCGTCGAAGTCGATGATCCCCTGGTAGGCGACCATCGCGCCCTTGCGGGCGAGGACGTCGTCGGAGCCGCTCAGCGAGACCCGCAGCAGCTGCGGGTTCTGGACGGCGTACCGCTCTTGGGACTGCGCCTCGGCGTGGGCGAAAAGTGAGCTCTGCATGGTGTGTCTTCTCCCCCTCAGCCCCGGGCCCGGAGCCGGTCGGTGCTGTCCTCGCTGGGCTGTACGACGACGATGCCCTGGCCTGAGAAGGCCATCTGGTAGGCCTCCCCGCTGCCCCGGCCGAGCATGGACGAGGCCTTGAAGCTGCGCTTGCCCTTGATCTTGAGGTTCGGGGACCAGGCGACGAGCGCGTCGGGGTCGACGTAGGTCTCGTCCTCGCCACGGCCGCAGTCGACCACGATCGGCGTGCCGCGCGAGGTGATCGCGACCCAGCCGGTGCCGGCGACGGACACGTTGAACAGGCCCTGGCCGGCGAACTTGGCCATGCCCTTGACCCGCTCGACGCCCCACTGGAGGTGGGCGTCGAAGGCGAGCAGGTTGGTGCCGTTGACGGAGAGCGAGTCGTTGTTGAGGTTGATGACGACGACGTCCGCGCCGTAGTCGGCGAGGTAGAGCAGGCCGTCGCCGGAGGCCTTCATCAGCGGGGCGCCTTCGCCGGTGAGCCACTGCGAGGCCATCTGGCGGACGGCCGGCGGGTTGGGCTCGTACTGCACGAAGCCCTCGTAGGCGACCATCGATCCGGTGCGCGCGAAGAGGTCCTGGCCGCTCTGCATGGCGACCTTGAGCATCGCGCGGCCGTGGTTCTCCATGCGGGCCGTGACGGGGGTCGGGGCGTAGCCCGCGAGCTGCTGGTTCATAGCGTTCATGGCATTCATGTGGGGCTCCCTCAGACCTCGTACGGCTGGACGACGATGAAGTTGCCGGGGGCGCCGCGGAACTGGAGGTTCACGGTCTCCCCGCTGTGGCCGGGGTAGGCGTTGCGGCGCAGCCGGACCTGGCTGGAGATGATCACCTGGGAGGCGGCCGACCACGCGACTATGGCGTTGCTGTCCGCGAAGGTGGTCGGGGTGACGGGCAGGACGACGGGCACGCCGTGCGTCTTGACGATCACCGTGCCGGTGCCCTGGAACAGCATGGTGAACAGGGCGCCGCCCGGGATGCCGTGGCCCTCGATGCGGCGGACCTCGTGCTGGAGCGACTCGTCGAAGGCGAGGACGCTCTCCGCGGAGACGCAGATGCCGTCGCCCTGGAGCTCGATGGCGTGCAGGTGGGCGCCGTTCTCCGCGAGGAAGATCTGGCCGCGGCCCGAGCAGCGCATCAGCTGCATCTCCTGGCCGGTGGCGTTGCCGACGACGCGGCCGGCGAAGCCCGCGCCCTTGTAGCCGAAGTCGACCTTGCCCTGGTAGAGGACCATGCTGCCCTGGCGGGCGAGGACGGCCTGGCCGCCCATGGACAGGTCGACGCGCATGAGCTGCTGGTTCTGCGGGGTCCAGCGGGCGCCGGTGGGGGCTTCCTTGTACGGCTGGAGGGCGGCGGCGAGTCCGGCGCCGGCGGCGGGCACCGCCTGCACGGGCTGGCCGTAGCCCTGGGGCTGCTGGCCGAAGCCGGGCTGCTGGCCGTACGGGGGCTGCTGCTGGCCGGGGACCTGGCCGTACGAGGGCTGCGGCTGCTGCCCGTACGGCGCGGGGGCCGGGGCGGGCGGCGGAACCTGCCCGTAGGGCGCGGGGGCGGGCGGCGCCAGGGGGGCGCCCATCGGGGCGGCCATGGTGGGGGCCGCGTGGGCGGGCTGCTGGTACGGCGCGGGGGCCGGGACCTGTGCCGGTGCGGGCGCCGGGGCGGGTGCCTGTGCCGGGGCCTGGGCCGGTGCGCCGAAGGAGGGCGCGGGAGCCGGGGGCTGCGCCTGGGCGGGAGCACCGAAGGAGGGCGCCGGGGCGGCGGCCTGCGGGGGCGGCGCGAAGCCGGGCGCGGCGGCCGGGGCCTGCGCCTGCGGTGCGGGCTGCTCCTCCTCGGCGACCTCGCCGCCGAAGTTCTGGAGCAGCGCGGCGAGCCCGCCGTCGAAGCCCTGGCCGACGGCGGAGAAGCGCCATACGTCCTTGAGGTAGAAGTCGCCGATCATCAGCGCGCGCTCGGTGCTGAACTCCGAGCCCGTGAAGGAGTACCGGACGACCTCCTCGCCACCCGCCACGATGCGGATGTAGCCGGGGCCGATCTGCGACATCTGCCCGGCGCCGTCGATCGAGGCGGCGAAGGAGAGCTTGTGGATGTTGGACGGAATGCGGTCCAGGGTCACCCGGAAGGATTCCGTGTCGCCTGCCTGCGCGCCGAGCTGCTGGATGGACTCTTCCGGCGACTTCGGCTGGTTGAAGAAGACGAAGTAGCGATCGTCCGAGAGCTGTTCGTTGGCGTCGAGGCCGAAGCAGCTGATGTCGATGGCGAGTCCGGGCCCGGCGATCTGGACACCCACGTAGAGGTCCGTGCCCGCCGTCAGATCACTGATTTTGGCCTTGTGACCGCGTTGGAATTCCCTGGCCATACGTAAGACCGTCCCCCATCCCGACTTTGAATGCGTGCCGCTCAGGCTAACGGCAACCTCGGACATCAGGCCAAGTCGGTACCGACCCGGTACATATCACGAGGCGCGACATCCCTGGCATATAACGGGCAAATGCGGATCACTCTTCGCGGGCGGCCGGGACCTTCGGAAGGCGTTCGGCGGCGACGACTCCTTCGAGGTACCCGCGCGCCCGCTCGGTGCGCGGGTACGCCTCCAGGAGCTCCCAGAAGCTGGGACTGTGTCCGGGCACGAGGAGGTGCGCCAGCTCGTGCAGCAGCACGTAGTCGACGACGTACTCCGGCATCGCCTGGATGCGGTGGGAGAGCCGGATGCTGCCTTCGGCCGGGGTGCAGGAGCCCCAGCGGGTGTTCTGATTGGTGACCCAGCGGACCGAACGGGGGCGGGCGCGGCCGCCGAAGTACTGCCCGGACAAACGCTCGGCCCGCTCGGCGAGTTCCGCGTCCCCGAGGGTGCGCTTGCTCTCCTGCGCCGCCAGCTTGTCGAGCATGACGCCCACCCAGCGCTGCTCCTCGGCCTCGGACATCCGGGCAGGGATGAGGACGACCGTACGATCACCCTCGCGGTAGGCGGATACGGTCCTTCGGCGGCGCGCGCTCCGGCGGACTTCGACGGCGCGCTGCGGTGGATCGGCGGACACGCCATGACCGTACCCGCTCGCCACGGCGGAAGTCCCGCCCCTCCAGGGGTCGGACACGAACCGATGCGCGGTCGGCGGCGCGGGCACGCCAAAGAACCTCAATCATTCATTTCATATACCTAATACCCCTCACCTGTGGACAAACTTACGCAGGTCTTTCGCCGGCCGGGCAATCTTGCGGAAAGCGACGCGGACCCAAGGGAATGCGGCGCGCGAATCGAACCGCGAATCGAGGGAGGGCCGCGATGTATCCGAAGGTGAAGCCGGCACTGGCACGGGCCTGGCGGGATCTGCAGACGGTGCAATTCGGGGTGACGCCTGCCCACGCGGTGGTCCTCGGCCCGGTGGACACCGCGACGGGCACGCTCCTCGACCTGATCGACGGGACGCGGGGCATGGAACTGCTCCGGTCGGAGGGCAAGGGGATGGGGCTCCCGGACGGCCGGGTCGACGAGGTGGTGCGGAGGCTGGCGGCGGCCGGGCTGCTCGACGACGCCACGGCGGGCGGCCCCCGCGCCCAGGCCGTGCGGGACCGGCCGGAGGCCCTGGAGCGGCTCGGCCCGGACCTGGGGTCGCTGTCCTTGGTCCGGCCCCGGCCGGGCGGGGACTTACAGGGGGTCGCCGCCCGCCGGGTGATACGGGTTCAGGTGCGCGGGAGCGGCCGGGTGGGCGCGGTGATCGCCTCGGTCCTGGCGGGAGCGGGCATCGGCCGGGTCGAGGTGCTCGACGGGGGCCGTACGCAGCCGGCGGACGTGGCGCCGGGCGGCCTGGGCCCCGGCAGCGTGGGACGGCTCCGCGCCGAGGCCGCGCGGACGGCGGTCCGCGACGCGGCCCCCGGACGCGGGCCGCGGACCGGGGAGGGCGAGGGCCCGGAGCCGGGGCTGGCCCTGGTCGTGGTCGCACCCCGGGACGGACTGCAGTCCTGGGCCCCCGATCCACAGACGGCGGCCGACTGGATCACCACCGGCACCCCCCATCTGTACGCGGGGGTACTGGAGGGCACCGGGCTGGTGGGACCGCTGGTCCTCCCCGGAGCCACGGCGTGCGCCGGCTGCATGGAGCGCGACCGGATCGAGCGTGACCCGGCCTGGCCGCGCATGCTGGTCCAGTGGCGCTCCGCCCACCGCCGCCGCAGCCCGACCGCCTGCGACCTCGGCCTCTCCACGGCCGTGGCCGGCCTGGCGGCGGCCCACGCCCTGTCCTTCCTCGACGGCGAACTCCCCGCCTCCACCGCGACCCGCTGGGAGGCCTCCCTCCCGACCCTCACCTGGCAGTCCACCCCGGTCCACCCACACCCCGACTGCCCGTGCGCGGCGGCCATGGTCCCGGCGGGGCAGGGGGTGGGGGCATGAGGGGGCTAGGGGGGAGGCGCGGCCGTGAGTCTCGCTTCAAGTACCCGGCAGAACCCCTCGATGCGGGGCTCGGCCGACGGGATCACGGGGACGAGGCTGCGGAGGTTGACGATCAGCGCGTGCAGTTGCCCCGGAGTCGGGGCGGCTTCGAGAAACTCCGCGAGGCGCTGCTCGGCCTGCTCCCAGTCGGGCAGCAGGCAGTGTGCGAGCAGGAGGCTGTCCGCTTCGAGGACATCCGGCACTCCGGCATCAGGAGAGCTCCGCAGTTCCACCACGCGCGCCAGGTGGTGGTCCCGGTCCGGGTGCCGGAGCGCGGCTCTGACCACGGCCATCTCGTAGTGCGTCCACGCGTCCTCGGGGTCGAGCTCGAGGGCCCGGGCGAAGTCGGCGAGCGCCTCGTCGTAGTGGCCGAGCAGTCGAAGGGTCAGACCGCGGGCGGTAAGGGTGGAGGCACTGGCCGGAAGGAGCTCGACCACGCGACCGTAGTCGGCCAGGGCCTCCTCGTAGGAGCCCAGTATGCGGTGGTAGTCGCCTCTCCTCCTGACGGCCCACCTGTTCTCCGGGCTGATCGCGTGGACCTGGTCCCAGTCGGCGAGAGCCCGGTCGAAGTCGCCGAGCTGCGACCAGGTCGTCGCGCGCAGGAACAGGGCGAGCGCATTGTCCGGCTCGCGTGCGAGAGCCTGATCGATGTCGGCCAGGGCCTCCTCGTACCGGCCCAGATCGCGGTGGATGAGCGCCCGGCTGGTCAGGGCCCAGGCGTAGTGCGGGGAGAGTTCGAGGGCACGGCTGAGGTCGGCGAGCGCCTCCGCTCGGCGCCCCATCGACTCGAAGGCCTTTGCCCGGTGCACCAAAGTCCAGGCGGAGTTGCCGGGTTGGATCGCCGCGGCGTGCGAGAGGTCGGCCAACGCCTCCTCGTAGCAGGCCATCGCGCCATAGGTGATGCCTCGTCCGGTGAGCGCCTGCCGATGCTCGGGAACGATCCCCACCGCGCTGTCGAAATCTGCCAGGGCCTCCTCGTACCTGCCGGACAGGTAATGCAGCATCCCCCGGTTGACCAGGCTCAGAACGTGACCGGGCTTGAGTGCGATGGTCCGGGTGTACTCGGCGATCGCCTCGTCGCGGCTCCCCACGAGCTCGTAGGTCCGCCCCCTGCCGTAGTGGGCGCGCGCGGCCTGGGGATTCAGGGCGAGAGCCTCGGTGTAGTCGGTCAGGGCCTGCGCGAAGTCCTGGCTGTTGCGGTGGTCCCGGCCGCGCAGGATCCGGGCCAGGGACCGGCCTTCGGGGGCGAGGCCGGCTCGGGTCAGGAGCAGGGTCAGGGCCGCGATGCCCGGGGCGGGTTGTTCCAGGGACACCCGGAGGTCCTCGGACCAGCGGGTCAGGGTCGGGGAGTCCGTGTCGCGGGCCGCGGCTGCCAGGACCGTGGTCCAGCGGTGGAGGGTGGTGATGCCGTGGTCGTAGGCGTCCACGAGGTCCCGCAGGACGGCCGGGAGGGCGGTGCGGGGGTCGGCGCAGAGCCGGTGGTAGGCCTCCTCCAGGCGGTGGCCGCGCCAGGTCTCGTCCGACCACCACCCCTCGACCGGGGCGGTCGCCTCCTCCAGGTGCTCGCGACGCCGCCGGAAGGCATCGGCCAGCCGGGTGTGGAGCTGCTCCCACCGGATCGGGGACTGCCTGCGCTGCAGGCGCAGCATCGCGCCGCGGACCACCTCGTGGTAGCGGCAGTGGCCCGAGCGGTCGGTGACGAAGGGCATCGACCGGAGCCAGCCGAAGAGTTCGGCCGCTTCCTCCTCGACGGCCGCCCGGTAGACGTCCTCGTCCAGCTCCTGCGGGAACGCGCAGGCCAGGGCCGCGGCCCGGCGGGCGGGGTCGGGCACCCACTTCAGGAACCGCTCGACGGCCGTGCCACTCGGGTCCCCGATCTCCTCCACCTCCTCCACCGTGCCCGGCTGCGTCTCGGCCAGGGTGGAGACCAGGACCGGGAGCCGGCCCGACAGGCGCAGGATCACCTCGACGACCCGTTCGTCGGTGACTCCCTTTCCGGTGAGGAGGAGGCGCGCCTCGGTCTCGGTGAAGACCTCCAGCGGCCAGTCGGTGACCAGGTCGTGCCAGTCCTCCCAGGTGCGGGCGGCCAGCTTCGGCTGTCCGGCCAGGGTGACCAGCACGTTCGCGGGGAACGCCCCGTAGCGTTCGCTGCCCAGCACGTCGCGCAGCCAGGTGTCCAGCATGGGGCCGGTGCGCTCGTAGGTGTCGAAGAACAGCACGATCCACGGGTGTTTGCGGGCCACCTCGGCGAGCTCTTCGAGGAACACCGGGGTCAGCGTGTCCAGCGGGGAGAGGACCAGTTCGACGTCGCCGTGGTGGCGCAGCCGGGTGCTGAGGAGGGCCTTGACCCGGTCCGCGCGGACGGCGACCTGGTTCGGGTCGACGACGCCGGTGAGCGCGCCGACTCCCGGGATCATGCCGAGCCCGGCGAGGCCGAGTTGCGAGGCGATCACGCTGGAAGGGGACGGGGGCGGGGCGCCTGCGGTCACCGGGTCGGGACCGGTGGCGGCCGCGAGGACTCCTGCGTCGACCTCGTGCCGGCGCTGGCGATAGGTGGCCAGCAGCTTGTCGAAGCCCTTCATGGGCAGGCCGCGCTGGGCGAACTGGGCGCTGACGGCTTCCATCGCCTCGACGACGTCCGCGACCGACTCGTCCACGTACGCGGTGACCGCCCCGCCCTCGCGGGCGATGGTCTCCAGGTGCCGGACCAGGGTCGACTTGCCGACGCCGGCGGGGCCGCGGATGTGGAAGAGGAACTGCGCTGCTTCCTCCGGGGGCTGTCTGAGGGCGTCCCTGAAGGCGCCGACCTCGCCCTGTCTGCCGATGAACCCGACGGATCGGCGTCGCCGGATCAGTTCCTGCCTCGAAGGCCCCCGACCCGCCATCCCCCAGCCCTTCCGCCGGCATTGCGCGGCCCGCTCCACCGCCATGCTGTCCCATGGGTGTGGCCCGCGTCTGCCGACCGGTGGATTCCCGCCTGGTTCCGGGCAAGAGACTCGGACGGGGTGGGCGCGGAGGGTCATGACAGGATGCCTTTGGCCGGGAAGGCCTTCGGGGACTCCCCCGAACCGCCGCTTGCGGCTCAGCTGTCTGGGAATTGGAGGGGCGCATGTCTGATCTTCCCCGGAAGGCGGTCACCCGTACCGTCAAGCTGGCCGCGCTGCCGCTCGGCATAGCGGGCCGGGCCACCTGGGGGCTCGGCAAGCGGATCGGCGGCAAGTCGGCGGAGATAGTGGCGCGTGAGCTCCAGCAGCGCACCGCCGAGCAGCTGTTCCGTGTACTGGGAGAGCTGAAGGGGGGCGCCATGAAGTTCGGCCAGGCGCTCTCGGTCTTCGAGTCGGCGCTGCCCGAGGAGGTCGCCGGGCCCTACCGCGCCGCGCTGACGAAGCTCCAGGAGGCGGCCCCGCCGCTGCCCGCGGCGACCGTGCACCAGGTGCTGTCGGAGCGTCTCGGCGCGGACTGGCGGGAGCTGTTCGAGGAGTTCGAGGACAAGCCCGCCGCGGCGGCCTCGATCGGGCAGGTGCACCGGGCCGTGTGGCACGACGGCCGCCAGGTGGCGGTCAAGGTCCAGTACCCGGGGGCCGGCGAGGCCCTGCTGTCGGACCTGAAGCAGCTGAGCCGGTTCGCGGGGCTGCTGGGTCCGCTGATCCCGGGCATGGACATCAAGCCCTTGATCAAGGAGCTGCGCGACCGGGTCTCGGAGGAGCTGGACTACGAGCTGGAGGCCGAGGCGCAGCGCACGCACGCGGACGCCTTCGACGGCGACGAGGACGTGCTCGTGCCGGACGTGGTGCACCAGGGCGACCAGGTGCTGGTGACCGAGTGGATCGAGGGGACTCCGCTGTCGGAGGTGATAGCCGACGGCACCCAGGAGGAGCGCGACCGCGCCGGGCAGCTGCTGGCCCGGTTCCTCTTCTCCGGCCCCGCGCGCACCGGGCTGCTGCACGCCGATCCGCACCCGGGCAACTTCCGGCTGGTCTCCGGGGCGGACGGCCGGACGCGGCTGGGCGTACTGGACTTCGGGACGGTCGACCGGCTGCCGGGCGGCTGGCCCAAGCCCATCGGCCGGTCGCTGCGGATGGCGCTGGACGATGATGCCGAGGGGGTCTACGGGCACCTGCGCGCGGAGGGGTTCGTGCGCGAGTCGATCGAGCTGGAAGCCGACGCGCTGCTCGACTACCTGAAGCCCATGCTCGAACCGGCCGAGGCCGAGGAGTTCACCTTCACCCGGACCTGGCTGCGCGGGCAGGCCGCGCGGATCGCCGACCCCCGCTCCCCCGCGCACCAGTTGGGCCGGCAGATCAACCTGCCGCCCTCCTACCTGCTGATCCACCGCGTGACGCTGAGCACCATCGGGGTGCTGTGCCAGCTCGGCGCCACGGTCAGGCTCCGCGAGGAACTGGACACCTGGCTGCCGGGGTTCCGGACCGACGAGGGCTGAGCGGGGCGGCGGGCGGTCCCGGGCGGGCGCTCACCACCAGGCGGAGTCGAGGCGGCCTTCGATGGCGCGGAGGTTCGCACGCGCGCAGTCGACGCAGAAGTACTGTCTGGTCCCGTTCTCCACGGAGCAGGTCCAGGTGGGCGGGGCGCCGGCCGGGGACTGGGCGCCGCAGCGCGCGCAGACGACGGGCGGTGCCTCGGTTCCCGGCGGTGCCGGGTGGGGAGTCGGCTGGTCCACCTCCAGACGATATCCCCGCGAGGGCCGGCGGGCGGTCCGCAACGCACCGGGGGGACCGGCCCGTTCGGGCCGGTCCCCCCGGTGGTTCTTGCGAGCCTTCTCAGGCTCTCTTAGTGCATAACGGCCATGGCCAGCGCGCGCCGGGCGCGCAGCGAGACGCGCTCGGCTCGGCGCTGCATGCGCCGCGCGGCGACCACGCGCAGGGCGCGACGCTCGGCGTCGACCTCACGCATGCGGTCGTCCATATGGGCACGAGCCATGGCTTCTGGGATGAGTTGCATTTCGCGGGTCCTGTTCTGACGCGAGGTGATCGCGCCGGCGGTGATGAAGTCTGCGGTGGCGGAGCCGTGCGGCTGCTCGCTCGTGGTGGCGTGGGGGGACATGAGGGCCTGCTTCAGGGGGTCGTGCGTGAGGGGGCGGTCGATGGTTCCGTTGGCGGTCATGCCGCGACAACCGGGTTCTTGCGCGGACGGCCACGGGGACGCTTCCGGGCGACGACGACACCCTGGACGAAGAGCTCGCCTCCCCAGACACCCCAGGGCTCGCGGCGCTCCAGCGCACCGGCGAGGCAGGCCTCGACCAGCGGGCAGGTGCCGCAGAGGGACTTCGCGTACTCGACGTCGGCCGGGGACTCGGCGAAGAAGACCTCGGGGTCGTAGGTGCGACAGGCGACGGGCACGCCGAGGTTCTCGATGGCGTCGTCGAGCGCGGTCAGCGCGGTGAGGGGAGTCAAGGTGGAGTCCTCCGGGACTGCGGGCGGGGAGAGGGTCTGGGTCTTCGGTACGGACGGGGCGTGCGCTTCGAGTTGCACGGTGGTTTCTTCCTCGTCTTGTTCGGCTAGTCGTTCCGGCCGGTCGGCCGGGGGCGGCTGGGGTACCTCGCCCCTTCGGTCCGTCGTCCCCTGTTCGGGGACAAACAGAAGGGCCGCGGATCCCGAGTGGGGTTCCGCGGCCCTGAAGGCGCCGGCCTGATCGTCAGATCAGACTGGATCACTCCAGGGTTCGAGCCCGCGGTAGGCCCACATCAGGTGGTGCTGCTTCTTCGTCTGCTGCGTCTTGGATCCGGCACCGGCTGCGGCCGCAAAGGCATAGGCGCCATGCGCCTGGGCTTCTGCTGCCAGTACTGCCACCGGTGCCTGGGTCGGTCGCTCATTGCGCTCACTGACCAGCAGCGCGGAGGGCGCGGCGGGCAGGACGGGGCTGTCAGCGCAAATGGCGGACAGACCGGTACCCGGCAGACCGGTACCCGTGAGGGCAAGGAGCGTGGAGGAGCCGAGCGTGCGGGAAGCGGCGACCGAGCGATCGGTCATTTTGGTGGCGGTGATGAAGCTGGTCACTGGTCTCGCCTCCTCTCGGCGTCTCGGGGACTTCGGCCCGGAGGCCTGATCCCATGCGTATTCGGATAAGTACAGCACGGATCGGGGGCTTCGGAGAAGCCGCCGTTTCCGTTGCTAAGAACCTATGGGGCTTCGCTGGGCATGTGCAAACTATTTTTCCGACGAGTTTCTACGCGTCGTCAGGAACTTCCGTCCCAGGGTCCCCACCTGCGCAGATGGCCAGCACGTCGGCTCCGTACCGCTCGAGCTTGCGGGCGCCCACTCCGGAGATCATCGAGAGCTCTCCCTCCTGCGAGGGTGCGGCCTCCGCGATGGCCATCAGCGTCTTGTCCGTGAAGACGCAGTAGCCGGGCATGCCCTGCTCCTTCGCCTGGACGGCGCGCCAGTCGCGCAGCCGCTCGTAGAGACCTTCGTCCATGTCCGACGGGCAGTCCTCGCAGCGCATCAGTTTCAGCTCGCCGGCGTCGGTCAGCGTCTTGCGGCAGACCCGGCACACGGCGGGGCCGCGCCGGCCCCGCTTGCGGGCCCCGGGCTCGACCGGACCGCCCGGCCTGCTTCCCGGAGCCAGGGAGCCCGGCCGCAGCCCGTTCAGGAAGCGGCTGGGGCGTCGGGTCCCCCGGCCGCCCGGAGTCCGGGAGAGGGCCCAGGAGAGCGTCAGGTGGTGCCGGGCGCGGGTGACGCCGACATAGAGCAGCCGGCGCTCCTCCTCGACCTGCTCGTCGGTCTTCGCGTAGGTGATCGGCATCATGCCGTCGGTCAGGCCCACGAGGAACACGGCGTCCCACTCCAGGCCCTTCGCCGCGTGCAGCGAGGCGAGGGTGACCCCCTGGACGGTGGGGGCGTGCTGGGCGGCCTTGCGCTCGTCCAGCTCGACCGTCAGGTCGGCGAGGGTCGCGGACGGCCTGGCGCGGGCGAAGTCCTCGGCGAGCCGGACCAGCGCGGCCAGCGATTCCCACTGGTCGCGGACGGCGCCGGAGCCGGCGGGCGGTGCGCTGGTCCAGCCGGTGGAGCTGAGCACGGCCCGGACCTGGGATCCGAGCTCCACGACGTCGTCGAGCAGCCGGTCGTTGCCGCCGGAGCGGGCGGCCCCGCGCAGGGCGAGGATCGCCTTCTGCACCTCGGCGCGCTCGAAGAAGCGCTCGGCTCCGCGCAACTGGTACGGGACTCCGGCGTCGGCGAGGGCCTGCTCGTAGACCTCGGACTGGGCGTTGATGCGGTAGAGCACGGCGATCTCCCCCGCCGGGACGCCGGCCGCGACGAGGTCCCGGACCCGGTGGGCGACGCCCTCGGCCTCGGCGGGCTCGTCGGGGTACTCGGCGTAGACCGGGTCGGGGCCGGTCTCGCGCTGGGAGACCAGCTCCAGGCGGTGCTCGGCGGCGCGGCCCTTGGCCTGGGCGAGGAGCCCGTTGGCGAGGTGGACCACCTGGGGGGTGGAGCGGTAGTCGCGGACCAGCTTGACGACGGTGGCCTGCGGGTACTTGGTGCGGAAGTTCAGCAGGTGGTCGGGGGTGGCGCCGGTGAAGGAGTAGATCGTCTGGCTGGCGTCGCCGACCACGCAGAGGGTGTCGCGCTCGCCGAGCCAGAGGTCCAGCAGCCGCTGCTGGAGCGGGCTGACGTCCTGGTACTCGTCGACGACGAAGTGCTGGTACTGGGTGCGGATCTGTTCGGCGATGTCGTGGCGGTCCTGCAGGATGCCGACGGTGAGGAGCAGCACGTCCTCGAAGTCGATCATGCCGCGGTCGCGCTTGAGCTGCTCGTACGTCCCGTAGATCTGGGCGATCTCGGCCAGGTCCCTGGGTGCCTCGCGGCCGGACTTGCGGGCGGCCGCCGGGTAGTCGGCGGGCACCGTCTGGGTGACCTTCGCCCACTCGATCTCGCCGGTGACATCGCGCAGCTCGCCCCGGTCGAGGCGGATGCGACAGCGCGCGCCCGCCTCGGCGACGAACTGGATCTTGCGCTCCAGCAGCCGGGGCACGTCGCCGCCGACCGCCTTGGGCCAGAAGTACTGGAGCTGGCGCAGGGCGGCGGAGTGGAAGGTCCGCGCCTGCACCCCGCCCGCGCCGAGCTCGCGCAGGCGGCCGCGCATCTCGCCGGCGGCCCGGTTGGTGAACGTGACGGCCAGCACGCTCGCCGGCATCAGCTGGCCGGAGCGGACCCCGTAGGCGATCCGGTGGGTGATCGCCCGGGTCTTGCCCGTGCCGGCTCCCGCGAGCACGCACACCGGCCCGCGCAGGGTCGTCGCGACCTCGCGCTGCTCCGGGTCCAGGCCCAGGAGCACCGCGTCGGCCGAGTCGGCGCCGGCCGTGAAGGATGAGGAGTGCGTTGCTGCTGTCACCCCGCCATGCTGCCAGGTCTCGCGGGGAGGCCGGGAAAACCGTCCACAGGCCGTCCGCGTTCGTGGGACGGGATCATCGTCGTACCGGAGCCGAAGCAGGGGACGGAGCCAGAGCCGGAGCCGGGGAGCTCCGGGGGGCCGGGAATGGGCGCGCGGTCCCGTACGTTCAAGCACTCGGGCCAACCGGGCCGACGAGCACCCACGAATGGAGAGCGCAGCATGCAGGACGCGGGAACGGTCACGATGTACAGCACGACCTGGTGCGGCTACTGCCGTCGGCTGAAGAGCCAGATGGACCGGGAAGGCATCGCCTACACCGAGATCAACATCGAGCTCGACCCCGAGTCCGCGGCGTTCGTGGAGAAGGCGAACGGCGGCAACCAGACGGTTCCCACCGTCCTCGTCACCTCCTCCGCGGGCAGCGAGTCGGTCATGACGAACCCGAGCCTGGCCCAGGTCAAGCAGGCCCTCGCCGTCTGATGTGCTGAACACCACGCTTGGAAAGCCCCCGCCGAGGCGGGGGCTTCTGCGTTTCAGGGACCGGTCAGCCGGTCGACCGGCCTGTTAGCGTTCCCCCTTGATCGAGGGGGAGGGAACAACACGTGACTACGACCGTGTTTCGCATCGGCGGGGATCTGGAAGTGCGCAGGCTCGGATTCGGGGCCATGCGCTTGCCCACGGACCCGGGTCCGGGCCGTGAGGGTTCGCTCGCGCTGGCCCGGCGGGCCGTCGAGCTGGGCGTCACGCTGATCGACACCGCCTACATGTACGGCTGGGGCGCCAACGAGGAACTGCTGGCCGAGGCGCTGCACCCCTACCCCGACGGGGTCCACCTCACCACCAAGGTCGGCATCGCCCGGTCCGTCCCGTCGGGCGACTGGATGCAGGACGCGCGGCCGGCCGCGCTGCGCGAGCAGGTCGAGCAGGCGCTGCGCCGGCTGCGCGTCGAGCGGATCGGGCTGCTCCAGCTGCACCGCATCGATCCGCGGACGCCCCTCGCCGACCAGATCGGCGCACTGCGGGACCTGCGGGCCGAGGGCAAGATCGGCCATGTCGGTTTGTCGGAGGTCACCGTCGGTGAACTCGAGGCGGCCCGGGAGATCGTCGACATCGCGAGCGTGCAGAACCGCTACAACCTGCTCGACCGCGAGCACGAGCCCGTGCTCGCGGCCTGCGAGGCGGCGGGCATCGCGTTCCTGCCCTGGGCCACCGTCGCCTGGGGACGGTCCGGGGCGACCGCCGAGATCGCCGCCGTGGCGGCCGAGGCCGGAGCCACGCCCACACAGGTCGCGCTCGCCTGGCTCCTCGGGCACTCGCCGGTGATCCTCCCGATCCCGGGCACGTCCCGGATCGCCCACCTGGAGGAGAACCTCGCCGCGGAGGGCCTCCGGCTGACCGAAGCCCAGCGCGCCCGCCTCGACGCGCTGGCCGGCCCGCAGTCCGACGGCGCCGCACTCACCTGAGTCCGCGCGGCGGTGCTCACCGGGGGACGGTCTGTGTGACGCGCCACAGGCGCCGGGGGAGGCCGCCTTCCTCGAACGCGGCCACCTCGTCCAGGCTCCAGCCCTCGGCCAGGTCGTCGACCAGGTCGCGGGGGAAGAAGTGGACGGCGAAGCCGCCGTGCTCCCAGATGTCGTCTCCGTGCCCGGTACCGGCCCGGTAGTGCGCGTCCCCGGTGTGGCGGACGGTGTAGACGAAGGCTCCGCCCGGCCGGAGCACCCGCCGCACCTCGTCGACCAGGGCCTGGATCTCCCGGGTGGACAGCGCCATGCAGAGCAGCATGTGCGCGAACACGGCATCGACCGAGGCGTCCGCGAGCGGCAGGGGCTCGCGGACATCGCAGGCCGTGGTGGTGACCCGACCGGCCGTGCCCTGGGCCGCGGCGGCCTCGCGCAGCTGTTCCAGGCCCACCGGGCTGAAGTCGGCGGCCAGCACGGAGAAGCCCCGGCGGGCGAAGTACAGCGCGTCACGGCCGTGGCCGGCGCCCAGCTCCAGCACCTCACGGGCACCGGCCGCCAGGAAGACTCCGGCGGCGTGCACCGCGGGCTCGGACGGCTCCTCGCCGTACATGCCGGGATGCTCGCCGTAGGTCCGCTGCCAGTGCTCGCGCTGGACCTCGGCCAGTCCGTGCGCCGTATCCGGTTCTGACTCTGGTTCCGACTCCGACTCCGACACGCTGACGCCCTCCTGACCGGGCCGGCTTCGAGCACCGGCCCCGTCAGGTCACCCTAGAGGGCCGACCCCGCCGGTCAGGCGGTCGTGGCCGGCTTCGGGAGGGGCTTGCCGTACCAGAGTTCGACCAGGCGGGCCGCGATGGAGATGCCCGCCGGGGGGAGGACCTCGCCGGCCTCGATCGCCGTGCGGAGGTCGTCGCGGGAGAACCAGCGGGCCTCCTGGATCTCGTCGCCGTCGACGGTGATCTCGGAGGTCACGGCACGCGCCGTGAAGCCCAGCATCAGGCTGTACGGGAACGGCCAGGGCTGGCTGGCGACGTAGTCGACCTCGCCGACCTTGACGCCCGCCTCCTCCCACACCTCGCGGATGACCGACTGCTCGATCGACTCGCCCGGTTCGACGAACCCCGCGAGGGTGGAGAAGCGGCCCTCGGGCCAGTGCACCTGGCGGCCCAGCAGCGCGCGGTCCTGGTCGTCCGTGACCAGCATGATCACGGCCGGGTCGGTCCGCGGGTAGTGCTCGGCCCCGCAGCCCGGGCAGCGGCGGATGTGCCCGGCCGCGGCGACCACCGTGCGCTCGCCGCAGCGGGAGCAGAAGCGGTGCATGCGCTGCCAGTTCTCCAGCGCCACCGCGTGCACCATCAGCCCGGCGTCCCGCGCGGAGAGCAGCATGCCGGCCTCGCGCAGGCCGGCCGGGCGGGCCGACTGGTCCATGCGGCCGGGCAGCGAGTCCTTCTGCAGCGCGAAGTACCGTACGCCGTCCTCGTCGGTCCCCAGGAAGTACCGGTGGGTCTCGGTGACCGGGGCCTCGAAGGCCGGGGTCGTCACGATGGCGGTGCCGCCGTCGGGGGTGTCGTCGATAAGGACCTGGCCGCCCGAGACCACGAAGACGCGGGTGCTGGGGTGGCTCCACGCAGCGGCGAGCCACGCCTCGTCGAGGCGGTGGTGCGCGGCGCGGTCGATGCCGCTGGGCGCGGCCAGCGAGATCGGGCGCTCGGACTCGGTATGGGTGCTCACAGGTACTTCCAACTCCCCCGGTGGCGGGACACAGGCAGGCTCAGCAGGACGGACGGGTGTGCGGTGGCGGGTGCGGTGGCGGGTGCGGCGTCGTCAAGCGGACGCCGGCTTCCAGTGGGCGGCCAGGTCGCCCCAGAGGTACGCGGCGGTCTCGACCCCCTTGGTGAGCAGGTCGAGCTCCACCTTCTCGTTCGGCGAATGCCAGCCGTCGGAGGGTACGGAGATCCCGAGGAAGAGCACGGGGGCGTTCAGCACGTCCTGGAGGTCGGCCGCCGGCCCGGAGCCGCCCTCGCGGGTGAAGCGGACCTTCTGGCCGAAGGCCCTGCCCATGGCGCGTACGACCGACTGCAGCGCCGGGTGGTCCAGCGGGGTCAGGCACGGCCGGGTCGGGGCGCCGAAGGTGATGGAATGCCGGATTCCGGCCGGGACGCGCTCCGCGACCCAGGCCGTGACGGCCGTCTCGACCTCGTACGGGTCCTGCCCGGAGACCAGGCGGAACGACAGCTTCAGGTGCGCCGAGGCGGGCACGATGGTCTTGCCGCCGGGTCCCTGGTAGCCGCCGCCGATGCCGTTGACCTCGGCGGTCGGGCGGGCCCAGACGCGCTCCAGCGTGGAGTAGCCCGCCTCGCCCGAGGCCGCGTACGACTTGGCCGTACGGAGCCACTCGCTCTCGTCGAAGGGAAGCTCGGCGATCAGCGCCCGCTCCGCGTCGGTGAGCTCGGCGATGTCGTCGTAGAAGCCGGGGATCGTGACCCGCTCGTCCGCGTCGTGCAGGGCCGCGACGAGGCGGGCGGCGACGGTGGCCGGATTCGGCACGGCGCCGCCGAAGGCACCCGAGTGGATGTCCTGGTCGGGGCCGAACAGGTCGATCTCGCAGTCGGCGACGCCGCGCATGCCGGTGCAGACGGTGGGGGTGGTCTCGGACCACATGCCGGTGTCGGAGACGATCACGACGTCGGCGGCGAGGCGGGCCGCCTCGCGCTCCACGAGGGCGCGGAAGTGCGGGGAACCGGACTCCTCCTCGCCCTCGACGATCAGCTTGAGGTGCACGGCGGGGGCGGACGCGCCGGTCGCGGCGAGGTGGGCGCGGACGCCGAGGGTGTGGAAGAAGACCTGGCCCTTGTCGTCCGCGGCGCCGCGGCCGTACATCCGGCCGTCCTTGATCACCGGCTCGAACGGGTCGGTGTGCCAGCCGTCGGCGAGGGCGGCGGGCTGCACGTCGTGGTGCCCGTAGACGAGGACGGTGGGGGCGGCGGGGTCCGCGCTCGGCCATTCGGCGAAGACGGCGGGGGCGCCGTCGGTCGGCCAGACCTCGGTGAACGGGAAACCCGTCTCCTTGAGCTTCGCGGCCAGCCAGTCGGCGCTGCGCCGTACGTCGTCCGCGTGCTCGGGCTGGGCCGAGACGGAGGGGATGCGGAGCCAGTCGGCGAGGTCGTCGAGGAAGGCGGCGCGGTGGGTGTCGATGTACGTGCGGACGACGCTGTCCGCCGGGGTGTCGCTCATGGCCACGAGCCTAGCCGTCCGTTCGATGGTCACTTTCCGTGTCCGTTTTGCCTTGGAGGATCTGCTCAAGACGAGCGCGGTCGGGGAGGTTCCGGGGGCGGATCGCGCGGCCGCTGCGGACGTGGAGGAAGACGCCGGTGACGTCGGAGAGGGGGGTGTTCGTGGCTTCCGCCCAGGCCAGGCGGTAGACGGCCAGCTGGAGGGGGTCGGCCTCGGTGGTGCGGCCGGTCTTCCAGTCGACGATCTCGTAGCCGCCGTCGGGGGCGGTCGGGGTGGCGGGCGTGCGGTACACGGCGTCGATCCGGCCGCGGATCACCCGGCCGGCGAGGGTGAGCTGGACCGGGACCTCCATGCGGTACGGGGTCCGGTCGGCGTACTCGCTGCGCTCGAAGGCCGCCTTGAGGGAGTCGAGGTCGGCCTCGTCGGCGATGTCCTGGTCGGAGCCGTCCCCGGTGGGGGCTCCGGGGAGGTCGGTGAGGGGGTCGAGGACGTCGAGGTGGGGCAGCGGAAGCTCCTCGAAGCGGGACTCCACCCAGGCGTGGAACCGGGTGCCCTGGCGGGCGGCGGGCTGCGGGGGCTTGGGCATGGGGCGGGCGAGGTCGCGTACGAAGCCCTGCTCGTCGGAGGCGAGGCGGAGCAGTTGGCTGGCGGAGAGCGCGGGCGGGAGCTCCACGTCGCGGACGGCTGCGCGGGCTCGGCGGAGTTCGCCCTCCAGGGCGTCCAGGTCTCGGTCCCAGGAGGCGATGGCTCGGGCGTCTTCGGGGGTGAGGCGCGGTGCGCGGCGGGGGGCGGCACCGGCTCCGTCCCGGGCGGGCCTTTCCCCGGCTGCGGGCCAGAGGTCGTCGTCGCCGGGCGTTGCGGGCCACAGGTCGTCGCCGCCGCCGGGCGTGGCGGGCCAGAGGTCGTCGCCGTCTTCGCCGGGCGTGGCGGGGTGCGGCCGGGGGGCGGCCGCGGCCCAGTCGCCGGCC